>DATGIA010000135.1:0-10832 GCA_035307465.1 Steroidobacteraceae bacterium
GGAATTTAACCAGCGCCTGCTCGACTGGCTCGAATGGTTTAACACCCAGCGACCACACCACGCCTTGGGCCTGAAGACTCCACTTGATATCCTCGCCGCTCACATCGGGCCTGAGTGCAAGATGTTATGGCCCAGTACAGAAGCTTGACGTTGTGTCGAGCGGTGCTTACCATCTCCCGGCTCATCTAGACCGGCTGAGGGAAAGGCCCTTCGAAGCCGGGGCAACCACCGCGAAGGCCGCGTGCCCTCAAGGAACGGTGCCAACTCCTGCGGAACGGCCAGGTCCAGTTCCGGTAGATGAGCCGCAAGGCCGGTGATTCACACCGCGCGACGCGCCGAGCGGCGACGCTCCTCAGGGGTTATGTCAACCATCGAGGAGCGAGCGGTCGGTGTCCCATAAATCCAAGCACGGCTCAAGCGCTGTCGAGCACGCGTCGGGATTCGTCGTGCGCGAAGCCGTGCTGCCGCTCGGGCGCGACTGGCCGCTGCACCACGGCGACCGTCTCGCCGAGGCACACATCGCTTATCGCCTCGAGGGCCCGGCCGAGGGCCCGGTGGTTGCGGTGCTGGGAGGAATCTCCGCGCATCGCGTGGTAGGCGGCGCCGAGGGGTGGTGGCCCGAAATCGTCGGGCCGGATCTCGGCATCGACACCCGCCGCTATCGCATCCTCGGCATCGACTACCTCGGAGGACGAGGGGACAGCTCGGCACCGGCGTCGGGAGGGCACTTCCCGCCGTTGAGCTCGTTCGATCAAGCCGAAGCCTTGAAAGAGGTGGCCCGCCATCTCGGTCTTCCGGCGTTGCACGCGATCGTGGGCGCCTCCTACGGCGGCATGGTGGCGCTGTGCTTCGCTGCGCGTCATCCAGGTCTGATCGGCCGCATCGTCGTGCTGAGCGCGGCGGACAAGTCGCAGGTCCTCTCGACCGCCTGGCGCAGCGTGCAGCGCCAGATCGTACGCGAGGCGATTGCGCGCGGCGATGGGCCGGCGGGACTCAAGCTGGCGCGTGCGCTCGCCATGGCGACCTATCGCAGCGCCGTCGAGTTCGATCTGCGCTTCGGCGGGCCGCCCGTGCGCACCGCGGACCGCTTCCGCTTCCCGATCGAGGATTACCTGTTCGCGCGCGGCGATGATTACGTGCAGAAGTACCGGGCGGAGACTTTTCTCGTATTGAGCGAGTCGATCGATCTGCACCGCATGGACGCCACGCTCGTGCGCACGCCGGCCATCCTGATCGCCGTGCGCGAGGATCAGCTCGTGCCGTTCCACGACATGCAGGCGCTGGCGGCGCGCTTGAACGGGCCGCGCCAGCTGATCGAGATCAATTCCATCTTCGGACACGACGCGTTCCTCAAGGAGGGCGCGGCGCTCACCCCCATCATTCGACAAGCGCTGGCGGAGCACATCACATGAGCGGAAAGATTCCCCCCCGATCCAACCCGAGGCGGCCGCAGGCACCGGCAACACGCGCGGTGCGTGCCGCGCTCGAATCGGACAGGCAGTACGGGGCGGTGGTGCCGCCGATCTATCTCTCCAGCAATTTCTCCTTCGAGAGCTATCGCAAGCCGCGCCGCTACGATTACACGCGCTCGGGCAACCCGACGCGTGATGCGCTCGCAAGCGCGCTCGCCGATTTGGAAGGGGGCGCGCAGGCGCTCGTCACCTGCACGGGGCTCGCGGCCGTAACGCTCATCGTGGCGATGCTCCCCGAGCGAGCCCGCATCCTGGCTCCGCACGACTGCTATGGGGGAACGTACCGGCTGTTCGCGGCGTTGCATGCACAAGGCAAGCTCTGCGTCGATTTCGTCGATCAGACCGAGGCGGGAGCGCTCGAGGCGGCGCTCGCGCTGCGTCCCCAGCTCGTGTGGATCGAGACGCCGAGCAACCCGCTGCTGCGCATCGTCGACATTCGCGCCGTGGCCACCGCCGCCCATGCCGTGGGCGCGCTCGTCGTCGCCGACAATACGTTCCTCTCCCCGTTGTGGCAGCAACCGCTCGCGCTCGGCGCGGACCTGGTGCTGCACTCGACCACCAAATATCTCAACGGTCACAGCGATGTGGTGGGGGGCGCCGTGATTGCCGCAACTCGCGAGCTCGGCGAGAGCCTGGCCTGGTGGGCCAACGCGATCGGCGTCACCGGCGCGCCGTTCGACAGCTTCTTGAGTTTGCGCGGTGTGCGCACGCTGCATGCACGGCTCAAGGTGCATGAGGAGAATGCCGGGGCCGTGGTGGCCTGTCTCGCACGGCACCCCACCGTGCGTCAGGTGTTCTACCCCGGACTGTCGAGTCATCCCGGACACGAGCTCGCGCGCCGTCAGCAGCAAGGCTTCGGCGCGATGATGAGCTTCGAGCTCGCGGGGGGCGAGGATGCGGTGGCCGCTTTCCTCGACGGCCTGTCCTGCTTCACGCTTGCCGAATCCCTGGGCGGCGTCGAGAGCCTGGTGGCCCATCCAGCGAGCATGACGCATGCCGGCATGGAGGAGGGTGCGCGGCTGCGCGCGGGCATCGGGCCGGGACTGCTGCGCCTCTCGGTCGGCATCGAGGATGCGGAGGATCTCGTCGCCGACGTCGAGGCGGGACTCGAGCGTGCGGGGACAGCCGAGCTGGAGCGCCATCGCCGGCGCCTCGGCACTTCGGGTTGACGGCGAGGCATTGGCGCGGCTCGGCCTGATGGCTTGCGGGTGCGCGCCGTGAGCGGGCACGCCGAGGCGGTGCCCAGCCCCGCCGCAACGCTCATCGTGACGCGTCAGGGAGCATGCGGTCCTGAGTTCTTGCTGCTCAAGCGCAGCGCCGCCGCCCGCTTCATGCCGAACGCGTTCGTGTTTCCCGGCGGTGCGGTCGATGCCGCCGACGGCACGGAGCTCGCGTACGCGAGCTGTGCCGGTCTTGATGATGGAACGGCCAGCCAGGTGCTCGGTGTGCCCCGGCAGGGACTCAGCTACTTCATCGCCGCTCTGCGTGAGACGTTCGAGGAGTGCGGGCTGCTGTATGCGTATGTGCGCGGCGATTCGCTCGCGGGAGGCGAAGAGGCGGCGGCCTTGCGTGCAGAGGCTTCGGGCGCCTCGCTCCCTGCGCAGTGCACCTCGAGAGGGTGGCGCCTCGCGGTCGATCGCTTGATCTACTTTGCTCACTGGATCACGCCGCGCACCCTGGCGCGGCGCTTCGATACGCGCTTCTTTCTCGCACAGGCCCCCGATGGGCAGCAGGCGGCGCTCACGAGCAATGAGATGCAGGAGCTCGTGTGGCTCGGCGCGCGCGAGGCGTTGCAGCGGCATGCGCGCGAGGAGCTGCTCCTCGTGTTGCCCACGAAAGCGATGCTCGAGGAGATGGCGCCGTTCGATCGAGTGGCGGCGCTCCTGCGTCATGCGGGCGCTGCGCGGCTCATCCGCGCGGTGATGCCCGAGGACTGATGGGCGAGGACTGATGCGCGAGGGTTGATGCGGGCGCCCGGCCGCGCAAAGCGGCTCAGCGCAGGGCGCGCAGCTCGGCGAGAACCGCATCGCCCGCGGTGCGTGTGCTCACGGGTTGTGAGCCGCGGGAAGCGAGGTCCGCCGTGCGTGCGCCGGAGTCGATCGCGGCCGCCACCGCGCTCTCCACCGCCCGCGCCTCGATCTCGAGCCCAAGCGAGTACTTGAGGAGCAACGCGGCGCTCAGGAGGGCGGCGTACGGATTGGCGATGCCGCGGCCTGCGATATCCGGGGCCGAGCCGTGGATCGGCTCGAACAGGCCGCCGCGGTACAGGCCGTCGCGGCCGCTCGCGCCGAGCGAGGCCGAGGGCAGCAAGCCCATCGATCCGGCCAGCATGGAGGCCTCGTCGGTGAGGATGTCGCCGAACATGTTCTCCGTGACGAGCACGTCGAAATCCCGTGGCCGGCGGATCAGATGCATGGCGGCTGCATCGACCAGCATGTGCTCGAAGCGTACCTCGGGAAACTCCGCCGGCAGGATGCGCTCAACGACGCTGCGCCACAGGCGCGAGGTCTCGAGCACGTTCGCCTTGTCGACCGAGACCAGCGTGCGCCGTCGGCCTCGAGCGAGTGCAGCCGCCATCCGCACCACGCGCTCGATCTCGGGAACCGTGTACCTGCACACATCCACCGCCTCGGTGTCGGTGCGCCGCTTCTCACCGAAATAAATGCCGCCGGTGAGCTCGCGCACCACCAGAATGTCCACTCCGGTGAGCAGCTCGGCCTTGATAGGCGAGGCATCGAGGACGGCGGGGTGCGGCACGACGGGCCGCAGGTTGGCGAACAGCTCGAGTGCCTTGCGCAGGGCGAGCAGACCCTGCTCGGGTCGCACCCGGGCGGAGGGGTCGGACCATCGGGGCCCGCCGACCGCACCCAAGAGGATTGCATCCGCGCGACGGCACAGCTCGAGCGTGGCGGGCGGAAGGGCCTCGCCCGTTGCATCGATGGCCGCGCCGCCGACGAGCGCCGACTCGAAGCGAAACTCATGACCGCGCAGCGTGCCGATCCGCTCGAGCACGCGCACCGCCTCGGCGGTCACCTCGCTGCCAATGCCATCGCCGGGAAGTACCGCGATCAACGCGTGCATGCGCCGCTCTTCAGCCCGACCGGGCCGCTTCGAATCGCTCGATGTCGGGCATCTTGCCGAGCAGGTAGCCGAGCTCGTCGGTCCCCTCGAGCAGGCAATGGCGGGCAAAGGGCTCGAGCTCGAAGGCAACGGGTCCCGTAGGCAGAGTGAGCGTGAGCCTCTCGAGGTCGATCTCGACGGCAGCGCCCGGATGGGCCACGAGCCAGCCTCCCGTCGCCTCGCTCACGGTGATGGGCAACAGGCCGTTCTTCAGCGCGTTGCTGCGAAAGATGTCGGCGATCTCGGTGCTGATCACTGCACGAAAGCCATAGTCCTTGAGCGCCCAGGCCGCATGCTCGCGCGAGGAGCCGCAGCCGAAGTTGCGTCCCGCCACGAGCACTTGCGCGCCGGCCGCTTCCGGACGATTGAGCACGAAGTCCGCATTGGGCGCACCGTCCGCACCATAGCGCCAGTCCGCGAACAGTCGCCGGCCGAGCCCGGTGCGCTCCGTCGTCGTGAGAAAGCGCGCGGGAATGATCTGATCGGTGTCGACGTTGCTCGCCGCAAGCACGACGGTGTGCGACTCGATGCGCTTGAGCCCGCTCACATCAGCTCCCGGGGGTCGGTGATGCGCCCGCGCACGGCACTCGCTGCGGCGGTGAGCGGGCTCGCGAGGAGCGTGCGCGCGCCGACGCCCTGGCGTCCCTCGAAGTTCCGGTTGCTGGTGCTCACCGCATAGTGCCCCGACGGGACCGTGTCGCCGTTCATCCCGAGGCACATCGAGCAGCCCGACTCGCGCCAGTCCGCGCCGGCGCTTTTGAAGATCTCATCGAGACCCTCGGCCTCGGCCGCGCGCTTCACGGCTTGCGAGCCGGGGACGATGAGCAGCTGTACGCCGGGCGCGACTGCGCGTCCCTTGAGGATGCGAGCCGCCGCCTTCAGATCCTCGATGCGCCCGTTGGTGCAGCTGCCGATGAAGACCACGTTGATCGGCTTGCCGAGGAGCGACTCGCCGCCGCGAAAGCCCATGTAGTCGAGGGCCTTCTCGCGCGCCGCATCGCCCGCACGGGGGATCGCCGCGCCGATCGGCATCACCATGCCGGGATTCGTGCCATAGGTGATCATCGGCTCGAGTGTCGCGGCATCGAGATCGACCGACTCATCGAAGCGGGCGCCCGGATCGCTGCCGAGCGTGCGCCAGCGCGCGAGGGCGGCGCTCCATGCGCTGCCCTGCGGTGCGCGCGGGCGCGCCTCGAGGTAGGCGAAGGTCGTCGCGTCGGGCGCGATCATGCCCGCCCGTGCCCCGGCCTCGATCGACATGTTGCACACCGTCATGCGCTCTTCCATCGACAGCGCGCGAATCGTCGAGCCGCGATACTCGAGCACGTGGCCGGTGCCGCCGCCCACGCCGATCCGGCCGATGATCCCGAGGATCAGGTCCTTCGCGGTGACGCCGGGAGGCAGCGTGCCGTTCACGTTGACCGCAAAGGTGCGCGGCTTTCGCTGCAGCAGACATTGCGTCGCGAAGACGTGTCCGACCTCGGTCGTGCCGATACCGAAGGCGAGCGCGCCGAAGGCGCCATGGGTGCTCGTGTGACTGTCGCCGCACACGACCGTCATGCCGGGCTGCGTGGCACCGAGCTCCGGGCTGATCACATGGACGATGCCGCGCCGCTCATCGCGCATCGCGAACAGCTCGATGCCGAAGTCGCGCGCGTTGTGCTCGAGCTGTTTGACCTGCCGCGCAGCGGCATCGAGCGCGATCGGTACCCGGCCAAGCACCTGATCGGTGCGGGTGGGGGTCGAGTGGTCCATGGTTGCGAGCGTGCGCTCGGGCCGGTGCACCTTGAGGCCCAGGGACCTGAGGACACTGAAGGCCTGGGGTGAGGTCACCTCGTGCACCAGGTGCAGGTCGATGTAGAGGACGGCCGGGGTATCGCGGGTCTCGGGTACGACCTCGTGCGCGGCCCAGACCTTCTCGAACAGTGTCCGCGGCGCCATCACGCCTGTGCGGACTCGAGCCAGGGCATGCGCGCTCGAAGCTGCGAGCCCACCTTCTCGATCGAGTGCTTGAGGTCCTGCTTGAGCAGCTTCGAGTACTTGTGCCGCCCGCGCTTGGTCTCCGCGATCCACTGCCGCGCAAATTTCCCCTGCTGGATCTCGCCGAGGATCTTCTTCATCTCACGCTTGGTCGCCTTGTTGACGATGCGCGGTCCGCGGGTGAGATCCCCGTACTTGGCCGTCTCGCTGATGAAGCGGTGCATCTTGGTGATGCCGCCTTCGTGCAGCAGGTCGACGATCAGCTTGAGCTCATGCAGGCACTCGTAGTACGCGACCGCGGGCTGATAGCCGGCCTCGACCAGCGTCTCGTAGCCCTTCACCACGAGCTCGGTGGCTCCCCCGCACAGCACCGCCTGCTCGCCGAACAGATCGGTCTCGGTCTCCTCGGCGAAGGTGGTCGCGAGGACTCCGCCGCGCGTGCCGCCGATGCCGTCGGCATAGGCGAGCGCCTTTGCCTTGGCTTGCCCGGAGGCATCCTGCGCCACTGCGAGCAGACACGGCACGCCGCGTCCCTGTTGATACTGGCGCCGGACCAGATCGCCGGGTCCCTTGGGCGCGATCAGCACGACGTCAAGGTCCTTGCGCGGTTTGATCTGCTTGAAGTGCACGTTGAAGCCGTGCGCGAACAGCAGGGTTGCGCCGGGCTCGATCTTCGACCTGAGCTCGCGATACAGCGCCTTCTGTGTCATGTCGGGCACGAGCATCGCGATGAGCTGAGCGCCGCGGACGGCCTCGGCAGGCTCCTTGACCTCGAGACCGTCGCGCCGCGCACGCCTGAAGCTCTCGCCCTTGCGCACGCCGACGACCACCTCGAAGCCGCTGTCGCGCAGGTTGAGCGCGTGCGCGCGGCCCTGGCTGCCATAGCCGAGCACGGCGATCCGTGTGCCCCGTAGCGCCTTCTTGTCCACATCTTTTCGCGAATACAATCGCATGCGAGCTCCCTCGAAGTAGCCGGAAATACCAACATACAATCTTCTATCATGCAAGATCTCATGCACCGCCGCTTGCCAGGATCCTCAAGCTCATGATCGATGCGCCCGCTTCCGTGCCCCTGTGGTTGCTCCATGACGATGAGCTCGATGCCTTTCACGCCACGCAGGATGAGCGCTCGGCGACCTTCCTCGCCGAGCAAGGCTTCAAAGCCGAGCGCCATCGGGTGCTGCTCATACCCGATGCGCGCGGCGCGATCGCTGCCGCGGTGGCCGGGTTGGGCAAGCGCCACGGCGAGCTCTCGCTCTGGCACGTCGCAGGCCTGCCCGAGCGGCTGCCCGCACGGCGCTTTCACCTCGCTCAGCGCTTCTCGGGCGCACAGGCGGAGCAGATCGCGCTCGGTCTCGCCTATGGGACCTATCGCTTCGATCGCTATCGGCAGGGCAAAGCGGAACGGGGTGCCACCATCGAGCCGCCGGCCGGGATCGATGTACAGCCGATCACGCGCCTCATCGAGGCGCTCACGCTGGCGCGCAATCTCATCAACACGCCTGCCTCGGATCTCGGGCCGGAGGAGCTCGCGGCGGCCGTGCGCGCCGTGGGCGAGCGACACGGTGCGCGCGTTCGCGAATGGGTGGGTGAGGAGCTGCTGACGGCCCACTTCCCCGCGATCCACGCCGTCGGGCGTGCGAGCGTGCGGCCGCCGCGGCTCATCGAGCTGCGCCACTCGCCCGCGCCCGAGCAGAACCTGCCGCGCATCGCGCTGGTCGGCAAGGGCGTGTGCTTCGACAGCGGCGGTCTCGACCTGAAGACGAGCGCCGGCATGGCCCTGATGAAAAAAGACATGGGCGGGGCGGCGGTGGCGCTGGCTCTCGCCCAGCTCATCATGGCCTCGCGTCTGCGCGTCGAGCTCCTGCTGCTCGTGCCTGCAGTGGAGAATGCCGTCGCGGGCAATGCTTATCGTCCGGGCGATGTGCTCGCCACGCGCAAGGGGCTCACCGTCGAGGTCGGCAATACGGATGCGGAGGGCCGGCTCGTGCTCGCCGATGCGCTCGCGCTCGCCGACGCCGAGCATCCGGAGCTCATCATCGACTTCGCGACCCTCACCGGTGCGGCCCGCGTCGCCCTGGGACCCGAGCTGCCCGCCGTATTCGGCAGCGATGAGCATGTGGTCGGCGAGATCGTCCGAGCCGGCGTCCTGGTGCACGATCCGCTCTGGCCGATGCCGTTGTGGATGGGCTACGACGACGAGCTCGGCAGCAAGATCGCCGACCTCAACAATGTTGCGTCCTCGGGACTGGCGGGCGCGATCTTCGGCGCGCTGTTCCTCAGGCGCTTCGTCGGCGGGGCGGCGTGGGTGCACTTCGACTTGTTTGCCTGGAATTCCAAGGAGCGGCCCGGTCGCCCGGTGGGCGCCGAGGCGCAGGGCGTGCGCGCCGTGTATCGTTATCTGCTCGAGCGTTACGGGACCCTGACATGAAGAAGAAGGAGCGCGCCGGCAGGACCGGCGCTGCGGCTGCCGCCGCGGATCCCCGCCGCTTCTCGAAGCGCGTGGTCGACGGCCTGAAGCAGGCGCCGGCGCGGGCCATGCTGCATGCAGTGGGCTTCACGGAGGAAGATTTCCGCAAGCCGCAGGTGGGAATTGCCTCGACGTGGAGCAATCTCACTCCCTGCAACATGCACATCGATGAGCTCGCACGGCTCGCGGGGGCGGCGGTGGAGGAGAGCGGGGCGAAGGCCGTCACCTTCAGCACCATCACCGTCTCGGACGGCATCTCCATGGGCACCTCCGGCATGCGCTACTCCCTCGTCTCGCGCGAGGTCATTGCGGACTCGATCGAGACCGTCGTCGGGGCGCAGAGCTTCGATGGACTGATCGCCTTCGGCGGCTGCGACAAGAACATGCCGGGTTGCCTCATGGCCATCGCCCGGCTCGACCGGCCCGCGGTGTTCGTCTACGGCGGCACGATCCGGACCGGCGCGGAGGGACGCGACATCGTCTCGGTGTTCGAGGCGGTGGGTGGCGTCGCGCGCGGCACGGTCTCGGAGCAGCAGCTCAAGTTCATCGAGCGCACGGCCATCCCGGGGCCGGGCTCCTGCGCGGGCATGTACACCGCGAACACCATGGCCTCGGCGATCGAGGCGCTCGGCATGAGCCTGCCCAACTCGAGCGCTCAGGAGGCGGTCTCCTCGCACAAGCGCGCCGACTGCACCTGGGCGGGGCGCGCGATCGTGGAGCTGATCCGCCGCGGCCTCACGCCGCGCCGGATCATGACGCGCAAGGCGTTCGAGAATGCGATCACGGTGTCGATCGCCCTGGGCGGATCGACCAACGCGGTGCTGCATCTGCTCGCGATTGCCTCGGCCGCCGAGGTCAGGCTCCAGCTCGATGACTTCACCCGCATCGGCCGGCGCGTGCCGGTGCTCGCGGACCTTCGCCCGAGCGGGCGGTATTCGATGTCCGAGCTGGTCGCGATCGGGGGTATCCAGCCTCTGATGAAGACACTGCTCGAGGCCGGATTGCTGCATGGCGATTGTCTGACGGTGACCGGTGCGACGCTGGAAGAGAACTTGCGGGGGGTCGTTCCGTATCCACCGGGGCAGTCCGTGGTGCGGCCCCTCGAGGATCCCATCAAGAAGGACAGTCACCTGGTCGTGCTCTACGGAAACCTCGCCCCCGAAGGGGCGGTCGCGAAGATTTCGGGCCAGGAGGGGGTGCGCTTCCGGGGAAGAGCGCGCATCTTCGATTCCGAGGAGGCGGCGCTCACCGGTATCCTCGGCGGCAAGGTCAAGGCGGGGGATGTGGTCGTCATTCGCTACGAGGGCCCCCGCGGGGGCCCCGGAATGCGCGAGATGCTGAGTCCCACCGGCGCCATCATCGGCAAGGGGCTGGGAAATGAGGTCGCGCTCATCACGGATGGGCGCTTCTCGGGCGGCAGTCATGGATTCGTGGTCGGCCATCTCTCCCCCGAGGCCGCGCTCGGCGGCCCGCTCGCCCTGGTGGCGGCGGGCGATGAGATCACAATTGATGCAGAGCGTCGCGAAATCACGCTGCACGTGAGCGCGGCCGAGCTCAAGCGCCGCCGACGGCGCTGGAAGCCGCCCCGGCCGTTCGCGCGGCGGGGTGCTCTTGCGAAGTACGCCCGCCAGGTCAGCAGCGCTTCGCTGGGCGCCATTACCGATGCTGACTGACGGCTCAACGAGCGGTTTGGATGTAGGAGGAGGTTGCGATCTCGGCTTGCAGTGCAGGCGGGATGTGTGTCAGTCTCCCAATTCGCAGAGGGAAATTTGAAGGGAAACCGCTGGTCG
>DATGIA010000136.1:0-56491 GCA_035307465.1 Steroidobacteraceae bacterium
ATCGGCGAACACCTGCACCTCGACGTGGCGCGCCTTCGGAAAATAGCGCTCGAGCAGCAATCGATCATCGCCGAAGGCGGTGAGCGCGAGACGCTTCGCCGAGGCGACGGCCGCGCCCACCTCGTCCGCCGAGCGCACGACCTGCATTCCCTTGCCGCCCCCGCCGGCGCTGGCCTTGATGATGAGTGGAAAGCCGATGCGCCCGGCCTCGGCCTTGAGCCGCTCGAGCGACTGATCGCTCCCATGGTAGCCGGGCGCAACCGGCACGCCGGCCGCCGCCATCGCCGCCTTGGCGGCGCTTTTCGAGCCCATGGCCCGCATGGCGGCCGCGGGCGGTCCCACGAACACGAGACCCGCCTGCACACAGCGCTCGGCGAAATCCGCATTCTCGGAAAGAAAACCGTAGCCCGGGTGCACGGCATCGGCCCCCACCCGGCGCGCCAGCTCGACGATGCGCTCCGGGTCGAGATAGCTCTCGCTGGCCGGAGCGGGACCCAGCCGGTAGGCCTCATCCGCCTCGCGCACGTGCAGCGCGCCGGCATCGGCGTCGGAGTACACCGCGATCGCGGTCCAGCCCAGGCGCCGTGCCGTGCGGCTGATGCGCCGGACGATCTCGCCCCGATTGGCGATGAGGAGCCGGCTCGGAAGAGGCGCCGTCACGAGCCTCACATCCTGAAGATGCCGAACTGCGTCGCCGCCGCGGGCTCGATGCGGGTGAGCGCCAGCGCGAGCCCGAGCGCCTGGCGCGTGTCGAGCGGATCGAGCACCCCATCGTCCCAGAGCCGCGCCGAGGCATAGAAAGGCTGCCCCTGCTTCTCGAACTGCTCGCGGATCGGCGCCTTGATGCGCTCCTCCTCGGCCTCGCTCAGCGTGCCGCCGCTGCGCTCGAGCGCTTCACGACGGATGGTGGCGAGCACACTGGCCGCCTGCTCCCCGCCCATCACGGAAGTACGCGCGTTGGGCCACTCGAACAGCAGCCGCGGCGCGTAGGCGCGGCCGCACATCGCATAGTTCCCGGCGCCGAAGCTGCCGCCGATGACGACCGTGAATTTGGGCACCGCCGCGCAGGCGACCGCCGTGACGAGCTTGGCGCCGTCCTTGGCGATGCCGCCCGCTTCGGCGGCACGGCCCACCATGAAGCCCGAGATGTTCTGCAGGAAGAGCAGCGGGATGTCCTCGCGGCAACACAGCTCGATGAAGTGCGTGCCCTTCAGGGCACTCTCGGAGAACAGGATGCCGTTGTTCGCGAGGATGCCGACGGGCGATCCCAGGATCTGCGCGAAACCGCAGACCAGGGTCGTGCCGTAAAGCGCCTTGAACTCATCGAACCAGGAGCCGTCGACGAGCCGCGCGATGATCTCGCGCACATCGTAGGGCTTGCGGGTGTTCTGCGGGATGATGCCGTAGAGCTCCTCGGCGTCGTAGCCCGGCTCGCTCACGCTCGAGGTGGGCAGCGCGGGCGCAGGCTTGAGACGCGCGACGGCGCGCCGGGCGAGCGCGAGCGCGTGCAGATCGTTCTCCGCATAGTAGTCGGTGACGCCCGAGCGGCGACAGTGCACGTCCGCGCCCCCGAGGGACTCCGCATCGATCTCCTCGCCGGTGGCGGCCCGCACCAGCGGCGGACCGCCGAGAAACACGCGGCCTTGATTGCGCACGATCACCGCATGATCCGACATCGCCGGGACGTAGGCGCCGCCCGCGGTACACGAGCCGTGCACCACGGCGATCTGCGCGATGCCTTGCGCGGAGAGGCGGGCCTGATTGAAGAAGATGCGGCCGAAGTGATCGCGGTCGGGAAACACCTCGTCCTGCTTCGGCAGGAACGCGCCGCCGCTTTCCACCAGATACACGCACGGCAGCCGATTCTCGCCGGCGATCTCCTGGGCGCGAAGGTGCTTCTTGACGGTGAGCGGATAGTACGTGCCGCCTTTCACCGTCGGATCGTTCGCGACCACCATGCAGGCGCGACCGGCGATGCGGCCGATGCCGGTCACGATCCCCGCGCCCGGTAAATCGTCCGCATAGACGCCCTCCGCGGCGAGCGGTGAGAGCTCGAGGAAGGGCGCACCCGGGTCGAGGAGCGCATCGATGCGCTCGCGCACCAGGAGCTTGCCCGCCTTGCGGTGGCGGCCGCGGACCGCCTCCGACCCGCCGCGGGCATTCCTCGCGAGCGTTGCCTTGAGCTCGGTCACCAGCGCCTGCATTGCAGTGCGATTAGCGGCGAAATCGGCGGAGCGCGGATCGATGCTGGAGGCCAGTCTTGCCATGGGACCAAAACCGTTGCCCTGGGTTGATTATTGTCGGACAATCCGATTATCCAACTATTCTGGGTCGCAAACAATGGGCTCTTCGGGCGCCGCCTATCGCGAGTTCAACTTCGGCCTGGGCGAGGTCATCGATGCGGTGCGCGAGCAGGTGCGCCGCTTCGCGCAGGAGCGCCTCGCCCCGCGCGCCAACGAGATCGATCGCAGCAACCTCTTCCCCCGGGATCTGTGGCCGGAGATGGGCGAGCTCGGTCTGCTGGGACTCACCGTGCCCGAGGAATTCGGCGGCGCGGGGCTCGGGTATCTCGCCCACACCGTCGCGATGGAGGAGATCTCGCGCGCCTCGGGCGCGGTGGGACTGTCCTACGGCGCACACTCGAATCTGTGCGTGAACCAGATCGCGCTCAACGGCACCGCCGAGCAAAAGCGCCGCTACCTGCCGAAGCTCATCAGCGGCGAGCACGTCGGCGCGCTCGCCATGTCCGAGCCCGGCGCCGGGTCCGACGTGGTGTCGATGCAGCTCAAGGCGCAGCGGCGCGGCGACCGCTGGGTGCTCGATGGACGCAAGATGTGGATCACCAACGGCCCGGAGGCGCAGGTTCTCGTGGTGTACGCGAAGACCAGCCCCGAGGCGGGCGCGCACGGCATCAGCGCGTTCATCATCGAGTCCGATTTTCCAGGCTTCAGCCCCGCGCAGAAGCTCGACAAGCTCGGCATGCGCGGCTCGAGCACGAGCGAGCTCGTATTCGACGGCTGCGAGGTACCCGCCCAGAACCTGCTCGGCGCCGAGAACCGAGGCGTCGCCGTGCTGATGCGCGGTCTCGACTACGAGCGCGTCGTGCTGTCCGGCGGCCCGCTGGGACTGATGGCCGCGGCGCTCGATGTGGCCCTGCCCTACGTGCGCGAGCGGCGCCAGTTCGGCCAGCCGATCGGCACCTTCGAGCTGGTGCAGGGCAAGCTCGCCGACATGTACGCCGCTCTCAACGCCTGCCGCAGCTACGTGTACACCGTCGCAGCGGCCTGCGACCGGGGCGAGGCGACCCGCAAGGACGCGGCGGCCTGCATCCTGTTCTGCGCGGAGGCCGCGACGCGCACCGCACTCGATGCCATCCAGATGCTCGGGGGCAACGGCTACATCAACGACTACCCGACCGGGCGGCTGCTGCGCGATGCGAAGCTCTACGAGATCGGTGCCGGCACCTCGGAGATCCGCCGCATGCTGATCGGGCGCGAGCTGTTCGGGGAGGCCGATTGAGCGATCTGTTCGAGCCGCTCGAGGATCATCCGGCGTACCGGCAGATCGCACAGCTCATCGAGCAGCGCATCGTCGATCGTACGCTGCGCACCGGCGACCCGTTGCCCTCGGAGAGCGATCTGGCACGACAGTTCGGGGTCAACCGCTCGACGGTGCGCGAGGCGATCCGCGAGCTCGAGATCCAGGGGCTGCTCGGTCGTCGCCGCGGGCAGAAGCGCCTGCACGTCACGCGTCCCGAGCCCGACTCCCTGAGCTTTGGCATGAGCCGCGCGCTCGCGCTGCATGACGTGACTTTCACCGAGCTGTGGGAGGCGATGATGGCGATCGAGCCGGCGGCCGCCGAGTACGCGGCCACCCGTCGCTCGGCGCTCGAGCTGCAGACGCTCACCCGCACCTGTGCGCGCTTTCGCCGCGAGTCGGCCGATACCGAGGCCGCGGTCGGCGCCGTGGTCGACTTCTTCACCGTCGTCTCGGCGGCGAGCGGCAACCGCGTGCTCGCCCTCGCGCAGGCGCCTCTCAACCGCTTGCTCGCCCCGACACTCGCGCGGCTCATCGACCGGGTGCCGCAGGCGCGCAAGCGCATCCAGGAGGCGCAGGCGCGCATCACGAGCGCGATCAAGCTCAGGCGCCGCGAGCTCGCGCGAACCTGGATGGAGAAGCACATCCGCGACTTCAAACGCGGCTACGAGCTCGGCTTCTCTTGAGCGAGGCGGCCGGGATTCGTTGAGGGGGCCCTAGAGGATGCTCTCGCGGCGCAGGCTCGCGCCGCTCGGATCGTGCACCTCGCTGCTGAAGGACACGAGCACCATCGGCGCGCTCCCCGTATTGCGAAATGCGTGCGTCACCCCCGGGGGGATCACGAGGCGCCAGGTCTCACCGGCCGGCACTTCGAGCTCGCGAAGCACTCCCTGCTCCTTGAGCCGTATCAGACACGGACCGACCACGCTGGTGATCTCCACCGCGCTCAGATGATGATGATTGCCCCGAGTTTCCCCGGGCTGCGTGAGCACGACGTGCACGTTGCGCTGCTCCTGGAGCTGCGCCTCATCGAGCGGCTCGAACACGAGCCCGCGCGCGTCGCGGTGCGTATCGATGCGCTCGATGCGGGTGGCGCCCGGAGCGGGCGGCGGCAGGACCTGCGATGCGTCGGTCGCCGATCGACTTCGACTGGGAGTGCTCATTCTCTCATTGTAGCGAAACGCGCCGCCCGTGCGCCCCGCGCCGCCCGTACGCCCCGCGCCGCCCGAGCAGCCCGTGCGCTCCGAGCAGCCCGTGTGGCACCGAGAAGCGCGGCCGCGGCCAGCAGCTCGAGCGCATCGATCGCTCCGCCGCCCCCGCTGGCGGGAGGGGTCGACACCGTGAGCGTCGCGGCGCTCGCCGCATTGTTGCTCCCCGCGGGACCGGTGCTGAGCGCGTGCGCGGCGATCGAGTTCGAGTAGGAGCCCGCGGTCATCGAGGACAGCCCCAGGCTCACGGTGCAGCTGCTGCGCGGTGGAATCACCGCATTGCTCAAGGTGAGGGTGCGGCCCGCGATCTTGACCGAGACCTTTGCGCCGCTGCAGGAGGTGCTCGGCGGCATCGTGCTCGAGAGCACGAGTCCCGCGGGCAGCGCATCGGTGAGCTGCGCCTCGGTGAGCGCGAACGCGTTGACATTCGTCAGGGTGAGCGTCAGCGTCGACACGTTCGAGGTCGCCACGACGCTCGGTGAGAAGGACTGCGCAATGCCAGGAGGCGTCGGGCTTACCACCAGGGCGCTCGGGCACGCGGTCGCGCCGGCGCTCTGCGGCGCACTGCTGACGGCGCCCGTCGCCGTCACGCTCACGTTCGCGCTGTCCTTCGCGCCCTGATCGTCGGTCACGGTCAGGGTCACGGAACCGCTGCCGGAGACGACGGCCTGCGCCGAGGTGCCGCCGGAGACGAGCGTGACGCCGCTGCCCGCACTCCATTGGTAGGATTTGAGGGTGCGACCACACGCCGCCGCGCTGCCGCTCGCATCGAGCAGGATGCTGCTGCCTGCGGTCACACGCACGGCAGCGATTGGATTCTGCGCGGCCATGACGGCGGCGTAGGCGTTCACCATGCCGCTGCCGCACTGACCCGTCGCCGGACAGGCGCATTCCGAGGAGCTCGGATCCGTCTGCGGACACACGGGCAGAGCGGCCGTGTTCGGCGGAAAGGCCGTCGCACTCGATTCGAGGCGCGCCGCAAGCTGGGTCGGCGTGAGGTTGTCGTTCACGGATCGCATCAGCGCCGCGATGCCCGAGACGATCGGCGTCGCAAAGCTGGTGCCGAGATTCGAGCTCACCTCGTTGGTGTAGCCGTTGCCGCTCGCCCCGGGCAGCGGATCCGTGACGCCCAGATTGGTGGTCGTATCCATCGAGCGCAGGCAGTCGCCGCCCGTATCGATGCAGTTGCCGGCCGGTGCGGACAGGCTCACCTGGGATCCGAAGCTCGAGTAGCCCACCTTCGTGCCGACGTTGCGCAGCCCCGCCACGGCCATCACACCAGGAATCACGCCCGCGCAATCGGCGGGCAGCTCCACCGGGCCGCTCTCATTGCCCGCCGCAATCACCACCAGCGCACCGAGCGAAACCACCTGCGGCAACGCGCTGAAATAGGCCGCACCATTGCCGCTGCTCGAGCACGCATCGGTACCGCCGCCGAGACTCAGGTTGATGATGTCGGCCGGATACGGATTGGGCGGCGCCGCCTCGCCGGTGTCGGGATCCGTCACCGGCATGCCTGCGGCCCACTCGATGCCGGCGATGATGTTCGAATCATAGCCGCCGCACTTGCCGAGGGCCCTCACCGGCAAGATCCACGGTCCCCAGGTGAGTCCGGTGATGCCGACGCCGTTGTCGCTCAGGGCTCCAAAAATGCCGACGACCCGCGTGCCATGCCACGAGCTGTCCGCCGCCGGGCAGCTGGCGCTTGGAAAGACCGACTGTTTCTGATCGGTGCTGTTGATCCAGTCGCCGGGATCCGACGGGTCGGGATCCCAGCCGTCGCCATCGTTCGCCTGCAGGAACGTGCCGAGCCCGTTGTAGGGCGACTTCGGGTTGTAGTCCTGACCCACGAAGTCATAGCCCGGCAGCAGCCGCCCGCCGAGCCCCGCCCGCAGCAGGTCGGGGTGATCGAAGCGCACGCCGGTATCCACATCGGCGATCACGATCCCGGTGCTGCCGCCGGTGATCGACCACGCATCGACTGCATCGACGGCCGACAGATCGGGAAAGGTCGTCGGGGGCGTGCCCGCCATGATCGAGGAAGTGGCGGGATTGGCGAGGTACCACTGACCGCTCGCCGGCGGGCTCGCGCTCGGCGTGCCGGCAAACAGCGGATCGTTGGGGAGCGCCTGAAGGGCGTAGCGCCTGCCGTCGATGGCCGCGAAGGCGACCGCCGGATCGGCACGCAGCATCGCCAGCGCGTTTTGTACCTCGGCGCCGTACAGCGTGCGCGGCAGGTAAAGCACATGCAGGCTCGGCGTGAGCTGTCCCGAGCGGGCGATCGGCAGTCCGACGCGCCGCACGAGCTGCTCAACGTCCGCCGGGCGGGTCTGTGCCTGGGTCACCGCGTACGCGCGCGCGCGCCGCCGTACCGTGGTCTTGATCACCGCCCCGCTCGCCTCGGGCTTGAATCCGATGAGCAGGCGGTCCGCCTCGGGTCCGAGCGCGATCGGTGCGCGGCGCACCGGATTGCTCTCGAGTTGCGCGTCCGACGAAAACGGGGCGAGCAGCACGGCGGCGCACAGCCCCAAGCGCATCCAGGACACCCGACCGAAGCGCAGCATGATCAAGAGCGCAAACTCCCCGACCGTCGTCGAATGACTCCCCGCATGGGGCTACCCAGGCTCCAGGCTAAACCGTACACGCGCCGCGCGATATTTCGGTGGCGCAAAAATGCGAACTACGACCAGGGCGATGCTGCGGGGGCAGCCCTACGTCGGCCGCCGGCGACAGAGCGTCCTGCAGGGGGCGGGGGCGGCGCGTAGAATGAGCACACGAATCGGCATTTCGAGAGGCGGAACGATGACTTACGACAACCGGCAGTTCTACATCGAGGGCGCCTGGGTCGACCCGGTCGAGCCCAAGGAATTCAAGGTGATCAATCCCGCCACGGAGACCGTGTCGGGGGTCATCTCGATGGGCGGCGCACGGGATGTGGACCGGGCGGTTGCTGCCGCGCGGCGTGCCTTCGACGGCTACTCGCGCACCTCGAGGGAGGAGCGGCTCGCAATGCTCGAGCGCGTGCTCGCCGCCTACAAGCGTCATTACGATGAGATCGCCGCGGCCATCTCGGTCGAGATGGGCGCGCCGATCACCCTCGCCAAGGGCTCCCAGACTCGCATCGGCGTGGGTCACATCAGCGCCATGATCGAGGTGCTCAAGAGCTTTCAATTCGAGGAGACGCGCGGCTCGACTCGCCTCGTGCTCGAGCCGGTCGGTGTGTGCGCGCTCATCACCCCCTGGAACTGGCCGATGAACCAGGTGGCCGCCAAGGTGGTCCCCGCGCTCGCGGCGGGCTGCACCATGGTGCTCAAGCCCTCGGAATACTCGCCCTTCAGCGCGATACTCTGGGCTCAGGTCATGCACGAGGCGCGCGTACCGCCCGGTGTGTTCAATCTCATCAACGGCGACGGGCCCGGGGTGGGCGCCCCGCTCTCGAGCCATCCCGACATCGACATGGTGTCCTTCACGGGCTCGACCCGCGCCGGCACGGAGGTCGCGCGCGCCGCCGCCGCCACCGTCAAGCGCGTGCATCAGGAGCTCGGCGGCAAGTCGCCGAACGTACTTTTGGACGATGCGGACTTCGAGCGCGCGGTCACCAAGAGCGTGCTGCATGTCTATCAGAATTCCGGGCAGTCCTGTAACGCCCCGACCCGCATGCTGGTGCCGAAGCAGCGCCTCGCGGACGTCGAGGCGATTGCCAAGCGCGTCACCGAGACGGTGGTGGTGGGTGATCCGAGCTCGGAGAAGACCAACGTGGGCCCGGTCGTCTCGGCGCGGCAATACGAGCGCGTCGAGCACTACATCGAGGAAGGCATCAAGGAGGGGGCGCGGCTGATCGCCGGGGGTCCGGGACGCCCGCATGGTCTCGAGCGCGGCTACTACGTGAAGCCCACGATCTTCTCCGATGTGCGCAACGACATGACCATCGCACGCGAGGAGATCTTCGGCCCGGTGCTCTGCATCCTGCCCTACGAGAGCGAAGAGCAGGCCATCGCGATCGCGAACGACACGCCTTATGGGCTGGCCGCCTACGTCTGGTCGATGAGTCCGGAGCGCGCGCGCCGGGTCAGCAGCCGGATACGCGCGGGCCAGGTGGCCGTGAACGGCGCCTCGGGCGACATGAAGACGCCGTTCGGCGGCTTCAAGATGTCGGGGAACGGTCGCGAGTACGGCGAGTTCGGCCTGCGCGATTTCCTCGAGGTCAAGGCGGTGATCGGCGTCGATGCCGCTTGAAGGAGCATGAATGATCGTGCCGTTCTGCGGCTCGAGAGTCTGACCAAGCGCTATCGAGCCGATCGGCCGCCGATCTTTCAGGACTTGAGTCTCGCGCTCGAGCGCGGCGAGTATCTCGCCGTGATGGGTGAGTCGGGCGTCGGCAAGACGACGCTCCTCAACGTGCTCGCCGGGCTCGATCCACCGGACTCGGGCCGCGTGCTCATCGAGGGAATCGAGCTCACCGGCCTCGATGACGATGCGCGCACGCGGGTGCGCCGCCGCTCGATCGGCTTCGTCTTTCAGGCCTTCCACGTGATGCCTTACCTCACGGTCGAGCAGAACGTCGCGCTGCCGCTCGAGCTCATCGGCATCGCCCGCGCGCAGCGCGGCGAGCGGATCGCACAGATGCTCGCGGCGGTCGGACTCACCGAGTTCGCGCAGCGGCCTTCTCGGGAGCTGTCGGGAGGTGAGGTGCAACGCGTGGCGATCGCACGTGCGCTCGTGCACCGCCCTCTCCTGCTCCTCGCCGACGAGCCAACCGGCAATCTCGACCCGCGCAGCGCGGGGCGCGTTCTCGAGCTGCTGCGCGATCAGGTCAAGCGCGAGGCGGGCGCCGGACTTCTCATCACTCATTCGCGCGCGGCTGCCCAGACCGCCGACCGCATCGTCGTGCTCGATGCGCAGGGGCTGCATGCCTGAGGATCGCGCGCATGCGGCGCCGCGCGCCGCGCTCGCGGCGTGGCGCGCGCTCGTCGTGTCGCAACTGCGCGAGCAGCCCGGGCGCTTTGCCGTCACCTTGATCGCAATCTCCCTGGGCGTCGCGCTCGGGGTTGCCGTGTATCTCGTCAACACCGCGGCGCTCGATGAGTTCAGCCTCGCTGCCGGCCGCCTCGTCGGCCAGGCGGATCTCGTGCTGCGCGGGCCACCGGAGGGCTTCTCCGAGTCCTTGTACGAGGAGCTCGCGCATCATCCCGAGGTCGAGACCGCAAGCCCGATGCTCGAGATCGAAGCCGCCATCCCCGGACGCCGCGAGCCGCTCAAGATCCTCGGACTCGATCCGTTTCGCGCAGGTGCGTTGCAGCCTGCGCTCATCGGAGAGCTGAGCGGACACCTGCTCGAGCTGCTTCACCCGGATGCGATCGTGTTGAGCGCGGCCGCCGCGGCGGATCTCGGGTCGATGCCCGGTGTGACGCGCGTGCCGGTCACCGTGGGCGGGACACGACACGATCTCGAGCTCGTCGGTGTGCTGTCCGCGAATGCCTATCCGGCGCCGCTCGGTCTCATGGACATCGCCTCGGCGCAATGGACCTTCGGTCGTCTGGGGCGGTTGAACCGTCTCGACCTGCGATTGCGGCCCGGCACTTCCCTCGGCGCTTTTCGCTCCTCGCTGCGCTCGCTGCTCCCCGCCGGCGTGCTCGCCGTACCGCCGGAGATCGAGCGCGATCGTCCGATCACCCTCACCCGCGCCTACCGCGTCAATCTCAACATGCTTGCGCTCGTCTCGCTCTGGACCGGCGCCTTTCTCGTCTTTTCCGCGCAATCGCTGTCGGTGATGCGCCGGCGTCGCGGCCTCGCGCTGCTGCGGGCACTCGGCCTCACGCGCCGCGAGCTCGAGCGTGCACTGCTCGGCGAGGGCGCACTGCTGGGCGTGGTGGGATCGGCGCTCGGCGTGCTGCTCGGAATCGCCTGCGCAGCCGTGCTGCTCAAGCTGCTCGCCGGGGGTCTTGGCAACGGACAGCTGCAGGCCAGCGGTGCGCGGCTGCATGCGAGCGCGCCGAGCCTGCTGGTGTTCGTGCTTCTGGGGACGCTGGTCGCGAGCCTCGGCGCCTGGCTGCCCGCGCGTGCAGCCGCACGCCAAGCGCCGGCGCGCGCGCTGAAGGGTGGCGATCTCAACCTCGATCGCCGCAGCGCCTCCCGCAGCGCCTGGGTCGGCCTCGCACTGATCATTGCGGGCGCGCTCAGCGCGCGCCTGCCCGCGGTCGGCGGCCTGCCGATCTTCGGCTATGCCGCCATCGCCGCGCTTCTCTGCGGCGCGATCGCCCTCGTGCCGCTGCCCACCGTGTGGCTGTTGAGATCCGCACCCCGCTTTCACCGGGTGGTGCTCGACACCGCCCTGGCACAGCTGCGCGAGAACGTTGCGCTCTCGACCCTGAGTCTCGCGGCGGTGATCGTGAGCTTCAGTCTCATGGTGGCGATGGCCATCATGGTGTACTCCTTTCGCGAATCCTTCACGCACTGGCTCGACCGGCTTCTGCCCGCAGATCTACAGCTGCGCGAGCCCCTGGGCAACGACACCGCCTATATGGACGATGCGGCTCAAGCCTGCCTCGCCCGCATCCCGGGAGTGTCGCGCGTCGAGCTCAGGCGCACGCGGCCGCTGCTTCTCAGTGCGAGCCGCCCTCCCGTGACGCTGATCGCCCGCAACTCGAGTGCGGTTGCCGTCGCGCACGATCTGCCCCTGGTGCGCAGAGCACCCGCGCCGTGGCCCGCGGGCGAGCGGGTGGTCTTCATCTCGGAGGCGCTTGCGGACCTGTACGGCTATCGAGTGGGCGATGCGCTCGAGCTGCCGCTCCCGCGCGCGCCGCAACGCTTCGCGGTCGCGGGCATCTGGCGCGACTACGCGCGCGCCTCGGGCGCCCTCGTCATGCCCCGGCCGCTCTACATCGAGCTCACCGGCGATCGCGCTGCGAATGAGGCCTCGGTGTGGCTCGCGGGGAGCGCCTCGGCGCCGGCGGTCGAGGCGGGTCTGCGCCGCTGCCTCGCCTCGGCCGGCTCGGTGGAGCTGCTCTCGAGCACTTCGGTGCGCGAGCGCTCGCTGCGCATATTCGACCACGCCTTCGTGATCACCTATGCCCTGGAGGCGATCGCCGTTCTCATCGGCCTCTCCGGCGTGAGCGTCGCCGCGGGCGCGAACGCTCTGGCGCGCCGGTCGGAGTTCGGCATGCTGAGGCACCTCGGCCTGCGCCGTGTGCAGCTGATCGAGATGCTGGCGGGCGAAGGCGTGCTCATGAGCCTGCTCGGGGTGCTCTATGGCGTCACGGTCGGCTTCGTTCTGAGCCTCGTGCTGGTCTACGTCGTCAACCGGCAATCCTTCAACTGGAGCATCGATCTGGCGGTGCCCTGGGCACAGCTCGCGCTGCTCAGCGTGACCCTGGTCGCGGCCGCGGCGGTTACGGCCGTGTGGAGCGGTCGGGTCGCACTGCATGAGGATGCGATCCGTGCGGTCCGGGAGGACTGGTGAGATCGGTCGCGGCAGCGGGGGTCGCGCCCGCCTGTCTCGCAACGGCCTGTCTCGCGCTCGCCTGTCCCGCGCTCGCCGGTCTCGCGATGGCCCAGCCAGCCGCCGGCGATCCCCCCGCGAGCTTTGCGCCCGTGGTGCCGGGTCGCACGCTCCGCTTCCCAGAGGACTTCGGCGCTCACCCGGAATTTCGCACCGAATGGTGGTACGTGACCGGATGGCTCAAGACCGAGCGCGGCGAGCCGCTCGGCTTTCAGGTCACCTTCTTTCGCACCCGGCCGGGGATCGCGGAGGACAATCCGAGCGCCTTCACGGCCCATCAGCTCCTCATCGCCCATGGAGCGCTGAGCGATCCGGCGCGCGGACGGCTCTGGCACGACCAGACCATCGAGCGGGCCGGCTTCGGTCTCGCCGAGGCGCGCAGCGGCGATACTGCGGTGTGGATCGACCGCTGGCGGCTCGAGCGCACCGCCGGGCTGTACCACGCCGATCTCGATGCCGATGAGTTCGCGCTCCACCTGACGCTGCGGGCGACGCAAGCACTGCTCCTCGAGGGAGAGGCGGGCTTCAGCCGCAAGGGAACTGCTCCGCAGGCCGCGAGCTACTACTACAGCGTGCCGCACCTCGCGGTCGAGGGCACGATCAGGCGCCGAGCCGTAGGCGAGACGGTGACGGGCGAGGCCTGGCTCGATCACGAGTGGTCGAGCGAATATCTCGAACCGCAGGCGGTCGGTTGGGATTGGACCGGGCTCAACCTGGACGACGGATCGGCTCTCATGGCCTTTCGCACCCGGGGTACGGACGGCCGCATGCGCTGGGGCGCGGCGACGCTGCGCACCGCCGACGGAACGGTGATGAGCTTCGGGGCGCCCGAGGTCGCCTTCGAGCCGCGCGGCTCGTGGCGCTCGCCGCGCACCGGCATTCTCTATCCCATGCGCTGGCAGATCAGAGTCGGCGCGCGCACGCTCGAGCTCGAGCCGCTGCTCGCCGATCAGGAGAACGACACCCGTGTCTCGACGGGTGCGATCTACTGGGAGGGCGCGGTGCGTGCGCTCGAAGCGGGGCGCGTCGTGGGCCGCGGCTACCTCGAGCTCACCGGCTACGGGGAGCGGCTGCGGCTGCGCTAGCGCTGCCTAGTGAATCTTGTAGAGCACGCCGACGGTCGCGAGATCGTCGTTGAAGGTGTAGAGGGGCTGATTGGACGATCGGTCCTGGTAGTGGATCGACAGTTTCACGATCCAGTTGTCGCGCGGCGTCCAGTCGAGCTCGCCGCCCGCAGTCTTGAGCTTTGCGGTGAGGTTCCCCGAGGGAGGCACCACCGGTGTGGTCGGCGCGAGCACCGCGCTGCTCTCGGGGATGTACTTCTGATTCTCGTAGGCGAGCAGCAGGCTCAGGCGGATCTTGCTCGTCGCAGCCCAGGTGGGGGTGAGGCTTCCGCCGGTGGAGATGAAGTAATCCGCCTCGGAGACCAGATACGCATGCAGCTCGCGCCACACGGCGGCGATGAGCTGCGTCTTCTCCGTCGCCTGCCAGTTCAGGGTGACCCGGCCCTGCGCACCCTTGAACGAGCCGAAATCGGTGTTCGGATACGTGCGCTGGATGTAACCGAGGTTGCCCGTGAGCTGCGTCTTGTCGCTGGTTGCGTATTTGATCACGATCTGCGCGAGCTGATCGTGGAAATCCGGACTGAACGTGACGCCGTTTTCGGAGTTGAGCGTGCCGGAAGGGTATTTGCCGTTGGCGTAGTGATACTCGAGGGCGATGCTGTCGTTGAGATCGGTCGCGAACTCGGCGCCCGCGGTGCCCGACTCATACTTGTAGTTCTGCAGGTGCGCCGCTTCGGCGCTGTGCGTGATGTTGAGATCGCTCACGTTGCCGTAGACGGCCCAGCGTGGACCCACCTGGTAGCGCGCCGAGCCGTTGTAGGTCGCGGAATTGACGAGATCCTTGCCGAGGTAGCGCGTCTCGTCGAACCCGGCCAGAGCGTGGTTGTAGATGACCCCCGCCGTTCCCGAGAAGTAGCCGCTGGCGCGCCAGTTCCACAGGAGGTCGCCGCTGTAGGCGAAGTTGTCGAGCAGGGTGTTGTGCGCGAAACGGTTCTCATCGGCGCGCAGGTCGAGGTCGAAGATCTGCCGCCCGCGCACCAGCTGTCCGTTAGCGCCCGCCGAGGCGGTGTTGTAATAGTCCGACTTGCTGGGATTGGGTATGGCGACCGTCCCCGAGGCCGGCGTGTCCGAGGGCAATCGATAGAGATTGCTGTCGTAAGTCTCCTGGTCCGACAGGTAGAACTGATAGGTGTCGCCATCATCCGGCGTGATCGGCGGGGGAAGCATCGACACGGCTCCCTGCGCTCGCGGCGCTGCACTCAGCGCGACGAGAAAACCGGACATCAGACAGGACTCGCGAACCCGTCGGGCACAGGTCCGGCGCGCGGCTTTGTTCAACTACTTTCCTCGTCCCCTCAAGCACGATTTTACGCGGCCATGCGCACAGGCCTGCGTCGCGGAGAGGTGGAGAGGCTGTCGGTCGGAGCCTACGCCCGGTCGGCCGTGCGACTACAGAGCGCCCCGGCGGCCCGCCCGGAAGTGAGGCCGCTGCTTTGAACAGAACGGCGAGTCGGGGTGCGCTCATTGCGCAGCGACTAGGGCGACTGCGGGCGTGGAGGCGTCCTGATCGCTCGAGCAGATGATGACGAAATTGTAATTGCCCGCACCGCCGACCGGGACTTGTTTCGAGCCGGACGGCTGAAGAGTGCCCGACCACGCGCCGCTCGCCGCGCATTCCTTTGCCCCCTGTGATGCCCAGGTCAGCTGTGTCGTTCCACCGGCCGACACCGTCGAGGGAGATGCCTGCAGCGTGGCCAGCACAACGTCGGTCTCGGCGCGACCGATTCGCAGCTTTCTTTGTGTCTCCAGCACGTTCAGCGAAACCGCCTTTCCCGAGCCGCTGATGCTCGGCAAGGGCAGCATGCCGGGCCCCGCCCAGGCCTTCACCGTCGCACTCACCTCGCTGAAGTACATCCCGCGATTCGAGGCCATGCCGGCGTTGCCGATCGGCGCCTGGACCGACTGCGCCGCGGTGTCCTCGATGGAGACGTTCTTGAAGGTCAAGTTGTGATAAGGCGCGCTCGGAAAACGCCAGCCGGGATAGACGTCGTTGAGGAAGCTCGAGTCATAGGAGCCGGTCATGTTCGTGATGCTGAGATCGCTCGAGGTCATCACATCGAGCATGCCATCGGGACGTGCGCTCGAGTAGCTGTCCACCGAGCACGAGCTGCAGGCGATCTTGAGCGAGAGCGCGTAGCCGCTCGTCGAGTCGCCGTGGCCCTTGTCGCGCGCGCTGCCCACGCGCTGCCCCTGGTCGGAGACATTCGAGATGCTGACGCGCGCATTCACCAGCAACGGATCGGACGAGGCGGAGTAGCTCAAGTAGATGAGGTGCGGGGGCGCGAACCACTTGGTTACGCCGCCGACGTTGTGGCCGTGCGCGTCCTCAAGGTCACCATAACGGAGCGAGGAGACCTGCGTGATGGTGAGGTCTTGCGCGTTCCCCACCCAGCCCATGTAGGTGCCATCGAGCGAGATGTTCGAGAAGGTCAGCTGATGGGGAAGGGCCACGTGGGCACTCGTCATGGGAGTGCCCGGTCCCACGGTCTGATTGGCCTTGAAGTTCTGCGACAGGGTGAATACCACCGGCACGAAGCTCTGCACACCGGCATTCGCCGGGACCGCGACCTGCATGTGGTCGATTTTCACCCGCGCGGAGTCGCCGGTGATGAAGATGAGGGCACAGGCGTTGGTCGAGCCGCTCCAGTTCGACTTCACCTCGTTCTCGAAGCGGATTCCGCGGTGCGCCGCGAGCCAGTCCGTGAGCGCGACGTCGTTGAAAGCGTTCCCCGGCTTGACACTCCCGTTGCTCATGAGTGCGCCGTTGAGATAGGCGCGGGCATGGGGATCGGTCGAGATGCCGCCCTGGTACTCGATGTTCCAGCCCTCGAGGTTGATGTCGGTCGAGTCGGCGATCACGAACGCCGGAATGAGCGAGTTGTCCAGGATGAACTTGCCGGCGGCGCTGAACTGCACCGTGGTGCCGTTGTCGATGAAGATAGGGCGTGCGATGTCCGAGCCCGTGTGGATGCGCACCGGACAGTCGACGAGCAGGGAGAAAGCGCCGTCGCGAGCCGCGGTGAACGCCCTCGCAACACCCGCGGCATCGTCGCTCGTGCCGTCACAGCTCGTCCACGCGCGGATCGACCTCGCATTGGCGCTCAGGCTGGTGCTGCCCGTGAGGACGATCGAGGCCGTGGCAACGGCCCCGAGACTTGCCCCGGTCGGCTGCGAAAGCTCCACGCTCAAGGTTCTGGGGCCGCTGAACGATGAAGCGAGAATGGGCACGGTGAAGGACTTGGGACTCGCATCGCCATTCGCCCAGGACAGCACCCCGTTGGCGTTGCCGTAGTTGATGCCATCGAGGGCGGTGCCGAAGTGAGTCGCGTACCTGACGCTCGCGGCGCCCCAGGACCCGCCGCTGCGATCGACGCTCACGGTCACAGCCGTAGCGTGGGCGGCAACCTCGTAGGTGGAAGCGGCGAGCGACAGGGTGCCGGCGCTGGCGGGAGGCGTGGGTGTACCGCTGCTCGAGGGGCTCGATGTGCTCGAGGCGCCGGATCCGGAGGCGCCGGTGCCGCCACAGGCGCTGAGGACGACGGTCAGGGCGATCCCGGCGGGAATGAGGCGAAGGAGACCCGCGGTCATGGACGGGCGAGGTTCTGCATTGCACGCTCCTGCGTTTGGTGTGTCGGATTCCCCCCGTGGCCTCTGCATCCCGCGCTCTGAACGCGTGCCACGGCTGGCTGCGATTCGCGGCGCAGCCTACGAGAGCGTTTTGTGATGCATCAACTGTGCGAGAAAGGCGACAAGCGCCGCTACCGCACGCTCGCGCGTGAGGCTAGGCTCCCGCCGATGATCGAGAAAAACAGACGTTTCGAGACCTCAGCGCGACCTCGCGCGCGTGCGCATGCCCCGCGCGCGGGTGCATCGAGGAGATCGCAGAAATTTCAAACTGTGATGCGAGTCACACTGTGGCTCGGCTGCGCTGTCATGGCTTTGCAATCGGCCGACTCATTCTCGTCGCCGATGAGCGACGGAGCCGAACCCGTGACTCGCAACGCGCAGCCCCCGCTCCAGTCGATTCGCCGCTGGGTGAGCTGCGACGGGCGCGCGGATGATGCGATGGGCGCGGCACGCGCCTTTGAGGCAGCTCGTCAGGGCGCCTTTACCTTGCTCGTCGATTGTCCGGTGCGCATCCACACGGGCAGCGACATCGCGCGGTCGATCTTCATCGACGATGGCACGCAGGTCCGGTTCACCGCCGCCGGTCGCTTCATCCTGGACAATCTGCTGATTCCCGCCTTCGTGATCGCAAACTCGAGCCACATCGTGCTCACCGACTGGCGCATCGAGTACCAGGCCAGCCTGCCCATCGACAAAGTGAGCGGCTACACGATGCGCGGGCGATTCGTGCCCGGCTCGGCCCCGCCGAATGCATTCAACGACCTCGCCCTCACCCCGTGGCTCGAGACGCACCGCGCGATTCACTTCGACCGCCATCAGGGCAACGTCAACTCGCGCTGGTCGGGCGCCACCAACCTGTGCGCCGTGTTCTTCGTCATCGGCGATGTGGCGGACCTGCGCGTCGCGGGCATGCACGTCGAGGTGCCGGCCGAGGCCGGCGCCGAGCGCTTCGTCCCCGTGGTGTTCGCCTTCGACCCCGGATATCGCAGCAACCAGACCGTGACGGCCGGTCTGCCCTTGAGCGCCCGCTACTTCGCGGTTCCACATGACCTGAGCTTCTCGGACGTGACGCTCGATGGCACCTACATGGGATGGGTCGGCGGTGTACGCGATGCGCTGTTCGAGCGCATCACCTCGCATCGCTACGCGGATTTGCAGGATCCGGTTGGCGCGCACGTGGGCGGCGTCGGCAAGTGGTTCGCGCCGCCCCACCTGTTCTACCTGAGCAACCCCGGCGAGTCGGACCCCGCGCTCATCAACACCCACATCGAGATCCGCGATGTCGTCGATGACGGGCCGCGCATCGGCACCGCTCGCGACAAGGGCGGGAGCGATTCTCTGAGCGGCTATGCGCTCTCGCTGAAGATCGGCTGCACGGACTGTCTCGTCCAGCGCTACCGCACGAATCGCGCGGACGGATTTCTCGACGTGCTCCCCGCCGAGAATCTGACGATCGCCGACGTGCAGGCGAGCTACGACTCGGCGTTTCTCAACAACGTGTTTCCCGGGTGGCGCTTCCCGAGCTCGCCGTACCGAAACGTCACGTTCCGCAACATCACCTTCGAGGACCGCGCGCCGAGCTCGACGCGCGAGCCGATCGGCGATGCCGCGCAATCGAGCAATGAGGGCATCGTGTTTGACCACGTGATCGTGACGCTGAATCGCTGGGCGGGGCCGAAACCTCTGCCTTTGCCCACGATCGGCGGCGCACGCAGCGTGGTCGATCTGACGGTGCACCTGCGCGAGGAGAAGGCGACCATCGTCGAGGCGCAGCGCGGCGATTCACGGGCGGTGCTCGAGCTGCGGCCCGCCACGGTCCGCAGCGGTGCATCGACCCTGGTGCGCTGGCATGCGCCGGGCAACGACTGCTCCGCGAGCGGACTCATCCAGGGCCCGCTCCCGCCGGAAGGCGAGCGCCGCATCCAGGCACCGGCGCCGCAGGATCTTGCGATGGCCTTGATGTGCCGCAAGGGCAGCGATTCGGCAGTTGCGCAGGCCGAGCTGCATGTAGGGCCATGAGCCGGAATTCCTCGCGTGTGGCGCACCGCGAATCACCTCGACATCGAAGTTCGTCGCACGCACCCAGCTGTGGCGCGGGCTCGAGGGCATTCTCGAGCACTACGCCCGACGGCTCGAGCGACTCGAGGCGGCCCCCCGCCGCAAGCGTTGCCTGGTGGAACAGCCACGCCGCAGCCGCGGTGCAGGCCGCTCAGGTGGCCTCGGCGCTCAATCGCGCGGGCGAGACGCTGTCCGCGTAGACGCTCTGGAGCATGCGCCGCGTACACGCGGCCCATGAATTGCGCTCAAGGAGCGTGCGCCGGGCGGCGTCGAAGGCATCCCCCGGGAGCATGCGCGCCGCCTCGATGGCATCCGCCAGCGCGGGCGGGTCCCGGATCGGCACGGTGAGCGCGACCTGCGGACTCAGCAGATCGAGCGCGCCCACGTTCTCCGTGACCACGACCGGAAGACCGAATCCCAGGGCCTCGAAGACCGTCATGCCGAACCCCTCGTCGATCGAGGGTTGCACGAACACATCGGCGCGGGCGTAGAGCTCGTGCAAGCGCGCGAGCGAGACGGCCGGCAGGATCCTCACCCGCGGGTCGGCGATGCGCCCACGATAGGCCTCCGGCACATCTCCACGAATCCACAGCTCCGCCCCGCCGTCGCGAATATGCCGGAAGGCCTCGATGAGGTAGTGCGTGCCCTTGCGCAGGAAGTTGTTCCCCACCATGAGCACCTTCACGCCGCGCCGGCTGCTGCTGCGAGGAGTGGCCCGTGGCCGCTCGCGGTAGCGCACGTTGCCGCCGAGCGGGTTCACCCGCACCTTACGGGCGAGCTCCGGATCGGCGTACGAGCGCGCGCTGTAGCGCGAGGGAGCGACGATGATGTCCGCGAGATATAGCTCCTCGATCGCGCGCTCCAGCACCTGCGGGTCGGGTGCAAAGGGGACGCCGAGCGCAGCGCTCTCCTCCCGCAGCAGCTCGTACTGCACCCGGTTGTGCGGACAGGAGCGCTCGAGGCAGAGTCGCCAGCCTCTCCCCTTGAGCGCGCGGAAGGTCGCGCGGCTGTTGCCGTTCCAGGAATGCAGCACTCCGGGCGCTTGCGTCTCGAGCCGCCGGCGCAGCCACTCATCGAAAATCTCGTAGGCGCGGTCGTGGCGATAGCCGACCGGACCCAAGCGCGCAGCCGCCGACCACAAGGCGAGGTCGAGCCGATTGTGGAAGCGGCGAGGGGGCACGCGGGGCGGCGGGGCGAGGCTGCGGCGCACATTGTAGAAATCCCGCAACCGCCCGAGCGATGCCAGCTCCGCGGCCAGATGATGGGCGTGGAATTTCCCGGCCGCCGCAATGTCGATGGAACGCTCGAGCATGCTCACCCCGCGAGCCGCAGCAGCCGCCCGGTGAAGTTGCGGATCTTGGCGACCGCAACGGTGGGCAGGTTCCTGAGGAACACAATGACGATCAGGCAGTTCAAGGCGATCGAGACCAGCATGATGGCCGGCATCGCCGTTCGCCAGTACACCATCGCGAAGATTGCGAGCACCGCGGTGCCGATCGAGGTCAGGCACACGCCGAACAAAGCGCTTGGGAACGCGATCCCGTTCTCATCCAGCCAGCGGCGCGCGAACTGCACGTTGAGCGCCGTGCCCACCACTTCCGCGAGCAGCAGTCCCGTGGCTGCCCCGTCGATGCCGAAGCTCGGTGTGAGCAGGAAGATGCCTGCGATCGCAATCACGCTCACTGTGATCGAGATGATGAGCTGCAACTTCAGCAGATTGTTTCCCTGCAGCACCGCCGCCGAGGGACGTGCCACCGAGTAGATCAGCAGTGTGATCGAGAACAGCCCGAAGAGCAGCGGGTCGAAAGCGATCTTGCCGCGCGTCCATGTGTGAAAGACCACCGGCATGATCCACTGGAACGCGATCAGGACGGGTGAGAGAAGCAGCACCGCGAAGAACCAGACGAATCCGACCGTGGCATTGGTCCGCTCCGAGTCGCGCTCGCGCAAGAAGCGCATGATCTCCGGCATGATGGGATTGGTGATCGTGCCGATGCCCTGCAGCGAGAGATTGCTCAAGGTGCGCATCGTCGAGAACGCCGTCATCTCCGCGACGCCCACCAGGGCGCCGAGGAATATCCGGGCACCCTGCGCCCTCCCCATGTCGAGCACCGCACCCGCCGCAATCAGCATCGAACGCAAGAGATTGCGCAGCCCGAGCCGCCAGTCGGGTGCCTTGGGATGGAGCCCGACACGGCGGAACACGCGCAGCAGATCGAGGTGAATCGGCGTGTTGACGGCGAAGCCCGAGAGGATCAGGACGATCACCGTCTCGAGCAGATCCGCACCGAGGACCACGGCGACACCCTGCGCGAGCGCCATGACGATCGCAAGCAGCGTCGCCCACCAGCTGAAGCGCGGGAAGGCGCCGTAGGGAGCGACCACGCGGCCTCCCAGCCCGCCGAAGGTCGCGGTCAGCAGGTTCGACAGCGAGAACAGCACCAGCGAGACCCGCGCCTCGTGCAGCAGGTGCGGATCCATGGTCTTGCCGTCGAACACGGTATCGATGAGACCGAAGGCCACCAGCAGGCAGAGCGCGAGCAGCTCGAGTGCGGCGATCCCGAACACGTAGGGCAGCGCGGAGTAGAAGAGCGTGCGCATCTCCTCGCGTCGACGGTCGCCGACCTTCAGGAATTCGTAGCCCATGAAGATCTGGTGACCGGAGCTCACGATCGCCATGATGGCGCCGAAGCTCTGGATGATCAGCCAGCAACCGAACTGCTCGACCGACCAGTGACTCAAGATCACCGGCACGAGCAGCAGCTGCGTGAGCACGGTGAAGCCGATCTTCACCCAGGAGGCGGCGCTTGCCGAGAGAAATCGCTGCAGCGTGCTCAAAAGCCGGTCCGCCTGCGGTAGGACGCCACTTCATCGCTCGTACCGTGCTGGAAGTAGAACACCTCGTCCGTGAAATCCATGGGCCGAGTGCGCCCATAACCGAAGGGCAGGAACGCATGATTGCGTGCGAGCGCGCACAGGGTCGAGAACACCTTGAGCCCCGCACCCTTGATCCGGGGATTATCCGAGTGCACGGCGGGCAGGATCGCCCAGGACGGCAGTCCGCGGCTAGCGGCGAACATGAACTTCTGCTCGGGGGAGACTTGCTTGTCCGAGAAGCGGATCGCGTGCAGCGCGCCGAGGAATCGCCGGATGCCCGGTTTGCGGGCGGCAAACAGGCTTTGCTGGATCTCGGGCTGGCCGGCGCCGAACACCAGATCGTGGCGGCGCAGAGCGCCCTTGATGCGATCGACGATGTCCTCACCGTAGACGAGGGCATCCTGCTCGAGATAGATCATCATGTCGACGTCGTTGTGCAGCGCGTACTCGAGACCGAGGATGATCGCGGCCATGGCGCCGCAGTAATGGTGCACGCAATTTTGTGAATGCCCCGGATTCATCAGCAGCTCGAGCCGTCGCACGGAAGTCGTGGTGAGTGACGCATCGTCCGCCTTCACCGGCGAGGCCGAGTCGACGATGAGCACGTGCTCGGGCCTCAAGAAGGTGTCCACGGAGCGCCACCACAGGGGTCTGAACCCGACGCCCCGGATCAACTCATCACCCTGGGTGTGATAGCTCCTCGCCCCATTCGAGGCGTACCAACCGCTCGTCACCAGTTCGCAAGCCATGGGGATCGGCGCAGCGGGCCACGGGGCTCAGGGCTCGAGCTTGCTCATCCTGCGTATCACGCGTGTCATGACCGGAGGCGTGATTTCGCGCAAGAGCGAGCGCCAGCGCAGGCGATTGCTGCCGTAGAAGCGCGGTGCGAACAGCGAGGAATGCGGCAGTACGCGCTCCTCGGCGCCGACCGTGTGGTAGTAAAGAATGAAGGACTGGCGTATTCGATCCCCCGGGCATGCGAGCGGCTGTGGGACCCCATGGAAATTGGGATCCGCCACCTCGAACAGCACGGTACGGTTGAAGAGCGGATCGATGAGCACGTCGCAGCGCCTGCCGTCGTGACTCCAGAGCTCGAGCTCTCCGTGCCATTCGCGCCGCCAGCCCTTGTTGAGAAAGATGATCATGGCGATGCGGCGCGTGAGACCGGTCTCGTAGGCCATGTTGCGGTCCGAGTGCACGCTGAAATAATCGCCGCGTCGCATGCGCGCATAGCCCGCGCCTTTGAGGTAGGGATCGGGCAGGAGCTGTCCGATGCCGGTGATCTCGGCGAGCAGGTAGAGAAACGCGGCCGAGTGCAAGATCGAGAGCAGCCGCTCGCCCGCCGCGCCGATCTCCGCTGCGCTGCGCATGCGCACCGTGCGCTCCCGAGGGTCCTGCTCCATGCTCGCCCACTGCTCCCGGCTCATGTGCGCCATCTCGGTGAGGAGCGCGTCCAGGTCGCGAGCGAGAAACAGATTGTCCAGGACGAGGTGCGGAAATGGCTTGGAATTCCTGTAATTTACCCGCAGCTCCTCGAGGCTTCGGCGAAGAGTGATCTTGTCGCCGAGAAGCTCCTGGAACTCCTCGGTCAAATCCGACGCGGTGTGCTTCGGAGCCTCTGCGGTGGGGCGTGCGGCGGGATGGGGCATCGGCTTAGCCATCCCGGGCGAGTATGCATGATGCAGCGCCCGTCCCCAGTGCCCCGACCGCAGGATCCGCCGTCGTCCTTCCGGGAGCAGCGGCGTCGGACTTCTCCCACGACTCGGCGGACGTCCGGCCTGCGGTCCGCCTCTCCGCATCCGACGATCGGCGCATCCGCTCACGGCTTCGGGGCACCGAGCTCGCGCACCTTGAGCACGATCATGTATTCGTAGAATGCCTGCAGCGATGCGTACGAAAGGCCGGCGCGGCCGTCGAGGAAGCCGCGCTTCACCAGATACAGAAACAGAAACTTGAGCAATGGGCGCCAGGGCGCCCGATAGAAGAGCTCCTTTTGATGGTAGCGCCGCTCGTGGAAATCGCGGGCGAACAGCGCCTTGCGGATCGAGAATTCGGCGCGCTGCTCGATGATCTGGCGCGCCTCGAACGTGCTGTAGCTGTTGTGCCGCTCGAGCCACTGTCCGATGCCCTTGCTGAAGGGGTAATGATCGAGATACCCGTTCACCCGGCCCACCGGACCGTCGACGATCGATACGGGATTCACCAGGCGCTCGTAACGCATGCGCTCCGGGCGGAACAAACGCAGGTAGAAGGGCGAGGTCTGCACGTGCTTCAGCCACGTGCCAAGATAGAAATCCCGACGCCGCACGCGAAACGCGACGCACTCTCCCGGATTCGCGACCGCCGCGCGCAGCGCGCGCTCGAGCTCGGGCGTCACGCGCTCATCCGCATCGATGTAGAAAACCCACGGATGCTTGAACTCGAGGTGCTTGAGGCCCCAGTTCTGGTGCGCCGCCCAGTTGTCGAAGGCACGCTGTGCAACGCGTGCTCCGTGGCGCCGCGCGACCTCCACCGTCTCATCGGTGCTGAGCGAATCGAAGACGACCACGTCATCGCTCCAGGCAACGCTCTCGAGGCAGCCGGGCAAATTGCGCTCTTCGTTCTTCGTCAATACCAGCACCGAGATCGACACGATGGCCTCTCCGCTCCGGCGGTCCGCGCTACTGTGCAAAGCGTCGCTTCGAGGGGCGGCGCACACTCATTCCCGCGGCCTCCTCCTCGAGCACCTCGCGGTAATGACGCACGAAGCGGGGCGCGACTTCATCCCAGTCATGCTCGCGCGCCGCCTCGCGCGCCGCGTTTCCCATGGCGAGCACCTGCGCCGCGGGCCGTGCGAGCAGTGTGGCGAGCTTGCGCAGATCCCCCGCGGAATGGTCGAAGGCGAGCGTGCAACCCGAGACACCGTCCTCGAAGAAGCCGTTGAGCGGCGCCCGGTCCCGGGCCACCACGATGAGCCCCGCGGCGAGCGCCTCGACGACGGACAGTCCGAACCCCTCGTGCTCGGTGGCCGTGATGTACAACCGCCGCCCGCACAGCGCCGCGCCCAGAGCCTCGTCATCGAGGTACGGCTCGAAGCGCACCGAATGCTCGAGCCCAAGCCGCTCGACCTGGGCCTGGAGCCCCGCGAGGCGCCGATCGACATCCTCGCCGCATACGAGCAGATCCACGGCGAAGCCCAGGCGGCGCGCATGCGCAACGTAATCGATGGCAAGATCGACGCGCTTGTTGTCCGAGAGGCGGCCCCAGAATACCCACCGGTTGAGGTCCGGGGGTGCGAGCTGCCTCACTTGGTTGAAGCGTTTCACGTCGACACCGTTGGTGCACAGCTCGGTGCGATCGACGATGCGGCGGAAATAGTCGAAGTCGGCGACGCTGCTGGCGAGCACGCGCCGATAGTGTCGTACGGCGCTCTCGAGCAGCGTCATCTCGTACATGCGCTTGAAGACGTACTTGCGATGGGTGTGCCAGAAGCCGCCGTGGGTCGAGAGCACGGCCGGAATGGCGGCGCACGAGCGGCGCACGTTCTGGGTGATCGCGAGCAGCTGCGGATCGTGCACGTGCAGCAGCTCGTAGTTGCGCGCCAGTGCCCCGAGCGCCGGAGCCCAGCCGACGAATCGATTCCCATGCAGGGGGATGCGATGCACGGTGAGCCCCTGGATCGTCTCGGTGAGGGGCTCGAGTCCGGCGGCAACATGCGCGATGTCCATGCGCACCCCCTGATCACGCACGCGCAGCGCGAGCTCGAGAGCGACCTGCTCAACGCCGCCGAGCTGCGGATAGAAGGCCGGAGAAATTGCGAGCACTCTCATGCGGAGCGCGAGCGGCGGCGCAGCCGGGCCTTGAGAACCGACGTCGGAGCCGGCGCCTTGGGGCCGCCGGGCACCGCGGTCCGCGCGGCCGCCGCCGCGGCCCCTGCGGTGGTCGTCGCGGCTCCCTCCACGCTCCCTCTGAGCTCTCGCGCCCTGAGGATACGGGCGGGATTGCCGGCCACCACGGTCCAGGGAGGCACATCGCGCATCACGACCGAGCGGGCGCCGATCACCGCTCCCTCCCCCACCGAGACGCCGGGACCAATGAAGCAATCCGCGGCCACCCAGGCTTCGGCGCCGATGCTGATCGGGCTGCACTTGAGCGGCATGGTCGGGTCCTCATGATCGTGGGTGGCACTGCAGAGGTAGGTGTACTGCGAGACCGTGGCCTGCTCCCCGACCACCACATCCGCATAGTTGTAAACCTCGACTCCGCGGCCGAGCGTCGAGTAGCGGTGCAGCGTGAGGCTCCAGGGGTGCCAGACCGTGACCCCGTCCATCACGAGGGCGGGCGTCTCGATGCGAGCGCCGAACAGGCGCAACGCGAGGATGCGCAGCGGCGAAAGCCAGCGGCCGGTCCCGCGCAGGAACAGCAGGCGAAACGGCGCGAACAGGACCCGCCGGATCTTCACGCCGAGCGGCCAGCCCGAGCGGGTGTACTGCAACTGCACGCGTGTCATGGGGTAAGCGCCTCCCGCGTCCGTGCGAAGCTCACCGGTCGCGCCGTGACGACCTCGAGCAAGCTCGTGGCCATCGCATCGACCGTGAAGCGACAGCGGAACAGCTCGCACGCTTGCTCGCGCATGCGCAGCCGCTGCGGCCGCGGCATCTCGAGCCACTGCTCGAGAAGCGCTCGCGTCCCCGCGAGCGTGTCAGGGGCCACCAGACCGGCTCGATGCGCCTGCACTTCACGCCAGATGTTGACCTTGTCCGAGATCAGGACGGGCAAGGAACACCCCAGAGCCTCGGCAACGGCGATGCCGAAGTTCTCCTGGTGCGAGGGCAGGATGAAGGCCTCGGCGCTGTAAAACGCCCCCCACTTCGCGTCCCCCCGCAGCAACCCCGGCCAGCTGATGCGCGACTCGACACCGAGCCGGCGGGCGAGCATCTTGAGCTGCGCCACCCAGCCGCTCTGATCCGGTCCGGCCATGAGCAGATGCAACGCATCGTCTGCCCGAGCACAATGGGCAAAGGCCTCGATCAGGAGGTCGCAACCCTTCTTCTCCTGTATGCGGCCGAGAAACAGCAGCACCCGACGGCCTTGAAGCTCGGGATGCCGGGCAAGGAACTGCGCCCGCAACGGCGCCGCCGGCTCGGGCGGGCTGCGTGTGCCATAGGCCACCACGCGCTCCTCGGCACGGTAGAGCCAGAATGAGCGTCGGGCCTGCAGCCGCTCCTCCTCGCTCGTGAACAGCACCGCCGCCGCATCGCGCAGCACCCGATAGTCCGCCCACGGCCAGAACATCCACTTCTTCAGGTGCTTCAGGGGATAGGTGCGCTTGAACCATGGATCGAGCATGCCGTGTGTGAACACGAAATAGGGCATCCCGATCCGCCGAAGCGCGCGCCAGGCGGCGAAACTGTGGTATTGCCACAGACCGTTCACCACCACGGCATCGAAGCGCGCGGCATGCGCCTCGAGCCACGGCACGAGCTTCGAGCTGTAGCGATAGCGGGTGCGCGGCGGTCCGAGCGCATGCACCGGCAGCGGAAACTCCTTGACGAAGGATTCAGCCGGATCGTCGAGCGTCGCGAGCTCCACCGAATGCCCGAGGTCGATGAGCTTCAGCCCGCGCTCGCGCACGCCCTCGAGTGGTCCACCGCCGCTCGGCTCGACGCTCGACAGTACATGCAGCAATCTCACGACGCACTCCCGTCATGCAGACCGGGTGCGATCTGCGGCGCGCACGCACTCATCTCGAGCGCGCGCCGATACACGCTCAGATAGCCCTCGATGGCGCGGTCATGATCGAAGCGTTGCGCCCAGCGGCACCCGGACTCGACGCGCACGCGGCGCTCATCGGGCGACTCCGTCAGCAACGTTGCGAGACTCGCTGCACCCTGCGCCGCCCAACGCCGGAGATCCTCTCCGGGGAGCGGACGCGGCAGATAAAGAGCCGCCGGCCCCGCGATCTCGTTCATGGGCGCGGCATCGGTGGTGATCACCGGACAGCCGCATGCCTGCGCCTCGATCAGGGGCCAGCCGAAGCCCTCCTCGAGACTCGGAAACAGCAAGACGCGCGCACTTGAATAGAGGGCCTCGAGCACGTCACTCTCGACCCGACCCAGGAATTGCACCGCGGCCGCGCCCGGCAATTCATCGAGCGCCGCGCGCACGGCGGCATTCGGCGGCGGGCCCACGCACCAGAGAGGCGCGGGCACCGGGGTTGCGCGGGCATACGCTCCATAGAGCCTGACGATGCCCGGCAGGTTTTTGTACCACTGCCCTCCTCCCACGTGCAGCAGAAAACCCGGCGGCGGAAGCGACAGGCCGGCGGCGCGCAGCCGCGCCCCGGCCACCTCGCGCTCGAGCGGCCGGTAAGGGTAATTCAGGCCGTGAGTGACCACCTCGGAGATGAGCGCCTGCACGCGTGCGAAGCGGTGCAGATCCTCCCGCGTCTTGCGCGACACCGAGATGAAATGCCGGGCCTGCGCGAAGCCACGGCGAATATAGCGCTGATAGATCCTGCCACTCAGGCCGGTGCGATGCTCGGGGAACTCCCCGAGCGCTGAGCGCAGCGCCAGCAAATCGTGCACGTGCACGACATGAGGACGATCACGCACGAGCGGGACCCAGGGTCCGAGCGCCTGATCGCAGAACACGAACAGCGTGTCCGGTGCGCTGCGCGCGAGCGCCCGGCGCACCTCGAGCGGGAAGATCACGTATTGATCGACGTAACCGGCCCACTTGGCGAACGACCCGCGCGGCCACATGCGAAACACCCGAGGCCGCGGCGCCCAAAGTTCCACGCGGTGCCCGCGTGCCTCGTAGGCATGCTTCAGCATCTGTGCGAAGCGCGGCATGCTCTGCGAGCGCACGAACTGCGGATGGCAGAACAGCACCAGATGCAGCGAGCCGACGGATCGCCGTATGCGAGGCGCGGGCGCGGTCATGAGCCCGGCTGCCATGCGGCGAGCCGTGGCAGGCCCGGGGCGGTCGCGCGGTCGCGAGTGAACAATCGCGCGCCCGCAAAGACGAGCAGATAGATGAGGAGCATCTGCGCAAAATTGCGCACGATGAGATAGAGGACATCATGCAGCCCCTCGTAGCCGACTCCCTGCAGGAAGATATCGAGCAGATCCATCATGCCGAGCGCCGAAATGCCCGCCCCACCGGCCGACCTCGGGAAGGACAGCAGATCCATGAAGCCGAACAGGACGAGGCAGATCGCTGCATAGACGAACGGGAACAATGGGCCGAACAGGGCGATGCCCTGTGCAAACATCGAGCCGATCTTGTGACCGCCGAGCTTCATGCCCCGGCTCAGGTAGGCGAGATAATCGCCCATGGACGCGGCGTATTGCTCCTTGTCGATCTGGATACCGAGCTTGTGGAGAATGGGATCGGGCAGCACCGCCCAGGCGAGATTGATGGACACCTCGCGCAACTTCTCATGCGCCTCCGGCGTCGAGATGGCGCGCGCGAAGTGAAAGGAATTATCGTGATACTTGGTGGCGACGAACCGCTCGAGTAGAGGATTTCCGAGATAATTCTCGTCGTAGGCCTTGTAGCGGGCCGCGAGCTCCGCCTCCGCACGATATGCCTCGATGAGGGCGGGGTTGCGCCATATGTCGAAGGTCTGTCGCACCATCTCGCTCGCGGGCACCTTGCCTCGCCACTGCCGGGCGATCACCATGGCGGTTGCGAGATCGGAGATGGGAGCGGCGAGACACGCCGTGAGCACGGCGAGCAGGGCCAGCCGGCTCACGCCCCGCGACGTCACGGGCTCACCGCTGCGCAGCCCGACCAGCAGGTAGATGAGACCGATGGTCGCAAAGCCGATGAACATGATCGCCCGCGCGTTGAGCGCCAGTCCCAGGGCCATCGCCGTCAATGCAAAGGCGCCGAGCAACATGCGCTGAGTGCGCGCGTTGCCGTAGGTGGGGCCCGCTTCGCGCACATAGAACGGTATGAGGAAGGGTCCCCAGGCAAGGAAGGCGAACGCACCGGCGATCTTGCCGACCACGCCCTGCAGATGCGCGAACAGAGCCGCGACCAGGCCAATGCAGCCCATGATCCACAGCGCCCCCGCCGCTGGCCGGCGGTAGAGACCCGCCCAGCCGAGCACTGCGCGCACCACGTGCACCCGGTTCGGGCGGCCGACCGAGAAGAATCGCAGTGCGATGTGCGTGAGAAGCGCGATGCCGAGGTAGAAAGCGAGCGTCGGAAACGTGTAGACGGGATCATAGAGCGAGCTTGCGAGCGGCTTCCAGAGCGCGGTCATCGCGAGGAGCGCGCCCAGCTGCGTCGTCGTACAGAGGCCGAAGATTGCGAACGTCGACAGCGGCCGCTCCTCGATCGCGCGTGTATAGCCGATGTAGAGGAGCACGGCGAGCGATGCGAGCAATGCGATGCTCGAAGCCGCGAGGTTCGAGACCGACGAGTCGATGATGGCCTGCAGAGGAAAGGCCAGGAGCGACAGCACCATCAGCGAGCCGACGATCGCGCGCCGCACCGGCACCACCGGCAGGATGGGCAGCTTAGCCATCGGCGGTGAGCCTCGCGAGAATCGCACGCATCACATTCTCGTTGTAGTGAGCGTTCGCCCTGCTGCGAGCCTGGCCGGCGGCCGCGATCCGGCGGCGCCGCGGCTCATCCGCAAGAGCCTCCAGGCACACCCGCGCACACTCTTGCGCATCGCTCCAGAAGAGCGCCTCGAGACCTTCGACATAAAGGGCGAGATGCTCGGGCGTGCGCTCGGCACAGAGCAGACCCCCGAGCGCCGGGATCTCGAGCGAGCGGGTGGTGTGCAGGTCCCGATTGCCCTTGGAAAGCAAGCCCAGGTTTACACGCGCGCATTGCAGGGCGAGCGCGTAGTCGTCCCCGTGCAGCTGACCGCCCTTCCAGTAGGGACGCAACGCCTCCCATTCCCGCGCCTTGTTCCAGTTGGCGCCTCGGATCGTGAGCGGCACACCCCGCCGCACGAGATCCAGGAGAAAAGGCCCCCTCTCGGGAAACCAGGTGCCCAGAAACAGAACCTCGGCGCGCCACCGCTCGCGATCGGCGGACGTGAGCGGACGGGGCGCGTGACTCACCTCATCGGAGGACCGGTACACGCGCATGACGTTGCGCGCCCCCAGCCGCTGCGCCTCGGGCACGTTCTCGTCACGCACGACGACGCACAGGTCGTAGTACGGAAGGCTGCTCCGGTAAGCCTTGAAACGCGCGTAATCGCGCATGCTCAACGGATCATCGATGTTGTAGTTGACGATCCGCCGGGCGTGACGCCTGAGGAGCGCGATGACGTGAGGAGTCACCCACTCGCCGCAATCGACATGGCAGACATCGAACTGTGCCGCCCCCAGGGCACGCGGCAAGGCTCGCAGCACCAACGGCGCGAGCAGATGGCCGCCCATGTGCCAGGTGATGCGATAGACCCAGGGGGTGCGCGGCAGCAACTCGCGCAGATCCACGTGCGTGACTCGATGACCGAGGCGCTTGAGGGCATTCGCACGATCGAGCGCCGTACCGTCGTTCGCGCCGACATAGAGAATCGACAGCGACGCGCCAGGGCTCGCTGCCTCATTCGAGCTCGCCGCTCCGGTATCAAACCAGTCAATCGCCTTGCCTGAGCGCATGGGACCTCGAACGCTCCTCTCGACGGGCGGTTCATGCACGCTGCCGTCCGGGAGCGTGCCGCTTCAGCCCTCGTTGACGACGCTGCCAATCACATTCACACCCACCTGACCCAGCCGCTGCATGGCGGCACTGAGCTGTGCGTGGCGGCTGCGATTGCGTTGCGCGATCATCAGCGCCGCCCCGGCGCGCCTCGCGACGATCTGCGCATCGGCGCACTCCTTGATGGGCGGGGTATCGATGAGTATCACGTCGAACTGGTCGTTGAAGCGCTCGAGCACGAGCTCGAACACCGGTCTGCCCAGCAACTCCTGTGGATTGGGCGGCAAGATACCCGCGGGCAGCACGAACAAGCGCAGCTGCGGATGAATGCGGCAGGCGGTCTCCTTGCCGGCGCGGCCGGTGAGCAAAGCCGACAAGCCGACGGAGTTGCGCAGCCTGAAGAGCTCATGCTGGCGCGGGTGGCGCATGTCCGCATCGATCAGGAGCGTGCGCTCGCCGATCTGTGCGAAGGTGACCGCCAGGTTGGCCGCGATCCAGCTGCGCCCCTCGCCGCGCCCCGGGCTCGTGATCGCGAGCGCCTTGCGCCCGCTCTCGCTGAACCAGCGCATCGTCAGAGCGCTGCGCAGGGCGCGCAAGGGCTCGATCGACTCGCTCTGCGGATTGTAGGCCGCGACCACTTCGTCCGAGACGCCGCCGTCGCCGCCGCGAGCAAGCAACGGGTAGTTGAACTGCTGCGCGATGGCGAAATCGATATCGGCCTGCGTGAGCAGCTTCAGGCGCAGAGCGGCATCGCCAAAGCGCATGCCATTGGCGCCCGCAAAACGCTGGATCTCCTCCGCGTCGGTCGGACTCAGGCGTCCCTGCTCAACCAGGATCGCGCCGAGGGCGCGGCTTCGATCACGCGTGGGCATCGCCCTCTCGGGCGTCTGGTTGACCACGGTGTTCATAGCGTTGAAGGCTCCACGCGCCTGAGCACCACCGGGGCACTGCGTCGCGGCCGAGGCTCCGGTTTCACGTGGGGAATGGTGCCGAGCTGCGGCACTCCGAGGAGCAGGGGCAGCTCGCTGTCGTCGCGGATGCGCCGATCCGCAAGCTCGCTCAGCAGGGCGCTTCCCATGCCGAGGATCGCGCCGAGCAATCCTCCGATCAGCAGATTGATCGAGTACCGCGGGCTCGAGCGATACAAGGGCGGAAGCGCCGGGGTGAGAAGCGCGACGTTCGTGTGCTCGGACTGGCTCTCGAGACTCGTCTTGGTGACCTGCTGGGTGATCGCATCGAGATCGCGCTGCGCGGCGACGACGTCCTCCTGCAGCACGGCGGCCTCGTCACGATTCTGATTCATCTCGAGGATGCGCTGCTTCTGCGCCTCGAGCGCCGCCCGCACCTCGGCCTCGCGGCGCAAATTGACCTGCGTGGTGCTGCCGAGCGAGGCCGCCACATTGGCGCTCTCCTCGCGGATGCGCTGCTTGAGGCTTGCGATCTCCGCGACCGTCGTCCGGTAGTCCGGGTGATTCTTGCCGAGGGTGGTCGCAATGTCCTGCAGCTTCGCCTGAGCCCGCGACAGATCCGCCTTCAGACCCGCAATCAGCGGGCTTTGCAGCACCTCGGGAAGCGATTCGATGTCGCTGCCGATTTGCTTTTGTCGGGATTGACTTTCCTGGCGCTGCGCCTGGATGGCGACCAGCTGACTCGAAAGCTCCTCGAGTCGGGCGTTCTCGATGTCGAGCCGGCCCTGGGCATTGACGATGCCGGTCTTCGCCTCGAAATCTGCGAGCTTCTTCTGCTTCGCCTGCAGATCGGCCCGCAGCGCCTGAGAGCGCTCGGCGAACCACTTGGCGTACTGCTTGGCCGGGTCCACCTTGAGCTCGATGTTGGTGTCGATATACGCCTGGGCGAAAGAATTGGCGAACAGCGCCGCGTTCTTCGGATCCGTCCACGTGAAGCCGATCTCGATGACGCTCGAATCGCGCGACGGAGTCACCGCAAGACGCTTTTGCAGCTTGTCGGCAAGCCAGCTCGTCACGTCGCCGTGCCCGCCGGTGGCCGAGCGCCACTCCTCGACCGATATCGGATCCTTGTCGAGCTTGAGGATTCTCACCACGCGCTGAGCGACGCGCTCGCTGGCGATGATGTCGACCTGGGTTGCGATGTAGCCGGAGGAAATCTGCGCGGCTTGGGCGACGCCCTCGACCGGGTCGGCCTTGTTGTCGATCACGACGGTGGCCGTGGCCGTGTAGAGCTTCGGCGAGAGCAGGCCGATGAGCAGCGCGCCGCCCACCGCGAGCAGGAAGATGGCCAGCACCGAGCGCCAGCGTGCCCGCAGCACCAGCAGAAATTGTCTCAAGCTCATGAGGCTGCACCTGTCACGGATGACTCCACTGCGTTAAAACAGACTTTCCTTCACATACACGACGTCCTGGTCCTTGAGCTCGGCATCGAGCTTCACATGCGATTCGGCGATCTTGCCGCTCGCGTCCTTGCGGCGCAGGACGATGCCGTGGCTCGTGCCCTTGCCCGTAAGACCGCCGCCGTCGGCGAGCGCTTCCATCACCGTCATGCCGGGCACGAGCTTGTAACCGCCCGGATGCTGCACCTGTCCATAGATGTAGAACATCGGAGCCCTGTTGACGAAGATCGTGTCCCCGCCGTGCAGCTCGATGTCGTCGGCGGCGTTCGTGCCCTGCGACAGCGCCACCATGTTGATCACTCGGCGGAACGGCTGGCCGTTGCGTACGCCGGTGACGATGACGTTGTCGGAGCCCGTCTCCGAGATGCCGCCCGCCTCGGCCAGCATTCCCGTGAGATGCCCGCCGGCCCCCTCGAGCGGATAGCGACCCGGCTTATTGACCTGCCCCAGCACGGCGACCTGATTGCCCACCGCCGTGGTGAGCAGGATGCTCACCTGCGGATTGAGCACGTACCCGCCATTCTTCAGTGCATCCGCGATCTTGCGCTCCGCCTGCGGCAGTGTGAGGCCTGCCACGGGCACCGAGCCGATGAGAGGAAAGCTGATGCTGCCGGCTTCGGAGACGCGCGTATCGAGAGAAAGATCCGGATTCTTGAAGACATTCACTCGAATGACATCGCCCGGACCGAGGAGGTATTCCTCGACGGCGCCACTCAGCCCCGGGCTGAGACCCGCGAGAGTACCCAGCACGAGGAGCAGGGCCCAGGGCGCCCGGATGCCGCGGCGTGCAGCGCACGTGCCGTGGCTTGCGCAAACCGAGCGATCGAAAATGAACTCGTCGAAGAATTTCACGACTCTGTAGGCTCCAAAATTGTTGTGGACGTCCCTGCATTTCTGGTTGTTCTCGAACCTACTACGCGGTGCGGCAAACCTTCAATCGGCGTTCCTCCCGTCCGGGGATCGGAATCGACCGAAGCGGCCGCTCCGGCGCCCCAATCGGCGCACTCTCAGGCCGCGTCATCGACCACTTCGCCCGCATCGCTCTCGAGCGGTCCAAAGATTCGACCGAGCACGCCATCGCGCTCGAAGTTCGACTCGGCAAAGGCGCGCGCGCGGCGCCCGAGCTCAAAGCGCAACTGCGGCTGATCGGCGAGACGGCAAAGCGCCTGCGCGAGCGCGTCGATGTCCTGTGGAGCCACCGCGAGCCCACACCTGGAGACCACCGATTCGATCTCGGTGCCGGATTGGCAGGTCGCCACCACCGGGCGGCCGCTGGCGAGCATCCCGGAAAGCTTCGAGGGCAACACCAGATCGGCCGCGCCTGGACTCTGCGTCAGCAAATGCACGTCCGCCGTGCACAGCAGCTCTCCCAATCGCTCGAGCGGCTGCAGCGGCAGGAAACGCACGTTCGGCAGGTCCTCACAGGCCGCTTGCAGGGGAGCTTTCATCACGCCCTCGCCACAGATGATGAACACGACGTCGGGCCGCCCGAGCAGGCGGCGCGCAACTTCGGGAATCATCATGAGGCCCTGCTTGCCGCCCAGGGAGCCGGAGAACAGCACCACCATGGTGTCGCGCGCTACGCCGAGCTGCGACCGATAGCCGCCGCCCCCGCGGTGCTGCGGCTTGATGCGCGAAATGTCGACCCAGTTGGGCAAGTAACGCACCCGCCCGCGGTCGACGCCCTTCATGAGCAGCCGCTCGAGCATGCGCGTCGAGATCGTCGACACCGTGTCGAAACGACGCAGAACCCAGCGCTCCATGCGCAGCACCAGTCGCCGCAACAGCCTGCCGCGCAAGAAGTCCATGCGAAACGCCAGATCAACCTCGAAGTCCTGAAGATGCAACCAGCGCCGCGCGCCCGAAAGACGCGCCACCAACAGTCCGGCCGGAGTGCACATGAACGCCGGCGCGACGGTCACCACGAGATCGGGCCGCCAAGCGATCTGATACAGCATCAACGGGAAGGAGGTGAGCGCGAAGGTCAGCAGATGCAACACGCGCGCAAAGCCGCCGGGGCTGGCGGGCACCCACAGCGGCGCGCGAAACACCTCGATGCCGCGCCAGCGCTCACGCCGGTAGGGAGGCCACGCATACGCCGGATCGAGCTTCCACTCAGGATAATAAGGAGGCGCCGCGACCACCCGCACCTCATGTCCGCGCTCTGCAAGCCACAGAGCCATCTCGCCCGAGTACTTGCCGATGCCGGTCGGCTCCGGCGCAAAATTGACGCTGTAGAGCAGGATCTTCATGAGTGAGCCAGATTCTTTCCATACGGAACCGTCGCGAAGAAGGTGCAAGATCCATGCCCCTGTTCCCCGAGCCCGAGGGCGCGCAGCGCAGAGCGCAAAAAGTACAAGCGCTGTCCCGTGAAATGCGCAACGAACACGAACGTGAGTATCACAACCCCTTCGAGGTACATCGATCGGTGAGGTTCCATGTCGGCGCGTGAAGCATTCTCACGTGCGCGCGCTGCGTTGCGCTAAGATTCATCGCAACATGAACTGCGATCCGCGCCATGCGCTGCTCTTCGATCCGGTGCGGATCGGCCCCGTGGTCGCCAAGAACCGCTTTTTCCAGGTGCCTCACTGCAACGGCATGGGTTACGCGCGCCCGCGCAGCCACGCCGCGATGCGCGGGATCAAGGCGGAAGGCGGCTGGGCGGTGATCAGCACCGAGGAGGTCGAGATCCATCACAGCTCGGACATCTCGCCCTTCATCGAGGGGCGGCTGTGGGATGATTCCGACGTACCCTGTCTGCAATTGATGACCGAAGCTGTGCACGTGCATGGCGCACTCGCGGCCATCGAGCTCGCGCACGGAGGGATGAACGCAGGTAATCTTTACTCGCGCGAGATCCCGCTCGCGCCGAGCGATGTATGTACGCCGGCCAATTACCTGCCGGCGCAGGCCCGCGCCATGAGCCGCAGCGACATCCGCGCGCTGCGCCGCTGGCACCGGCAGGCGGCGCTACGAGCGCGCCGCGCAGGCTTCGACGTCATCTATGTGTATGCGGCCCACGGACTTGCACTGCCAATGCATTTTTTACAGCGCCGCTTCAATCAGCGCACTGACGAGTACGGTGGCAGCCTCGCGAATCGAGCGCGGCTTTTGCGCGAGTTGATCGAGGACACCCGGGAGGCGGTGGGCGATTGCTGCGCCGTGGCGGTACGACTCGCGGTCGATGAGCTGATGGGTGATGAGGGGATCCGCGCGAACGGAGAAGGACGCGAGCTCATCGAGCTGCTCGCGGATCTGCCGGATTTGTGGGATGTGAACGTGAGCGACTGGAGCAACGATTCGCGCAGCTCCCGGTTCGCGCCGGAGGGCTATCAGGAGGATTTCGTGCGCTTCGTGAAATCCGTGACACGCAAGCCCGTGGTCGGCGTGGGCCGCTTCACCTCCCCCGACGCGATGGTGCGACAGATCCGCAGCGGTATACTCGACTTCATCGGCGCCGCGCGACCCTCGATCGCCGATCCGTTTCTGCCGCGCAAGATCGAAAGCGGCGAGAGCGACGATATCCGCGAATGCATCGGTTGCAACATTTGCGTGAGCGGTGATTACACGATGACGCCGATTCGCTGCACTCAGAATCCCACCATGGGCGAGGAGTGGCGCCGCGGCTGGCACCCGGAGCGCCTACCCGCCCGCATCAGCGACGATAGCTTCCTGGTGGTCGGAGCCGGCCCCGCGGGACTCGAATGCGCGCGCGTGCTCGGGCGCCGTGGCCATCGCGTGCACCTTGTGGAGGCGCGGTCCGAGCTCGGCGGACGTGTGACGCGCGAGTCGCGCCTGCCGGGACTCGCCGCCTGGGCACGCGTGCGCGATTATCGCCTGAATCAATTGAGGAAGATGCCCGAAGTGACGCTGATCCTTGAAAGCGAGGTCCGCCCGGAGCACGTGCTCGAGTTCGGCGCGCACCGCGTGGTGCTTGCGACCGGCGCGTCCTGGCGCCGCGACGGCATCGGGCGGGCGCATCGCTCGCCGATCCCCGGGCTCGAGGGATCGGGAGTATTCACGCCCGATGACCTCATGCAGGGGCGCATGCCGAGCGGCCCCGTCGTCGTGTTCGATGACGATCATTATTATCTCGGCTCGGTCCTCGCCGAGATGTTGCGGGGTGCGGGCCTCGAGGTCACCCTGGTGACCCCCGCCGATCGTCCATCGGCCTGGACGGTCAACACCCTCGAGCAGCCGTTCATCCATCGCCGGCTGCTCGAGATCGGTGTCGGCCTCCTCCCGCATCACGACCTCGTTGCCTATGACGGGCGGGAAGTAAAGCTCGCGTGCACCTACACCGCAGGCCTCTCGAGGCTGCCGGCCGCCTCGGTCGTGACCGTCACCTCGCGCATCCCGAACGATTCACTCGCGCTCGCGCTCGAATCATCACCGGCCGCGCTCGAGCAAGCCGGTATCGTGCAGGTGAGCTCGATCGGCGACTGTCGCGCACCCTCGACGATCGCAGCCGCGGTTTACGCCGGACACCGCCATGCGCGCGAGTTCGACAGACCCGAAAGTGAGGACACGGTACCGTTCCGGCGCGAAAGGCTCTCGCTGGTGGAGGATCCCTGATGAACATCGCATTCCTCGGCCTCGGCAACATGGGTGCGCCCATTGCGCGCAACCTCCTGCGTGCGCACCATGCCCTCACGGTATGGAATCGCTCCCCACAGAAGGCGCGTCCGCTCATCGAGGCCGGCGCGCAAGGCGCACCGAGCCCGCGCGCGGCGGCGGCGCGATGCGACATCGTCTGCACCATGCTCGCGGACGATACGGCGCTCGAGGAGATCCTCGAGGGCCCGGAAGGGCTGCTGGCGGGTCTGGCCGCGGGGGCGCTGCACATCGGCTTCAGCACGATCTCCGTGGCCGCGGCCGAGCGGGTCGCCCGGCGGCATACCGAGCGCGAGCAGCGCTACCTGAGCGCTCCGGTCTTCGGGCGCCCCGAAGCGGCCGAGGCGGCCAAGTTGTTCGTCGTCGCGGGCGGCGAGCATCGCGATGTGGAGCGAGCGCGAACTCTCCTCGAAGCCATCGGGCAGCGAGTGTTTCATGTCGGCGAGACCCCCTCGGCCGCCAATCTCGTCAAGCTGTGCGGCAACTTCATGATCCTCTCGGCGATCGAAGCCCTGGCCGAGGCGATGGCGCTCGCCCAAAAAGGCGGTGTCGACCCCCGGCAGCTCGTGGAAGTGCTCACCGGCAGCCTGTTCGACTCCATCGTCTACCGCGGGTACGGCGCCGCTCTCGCCGAGAAGCGCTTTCGGCCGGCGGGCTTTGCGGCACCGCTGGGGCTCAAGGACATGCGTCAGGTGGGCCAGGCCGCCGAGGCGCTGCGGGTGCCCATGCCCCTCCTCAACGTGCTGCGGGATCACTTGTTACAGACGATCGGCGCCGAGGGTGAGGACATCGACTGGTCGGGTATCGGGCGCACGATCGCCCGGAACGCGGGTCTTTGAGGCCGCCGGCGCGTTCCGACCCTGCGCAGCGGTTTTGAGCACTCTGGAGAAGCAATGACCCATCCACCGGTATTTCGCTCCTTCGCGGAGTTCTATCCGTTCTACTTGCGGGAGCACACCCATCGCACTTCGCGGCGACTGCATTTCGCGGGCACCACGATCGCGGTGATCCTGCTCGTGGCCGCGCTCCTGATGCGCAACGGCTGGCTCGTCCTCGCCGCCCTCATTCAGGGTTACGCGCTGGCCTGGGTGGGCCATTTCTTCTTCGAGCGCAACCGTCCGGCCACGTTCAAGCACCCCTGGATGAGCTTGTGCGGCGACTGGCGGCTGTGGTGGGAGATTCTGCGCGGCAAGATTCCCCTGTAGTCGAGTCACCGCCGATCCGCGCCCATGCCACGACTCTCCCGCCGCCTCGGGCTGATCGCGCTTGCCGTGCTCCTCGCCGTGCCCGTCGCTGCGCTTGCCTTCGCGCTCGCCGCCGATGCTGGAATGTTTCGCGACCCCTTGATCAGGCTCATGGAGTCGATCGCCCAACGCCGCATTCACATCCGTGGCCCGATGCGGGTGCGGCTGTTGACGCTGCATCCGAGCGTGCACGCGCAGGGCGTGCAGATCGACAACCCGCCCTGGACTCCACCGGGAAGCCTGGGGCATCTCGATCTCCTCACGATCGCGATCGATATCCCGTGGTTCCACCGACCCTTCACGATTGAGACGCTCGAGATCGAGGGAGGCGAGCTGACTCTCAAGCGCGACTGGCAGGATCTTGCAAACTGGCAATGGGTCGATCCCCGCACACCCGGGCGGCGGGGATTGAGCTTCGTGCGACGAATGCATATCGAGCACACCCGTCTCGTGCTCGACGATGAGTTCCGGCACCTGAAATTCGACGGACAGGTGAGCACCGAGGATGCGCCGGACACCGAGGGGAATCCGGGTGCCACCGATCGCACCGCCCCGCCCTTCCGGTTGCACGCGCAAGGCACACTCAACGGCCGCGCCACCTCGATCGACCTCGCGTCCGATCCGCTCGCCACCGCGCAAACCGGACATCCCTATCACTACGCCTTTCGCGAGCACTCCGAGCTGGGCGATATTGCGGGTCAGGGCACCTTGCCGGAGCCTTTCTTTCTCGATCGGACCCAGGGAATGTTCGATTCGACCGGACAGGACCTCGAGGCGCTGTATCAGCTGGCCGGCGTGCAACTCCTGCGCACCGGGCCCTATAAATTCGGCGGTGAATTCGTGCGCGTCGGCACCACGTCCGAATTTCACCGCCTGCGCTTCACCTCGGGCGAGAGCGATGTGCGAGGCGACCTTGTCATCGACAGTGCGACCCCGCACTCGCGAATCGTGGTCGCCCTCGCCTCGGAGCAGCTGCGTCTCAAGGATCTCGGGCCACAGGCTGCCCGCAACCCACCGCAGAAAGGAGCCGCCTCAAGCCCGGGCGGCGGTGGCCATCTGCCCTCCCAGCCGCTGCAGCTTTCCGGCATGCGGCGGAGCGACGCCCTCTACGTCCTCAGTGCACGGCGCCTCGAGGTCGGACGCTACACGCTGACCAGCCTCTTCGGCCGGTTGCGCATCGAGCGCGGCATAGCGACTCTCGAGCAGCTCGTCGCAAACGGTTTCGGCGGCCGGCTGATTGCGCATGCGACGCTCGATTCCATGCGGGCAGAGCCGGCGCTGCAGCTCGAGGCGCGGGCCGAGAATGCGAGCCTGCAGGACCTCGCCTCGCACCACCCCGCGGAGGCGCCGCTCGATGCGCAGTTGAATGCGCGCATCGCGCTGCGTGGTGCGGGTCGCTCGCTGCAGGCCATGGCTTCGAGCGCTGCCGGCTCGGCGCAGTTCTATCTCTCGTCCGGGGTCATGCGCGACTCGCTGGCCGAGCTCATCGGTCTCGACCTGCGCGGGCTCGGCCTCATGTTGACCAAGAGCAAAAAGGAGACGCCCATTCGCTGCGGGGCGGGCGACTGGCTTGCCCAGGACGGGGTGCTCACGGCGCGCTCGCTATTTCTCGACACGGACAAGATCCTGATCGAAGGAGAGGGCACCATCAACCTCGGCCACGAATCGATCGACCTCACGCTGCGCGGCTACCCCAAGGGCGTGCGCATTCTCAAGTTGCGCTCGGCGATCAAGGTCGCGGGACCCCTGCTCCATCCCTCCGCCTCGATCGATACCGAGCACGCAAAGTTTTCTCTCATTGATGTCGGCAAGGCGAAAGACGTCGATTGCAAGGCGGCGCCGGCTCTGTCCACTCGGGCGGCAGAGACGTCGTGATGCGCCTGGCAGGCAACCGATGTGCGGCGCGTAGGATTTCACCGACGCCGCTCTTTCAAATTCCGCTCAGCCGTTCGACGTGCGCCGCACATGGAAGGCCGCTTTTGCGCTGTGGCACGATGGCCTCAGCGTCCATGGCTGGGGATGTCGCGAATGAGAGCCGTACGCCGTTTCCGGAGCACCGTGATAGGCGCCACCGTTTTATTGTGCGTCACATCATGCGGCGGTGGCTCGGGGGGTCCGGGCGGCCCCGCGCTCACCCACACGGCGTATTCGACGGTCGAGAACATTGCATTGAACGGCACCCTGACCGCATCCGATCCGAGCGGCGGTACCGTCACCTTTGCGCTTGGATCGCAGCCCCAATCGGGCACGATCAGCGGGTTCACCTCCGCGGGACAATTCGTCTACACGCCGAACCGGAATTTTGCGGGGAGTGATTCGTTCTCGGTCACGGCGAGCGACTCTGCGGGTCAAGCGACGACGGGCATGATCTCGATCACGGTGTCGGTGGACGTCGCGCCCACAACCTCCGACACGGTCGTGCGCGCAGACCCGAACTCCAGCGGCGTATCCTCGGTCAACGTGCTGGCCAATGTCACCTATGCAGACCCGTCCAAACTCACGGTCACGGTCACTCCAAATTCCACGCTCGTCGGCACGGCGACGGTCACGAGCACGGGCGAGGTGAGCATTGCGGGCTTGACCGGATTCAAAGGCATCACTCGTTTCGACTACACGCTGAGCGACCCGAGCGGGAAGACGGCGACGGGGCATGCCGCTGTATTCGTCGGCGCCGATCCGGTCAAGGCGGCCTTCGTCGCTGATGCCACGGGGAGCGGTTCCTACGAGGTGTACATCACCGACTTTGCAGGAGCCCCCACCGCCGTCACCGCAGCGACGCAGGGCAATCAACGCCTGCAGGCTTTTGCCATCTCCGACAACGGTGCGACCCTCGTCTACCGAGCTCAGAATACAACCAACGCTGCGCAGAGCAGTCTCGCATTCGTTCAGACCGCAAAGCTTGGTACACAAACGGCGATCGCGCTGCCCGATGGCGCCGTTCCCGTGCTGAGCCCTTCCGGCAAGGATCAATTCATCGTCAGCCCGGACGGGAATTGGATCGCGGTCATCGCAGGGCCGCCGGGTCAGTCGAGCACCAGCTCCTTGTATGTCCTGAATGTCTCGAACCCGACCGTCGTGACACCGATCGTCCCGGCCGGAACCGTCTATGCCACCCAGCCCACCTTCTCTCAGAATTCCGCGAACCTGTACTTTCTGGCCACCGGCGTCACGGGCGGCGCGGCCAAATCCCTTTACGTCGCCGCGCTCAGCAACCCGAGCGTCGCCGCCCTCGTGTCCACGGCGAGCAACCCGGCGAAAAGCGATGACATCTACGCCTACTCCGTTGCCTCCGATCAGTCGCGCATCGCGGAAGAGGCCAACCGCAACGGCGGCGTCGGGCTGTTCTATATCGACCCCGCGCACTTGCAGGTCGAGATCCCGATCAACCAACCGCTGGCTTTCGCGCAGTCCATTACCAGCAGCACCGTGGGACTGGCACCCGGGCTCGGCGGAAGCCCCGACCTCGAGCGAGTCGCCTACACCGTCGAGAACCCTCCCAACCCACCCACCTCGGACGTGGGGGGCGTCTGGGTTGCCGATGTCTCCGCGACGCCCGATCCCACATCCGTGGCGCGACTCGATCAGACCACGGGCATCCGGCCTGACGACGATGCGGTGATGTATACCGACGGCGCACAAATATTCGAGGCGCTCATCGGCTCAACCAATCCCGGCCAGCCGTTGGGACCGGGGATCGCGGGCTGGTACGACTCCACGGGTAACATCGTCCTGCTGCAAGCACCTCGCTCCGCAGGGATGCCGCTCGCATCCGGATCACTGCTGTATTCAACGGTGCGCGGATCGTTCGGAGCGACGCAGCAGGTCGGCACGCCCTCGATGGTCACTTATTATCTGGACGTGTCTGGGTTTCCGGCCACGGCCGCGGCCATCATTGGTCAGGGTGCCGCGAGTGGAACCCCGCCGGGGAGCGTCGTGCTCAGCATCGTCAACGCGCTGGCTCCAACCGCCGCCTACCCGATGAGTACCTTCACGTCACCGCTGCAATTGACGTCGGATGTGTCGAAGGTGGTATCACCTTGAGGGAGCCAGCCAATGTGCTCCCCAAGGTGCGTCACGAAACGAGCCGCAACCCGTACGCCGATGTGAACGTGCTGCCGACGAGTTGCGCCGTCGAAGAAGGAGTACAATCGAAACGTCCACGAGGTGCTACATGGCCACTTACATACGCGTTATAAGTGCGATCGCCTCAATACTCATGCTCGCTGCGTGTGCAGCGACTGCTCCGAAGCCAACTGCTGCTGCAGGAGTCGGAGCGGCTGTACCTAATCGCGCGTGCCTGACTCAAACCGGGAGTCTGATTGCCGTTCACGGCACGAAATGCTCGGAAATCGGCCTCTCCGTTTCAAGCGATGACGTACGCCGCTACGGGGTTACGACAGCTGCGGAAGCGCTGCGATTCAGCGTTCCTTCAATCACGATCAATCATTAGGCGGCGGGATCAGACGGTGGATGGTTAGGCTTCCATGCCTAAATATTTGATTTAATTGGTCGGGGCGAGAAGATTCGAACTTCCGACCCCTTGCACCCCATGCAAGTGCGCTACCAGGCTGCGCCACGCCCCGACCGGACGCACATCATAGCCTAAAGAGCCCCTTCCCACCGAGCCGAGCAGAACCTTGCGGAAGCAGGCGCAGCGGATACGGGCCGGCCTTTGAGCAGTCCCCTCGCGAGCCCTCACCGCCTCAGGATCTTGATGAGCTCCTCGAGCTCGAGGCGCATCTGGTGGATGAGCTGCTGACTTTGATTGAGGTCCACCTGCGCGTCATCGCCCGTGAGCCGATTGCGCGCACCGCCAATGGTGAACCCTTGCTCATAGAGGAGACTGCGGATCTGGCGGATGATGAGCACGTCCTGTCGCTGGTAGTAGCGCCGGTTGCCGCGCCGCTTCACCGGCTTCAACTGCGGGAATTCCTGTTCCCAGTAGCGCAGCACGTGAGGCTTCACACCGCACAGGTCGCTCACCTCACCGATGGTGAAGTAGCGTTTGCCGGGAATCGCCGGCAGCTCGCTATTGTTGCTTGGTTCCAGCATAAGCCTCTACGCGGGCCTTTAATTTCTGACCGGGACGAAACGTGACGACGCGCCGTGCGCTGATCGGAATTTCCTCTCCGGTTTTCGGGTTGCGCCCCGGCCGCCGATTCTTGTCGCGCAGATCGAAGTTGCCGAAGCCCGAAAGCTTCACTTGCTCGCCCGACGACAGGGCCGCCCGAATCTCCTCGAAGAACAAGTCGACGAGCTCGCGCGCCTCGCGCTTGTTAAGTCCCAGTTGATCAAACAGGGCCTCCGCCATTTCTGCCTTCGTCAGGGCTGCCATGCTTATTGATCTCTTATTTTGGCGCTCAACACATCCACCAGCCGCGCAACCACGGAGGCAACCACGGCGTCAGCGTCATCATCGGTAAGAGTGCGGGAGGAATCCTGCAAAATCAAGCCTAAAGCGATACTTTTTCGTCCAGAATCTATGCCGGGTCCTCGATATACGTCGAAGATCCGCAGCTCGCTCAGAAGACCTGATGCACTAACAGTAACATTTTCCTCGATAACTGCGAGCGGCACGGCCTCATCGACCACCACCGCGAGATCGCGCCTCACACTCGGGAATTTTGAAGTTCCCTTGAATTGCAATAACTTGGCTGTGAAAGCTTCATTCGTTTCTAGCTCAAACAGCACGACCGGATTCGCGAACTGAAAGGACTTCTGTAAAGCCGGATGCAGCTCGCCCAACCAGCCGATCGCAACATTTCCCTTGAAGATGCGCGCCGTGCGGCCCGGGCGCAGACAGTGCAGCTCCGCGGCCTCGAAGCGCACTCGCTCGATCTCGCCGGTGAGCGTCAGCAAATCAGTGACGTCGGCCTTGACGTCATAGAAGTCGAGCATCTCGCGCGCACTGCCCCACTGCTCGGGCCAGCGCGCACCGGTCGCCGTCCCCGCGAGCGTCTCGATCTCACGCAGCGTGCCGCTCGCAAGATCGAACTTGTTCCCGAGCTCGAACAGGCGCACTCGCGAATGCTGCCGCCTCAGGTTCTCGCGACAGGCGATGAGCAGTCCGCTCCACAGCGAGATGCGCATCTCGCTCAGGTCCGTGGAGATCGGGTTGGCGAGCGCAAGCGCCGGCGTGTCGGGAAAGAGCTGCCGTTGCACGGCCGGATCGACGAAGCTGTAGGTGATGGCCTCGCGGTAGCCATGATCGGTGAGCGTCGTCAGCAGCCGCTCCGGTGCGACGCGCCGCTCGGTCGCCATTCCGGCGACCTGCGGCGTGAGAGCGGGATGCTCCTCGATGCGCTCGAAGCCGCGCAGCCGCGCGATCTCCTCGATGAGATCGGCCTCGATGCGCAGATCGAATCGGTGCGGCGGGCGCTTGAGTCGCCAGCCATCGGCCACCTTCTCCACCCCATCGCTCAAGCTGCGCAGGATCGCCTCCACCTCCTCATCGGGCACGAGGCCGCCGAGCAAGCGCGCGAGCCGCGCGCGCCGCAATCGCACCCACTCGAGCGGGATCTCGACGCCCGCGGCGCGAGTGACCTGGGTCGGTCCCGGCTCGCCGCCTGCGATGTCCAGCAGCAAGGCGGTGGCCCGCTCGATCGCGATCGGCCCGAGCGTCGGATCGACACCGCGCTCGAAGCGCTGCGCCGCGTCCGTGAGAAGCCCGAGCCGCCGCGCACGTCCGGCGACGACCTCCGGTACGAAGTGAGCTGCTTCGAGCAGTACATCCGTGGTTCCGTCCCCAATCGCCGTGCTCGCGCCTCCCATGATTCCAGCAAGGCCAATGGCACCGCTCGCATCGGCGATCACGTACGCATCGCGGCCGAGGGTGTAGGTCTTGCCGTCGAGCAGGGTGATCGGCTCGTTCTCCTCGGCCGCCCGCACCCGGATTCGGGACTTGAGGCGCGCATGGTCATAAGCGTGCAGCGGCTGGCCGAGCTCGAGCATCACGTAGTTCGTGACGTCGACGATCGCCGAGATGCTGTTGTGTCCCACCCGGCGCAGCCGCTCGCGCATCCACGCAGGCGTCGCGGCGTTGGGCTTGAGACCGCGGATGATGCGCGAGGTGAACACGGGCACCGCAGCGCCGGCCTCGAGGCTCACCGGGAAGCACGCCTCGTGCCGCGCCGGCACGGGCTGCATCGGGTACTTGAGCGCTCGCCGCCACTGCGCAGCGCTGTAATCACGCGCGATCCCGAACACGCTCATGCAATCGCCTCGATTCGGCGTTGCATTGACCTCGAGCACCGTATCGTCGAGATCGAGCGCCTCGCGCAGGTCCCGACCGACGGGGAGCCAATCGGGCAGCTCCATGATCCCCTCGTGCTCATCGCCGAGTCCGAGCTCGCGCGCCGAGCAGATCATGCCGTTCGACTCGATGCCCCGCAGCCGCGCGCGCTTGATGGCGATGCCGCCCGGAAGCTGCGCGCCGACCCGCGCGACGGCCACCTTGAGTCCGCCGCGCACGTTGCTTGCACCGCAAACGATCGTGAGCCGATTCGCGCCGTCGGTCGTCACCTCGCAGACCGAGAGCTTCTCGGCATCCGGGTGGCGCCTGCACTCGAGCACCTGACCGACGACGACGCTGGAGAAGGGCTGCGCCGCCGGCGCGATCGACTCGACCTCGAGGCCCGAGAGCGTGAGCTGCCCGGCCACCTTCGCCGGCTCGACCTCGAGCGGCGCGAACTCGCGCATCCAGTAGTAAGTGACTTTCACGGGAACTGCTTCAGGAACTGCAGATCGTTCTCGAAGAACAGACGCAGGTCATCGACCCCATAGCGCAGCATCGCGACGCGCTCGATCCCCATGCCGAAGGCATAGCCCTGCCAGCGCTCGGGATCGATGCCGGCGGCGGTGAGCACGCTCGGGTGGATCATTCCGCAGCCGAGAATTTCCAGCCAGCCGCTCTGCTTGCACACGCGGCAGCCCGCCCCGTGACAGAACACGCATTCGATGTCGACCTCGGCGGAGGGCTCGGTGAACGGGAAGTAGGAGGGCCTGAGACGCATGCCAAGCGGCTGCTCGAAGAAGCGCTCGACGAAGCTGTGCAGCATTGCCTTGAGGTTCGCGAAGCTCACGTTCTCGCCGACGACGATGCCCTCGACCTGATGAAACATCGGCGTGTGCGTCATATCCGAATCGTTTCGGTAGACGCGTCCCGGCGCGATCAGGGACATCGGCGGGGTGCGCCTGCGCATCTCGCGAATCTGCACGGGCGAGGTGTGGGTACGCAGCAGGCGCCCATCCGGGAAATAGAAGGTGTCGTGCATCGCCCGCGCAGGGTGATTGGGCGGGATGTTGAGCGCCTCGAAGTTGTGAAAGTCGTCCTCGACCTCGGGGCCGGTGGCAATCTCAAACCCGGCCTGGCCGAAGATGCGCTCGATGCGCAATCGAGTGCGTGTGACCGGATGGATGCTCCCCATCCCGCCCCCGCGACCCGGCAGCGTGACATCGATCGCACCCGCCGCGAGCTCGGCGTCGAGCCGCGCCGCCTCGAGCTGCGCGCGCCGCGCCTCGAGCGCCGCCTGCACGCGGGCCTTTGACTCGTTGATCTTCTGCCCGGCCGCGGGGCGCTCGGCCGCGGGCAGGCTCCCGAGACTCTTCAGCTGCTCGGTGATCAGCCCCTTCTTGCCGAGATAGCGCACGCGCACCTCATCGAGAGCGGCGAGGTCGCTCGAGGCTTTCACCTCGGCGAGCGCCTGCTCGATGAGCGACTCGAGACGCAGGGACGTGGCCATGAGCGATGACGGGGAGGAGCGGGACGGCCTGCGGGCGGCCGCCTTCGCAACACCCCGATGCGCTTACGCCGCGAGGCTCGACTTGGCTTTTTCGGCGATCGCCGTGAACGCGGGCATGTCATGCACCGCGAGGTCGGCGAGCACCTTGCGATCGATCGCGAGGCCCGCTTTGTTCAAGCCGTCGATCAGCGTCGAGTAGCTCATGCCGCACAGCCTTGCCGCGGCGTTGATGCGCGTGATCCACAGCGCCCGGAACTCGCGCTTCTTCTCGCGCCGTCCGCGGTAGGCGTACTGTCCCGCCTTGATGACCGCCTGCTTGGCGGCGCGGAACACCTTGCGGCGCGCGTTGTAGTAACCCTTCGCCTTCTTCAGGACTTTCTTGTGGCGCCGTCCGGCGACGACACCGCGTTTCACTCGTGCCATGGTGGTTCTCCCTTCGTGCTCAGGCGTACGGCAGCAGTTTCACGACGCGGCCCTGATCGGTCTTGTCGACCTGGGACTCGCGGCGCAACTGGCGCTTACGCTTGCTCGGCTTCTTCGTCAGAATGTGCCGGCGATGGGATTGGCCGCGTTTGAAGCCGTTCGCAGTCTTGCGAAAACGCTTCGCCGCAGCCCGCTTGGTTTTCAGCTTGGGCATTGATCGACTCCTCGTTGTAGCCGTATCACAAGCGCCTGGCGATCAACATCGATCACCCGTGCGCCGCTCGACGGCGGGGTGACAGTCCTTACGAACTGCCGCTCACTTTTTTTTCGGCCCGAACACCATGACCATCTGCTTGCCCTCCATCAGCGGGTTCTGCTCGACCACCGAGTAGGGGGCGAGATCCTCAGAAATCCGCGTCAAGAGCCGCCGGCCGATATCCTGGTGGACGAGCTCGCGGCCTCGGTACCTCAAGGTCACCTTGGCCTTATCACCCTCGGAGAGAAAGCGCACGATGTTACGCAGCTTGACCTGGTAATCGGCCTCTTCCGTTCCGGGACGAAACTTCACTTCCTTGACCTGAATCTGTTTCTGCTTTCGCTTCGCCGCGTGCGCTTTCTTGTTCTGCTCGAACAAGAATTTGCCGAAATCCATGACTCGAACGACAGGGGGCTCCGCCATCGGCGAGACCTCGACGAGGTCCAGAGATTGCGAGCTGGCCATCTGGAGCGCTTCTGCGCGCGACATCACCCCTGCTTGGCTTCCATCCGCTGCGATCACCCGCACCGACGGTGCGGAGATCTCCTCATTGCGCCTTACGCGCTTCGACGTTGCGATAAACGATCCTCCAAAATAAGACGGCCGCGGCTCGCGACTTCCTCGCAAAGACCCGCAGCGAGCTCCTTGAGCTCGACTGAGCCGAGGTCCTTGCCGGCGCGCGTGCGGACGGCCAGGGTGTGCCCCTCCACCTCGCGATCGCCGGCGATCAAGAGGTAAGGAACACGTTTCAGCGTGTGCTCGCGGATTTTAAAGCCTACCTTCTCCGACCTCAAGTCCGTCTCGACCCGAAGCCCCTGATTTTTCAGGTTTTCTGCGACTTTCTCGCAGTATTTGTCCTGCCGCTCGGTAATTCCCATGACGACCGCCTGCACGGGCGCAAGCCACGCCGGAAGCCGCCCGGCATGGTGCTCGAGCAGGATGCCGATGAAGCGCTCGAGGGAGCCGAACATCGCCCGGTGCAGCATCACCGGCACATGACGCTGGCTGTCCTCGCCGATGAAGCTGGCGCCGAGGCGCACGGGCAGATTGAGATCGACCTGCAGCGTGCCGCATTGCCAGTCCCGCCCGATGGCATCGCGCAGGACGAATTCGAGCTTTGGGCCGTAAAAAGCGCCCTCTCCCGGGTTCAAGCTGGTTTCGATTCCGGCGACCCGCGCCGCCTCCTTCAAGGCGGCCTCCGCCCGATCCCAGACCTCATCCGAGCCCACCCGCTTCGGGGGTCGGTCGGAGAACTTGATGAACACCTCCTCGAAGCCGAAGTCCCGATAGATGCTGAGGATGAGCTCGGTGACCTTCACCGACTCCTCGGTGATCTGGTCCATCGTGCAAAAGATGTGAGCATCGTCCTGGGTGAATGCGCGCACGCGCATCAGGCCGTGCAACGCACCCGAGGGCTCGTAGCGGTGCACCTTGCCGAATTCCGCCAGCCGCAGGGGCAGCTCGCGGTAGCTGCGCAGTCCCTGCTTGAATACCTGCACGTGACCCGGGCAGTTCATGGGCTTGATCGCGAAGGTGCGCTCATCGGGCGTCTTCGTCATGAACATGTTCTCGCCGAACTTCTCGACGTGACCCGACTGCACCCAGAGCTCGCGGTCCATGATCTCCGGCGTATTGACCTCGAGATAGCCGCCCGCCTGCTGGCGCTCGCGCATGTAGCTGATGAGCTGTTGAAAGAGGGTCCAGCCCTTCGGATGCCAGAACACCGCACCGGGCGCTTCCTCCTGCAGATGAAACAGGTCGAGCTCGCGGCCGATGCGCCGATGGTCGCGCTTCTCGGCCTCCTCGAGCCGCTGCAGGTAGTCCTTCAGCTGCTTCTCGGTCAACCAGGCGGTGCCGTAGATCCGCTGCAGCATCTCGTTGCGCGAATCGCCCCGCCAGTAGGCGCCCGCGACTTTCATGAGCTTGAACGCGCGCAGCTTGCCGGTGCGCGGCACGTGCGGACCGCGGCACAGGTCCTCCCACTGACCCTGGCCGTACAAGCTGATGGGCTCATTCGATGGGATGGCGGCGATGATCTCGGCCTTGTAGTGCTCGCCCAAGCTCTTGAAGTGCTCGACCGCAGCGTCCCGGGGCAGCACCCGCCGGTGCACCCTCTCATCGCGGGCGGCAATCTCGGCCATGCGCTTCTCGATGGCGGCGAGATCCTCCGGCGTGAAGGGGCGCTTGTAGGCGAAGTCGTAGTAGAAGCCGTCCTCGATCACCGGGCCGATGGTCACCTGGGCGTCCGGGAAGAGCTCCTGCACCGCATTCGCGAGCAGGTGTGCGGTCGAGTGGCGGATCAGGTCGAGCGCCTCGGGATCCTTGTCGGTGACGATGCTCACGGCTGCGTCGCGATCGACGCGCGTCGAGAGGTCGACCAGCTTGCCGTCGACCCGGCCGGCCAGCGCCGCCTTGGCGAGCCCGGGACCGATGCTCGCCGCAATCTCCTCGACCGTGAGCGGCTCATCGAAGCGCCGCTGGCTACCGTCGGGAAGGGTGATTACGGGCATGGCAGGTCCATCTCATCTTAGCAAAGGCCGAAGGGTCATCCGAGGCGTTCAGGTAGTCGCGTGCGGGCTCGAAATGGTGCGCGCTAGTGGGATCGAACCACTGACCCCCACCATGTCAAGGTGATGCTCTACCGCTGAGCTAAGCGCGCACGGAGGGCGCGAACGATACCGGAATCCCCTCCTCCGATAAAGAGGAGTCCCCCAGAACTGCCCCGGGGGCGCCGCCCCCGAGCCCTCACGCCGGTGAGGGGGCGGGCGCGGCGGTGCTGCTGCCCTGCGCGATCTGACCCGGCCGGCGCAGCACGAGGCGAAATTTCACATCGCCGATGGTCACCAGGTCGCCGTCGTTGAGGAGCTGGCGGGAAATCTTGCGACCGTTGACGATGACGCCATTGGTGCTGTTCAGATCCTCGACGATCACATCGCGCGGCCCTTTCAAAATGAGCGCGTGGTAGCGGCTCACGGAAGAGGAGTCGATCTGCAGCTCACACCCCGGTGCACGCCCGATGCGGGTGCGTCGGGTGAGCAGGTAGGGGACGGCATCGCTCTCGAGCCGGACGAGCTCACCGCGGCATTCCTCGACCGCGGGCGCCGGCGGGGTGGGCGCGTTGCCGAGCTTCTCGATGCTCGTCTGCAAACGACCGAGCACGTGGGCGTTGTTGCTCTCACTGCGCTCGAGTCGTCGGATGAGGAACTCGCGCTCCTCGAGCGCCCCGCGGGTGCGCTCGAGCGTCGCCTGCAGCTCGCGATTCTCCTCGGTCAACTGCTCGAGACCCAGGCCCTTGACCGCGAGCTCGTCCTTCTTGGCGGCCAGCTCGTCCTTGAGGCGCTTCGACTCGGCGAGAAATCCCTGCACGGGCTTGCGCGCCTCGTTGAGGTGCGCGAGCAGGACCTGCATTTCCTCCTCGTGGGTCACGGCGTCGGACTCGAGTTGCTCGATACGCTGGCGCTGCTCCTCGCAGCGCGCTTCGACCTCCGACAGGCGCTCGCTCACGCGCTGCGCCTCGCCCGAGTTTTGTGCCCGGGCCTCGCTCAGCGCCTCGTCGCGGGCTTTCAGCTCATCGACCAGATGCGCGCATTCGCTCTCGCGCGCCGCATGTCGGCTGGCGAGGTCGGCGCGTGCGCGCTGACTGTCCAGGAGCTCCTGCTGCTTGCGGGCGATGAGGGCGTCCTGCTCGATCACCTTCGCACTCAGGGCGGCGGTCGTTTGCTTCAACCGCTCGCACTCGGCTGCCAGCGCGGCCCGATCCGCGCTCGCCGTCGCAGCACGCTCGTCCCACTCGCGCTGCAGGTTCTGCTGAAAGCCGCGGCGCCAGTCCCGGGTGCGCAGCGCCTCGAGGTAGGTCTCGGCCTGACGAAGCGCGCTCGCCGCCTCGGCGCGCGCCCGGGCGAGCTCGGAGACATCGCGCTTGCGCTGCGCCTCGAAGGTCGCGATCCTCGCGCGGGCCTCCTCGAGCTCCGCAACAACCGCCTCGGCGTGCTCGCGCTCCCCCTTGAGCTCCTCCTCGAGCTGCGCGGTCATCTGCAGGCGGGCCTCGAGCACCGGCACGGTCTGCGCGTGCTCGCGTTGCAGCGCCGAGAGCTGCGCGTCACGCTCGCCCAGCGAGTGCAGCACCTGCACGATGGTGGCCTCGCGGGTCGCGAGCGCATCGCGAAGCGTGCGCGCCTCGCTCTGGTGACGCTCCAGGGCGCGAAGCGCCTCATCGAGCCGGGTCCGCGCCGCCTCCGCGAGGCTCGTCTTCTCTGCAAGCGCCTGCTCCATCTGCTGCAAGCGGTGCTGCTCGACCGCGAGCGTCGAGGAGGCGCGCGCAAGCGCCTCGCTGACCGCCTCGGCGCGCTCCGCGGCGGCGGCCTCGGCATCGCGCGCGCGTTCATAGAGGCGGCTCAAGGCCTCGTATTCGGCGCTCTGACGCGAGATTCGCGCCTCGACCGTGCGCACGCTCTCGGCCAGTGCCGGCAAATCGACGGGCGAGGGACGCGCGAACTCGGGGACCAGGCTCTGGCTGATGAGAACCGGCTGCACCGCGGTGTTCTCGAGGCGTACCGCGTCCTCGGCGAACTGCGCGACATCGATCTCGGTCAGGATCGGCAGCTTGTCGGTGCTTTCGAGATCGTGCTTCTTCGTCTCGGTCGGATCGAGCGGTGCCATCCCTTCGCCCTCGCCTATCATGTCGCTACCCCGCGAGAGTGTCCGGCAACCCGAGCGCCGATTGACGCAGCCGCTGAATCTCATCGCGCACGCGAGCGGCTTGCTCGAACTCCAGGTTGCGTGCGAGCTTCATCATCTCGGCCTCGAGCTTCTTGATGCGCTTCAAGGCCTGCTCGGGAGCGAGCGGCCCGTAGGTTCCGGAGCCCTCGAGCACCGCACTCTCCTGCACCGAGCGCGCACCCTCCATCACATCGCTCACCGCCTTGACGATGCTCTTCGGGGTGATGCCGTGCCGGGCGTTGAACTCGATCTGCTTGGCGCGGCGCCGATTGGTCTCGGAGAGCGCCCGCTCGATCGACCCGGTGATCGAATCGGCATACAGGATCGCCTTGCCTCGCAGATTGCGCGCCGCGCGCCCGATCGTCTGGATGAGCGAGCCCTCCGAGCGCAGGAAGCCCTCCTTGTCGGCATCGAGCACGGCGACCAGGGAGACCTCCGGCATGTCGAGCCCTTCGCGCAGCAAATTGATGCCCACGATCACATCGAACTTGCCCAAGCGCAGGTCGCGGATGATCTCCGAGCGCTCCACCGTCTCGATGTCCGAGTGCAGGTAGCGCACCTTGACCCCGTGCTCGTTGAGATACTCGGTAAGATCCTCCGCCATGCGCTTGGTCAAGGTCGTGACGAGCACGCGCTCGTTCGCCTGCGTGCGCAAGCGGATCTCCGAGAGCAGGTCATCGACCTGCGCGCGCACCGGACGCACCTCGACCTCCGGGTCGACGAGCCCCGTCGGGCGCACCACCTGCTCGATCACCTGGCCCGAGACGCGCTTCTCGTAGGGGCCCGGAGTCGCCGAGACGTAGATCGTCTGCGGCGCCATGCGCTCGAACTCCTCGAAGCGCAGCGGCCGGTTATCGAGCGCCGAGGGCAGACGAAAGCCGTACTCGACGAGCGTCTCTTTGCGCGAGCGATCCCCCCGGTACATGGCCCCGAGCTGCGGGATCGTCTGATGGCTCTCATCGATGACCAGGAGCGCGTTGCGCGGCAGGTAGTCGAAGAGACACGGCGGCGGCTCGCCGGCGGCGCGGCCCGAGAGGTAGCGTGAGTAGTTCTCGATGCCCGCGCAGTAACCCACCTCGTTCATCATCTCGAGATCGAAGAGCGTGCGCTGTTGCAGCCGCTGTGCCTCGACCAGCTTGCTCGCCGCATGGAGCTCGGCCAGGCGCTCGCGCAGCTCCGCCCGGATCTGCTCGACCGCATTGTAGATGCGCTCCTTCGGCGTCACGTAGTGGGTTGAGGGATAAACCGTCAGCCGCGGCACCTTGCGCAGCACCTCACCCGTGAGCGGATCGAACAGGCTCAACGATTCGATGCGATCATCGAAGAGCTCGACCCGCACCGCTTCGCGCTCGGACTCGGCGGGAAAGATGTCGATGACCTCGCCGCGCACGCGATAGGTGCCCTGCTGCAGATCGATCTCGTTGCGCGTGTACTGCATGTCGGCAAGACGGCGCAGGAGCTTGCGCTGATCGATGAGGTCGCCCCGCGACATGTGCAGGACCATGCTCAAGTAGGCCTCCGGATCACCAAGGCCATAGATCGCCGAGACGGTCGCAACGATGATCGAATCGGGCCGCTCGAGCAGCGCCTTGGTCGCCGAGAGGCGCATCTGCTCGATATGCTCGTTGATCGAGGCATCCTTCTCGATGTAAGTGTCCGAGGCCGGCACGTAGGCCTCGGGCTGGTAGTAGTCGTAATAGGAGACGAAGTACTCCACGGCATTCTTCGGAAAGAACACCTTGAACTCGCCGTAAAGCTGCGCTGCCAGAGTTTTATTGTGCGCGAGCACCAGCGTCGGCCGCTGCACCTGCTGGATGACGTTGGCGATGGAGAAGGTCTTGCCCGAGCCGGTGACGCCGAGCAACGTCTGGTGCGCAAGCCCGCTCGAGAGCCCGTCGATCAGCCCGGCGATCGCTTGCGGCTGATCCCCGGCAGGAAGGTAATCGGCATACAAATCAAAGCGCATCGATCTATTCTCTCATGTTGGAAATGGGCAGGCACCCGCGCCTGGCGTCGAGGTGACATTTTCCGTAAACTCCGCCCCCGCCTCCCACTCCGCCAGCCCGCAAGGACCTCGCGTGACCGTGAAACTTTCCAAGCGTGTTCAGAAGGTTAAGCCCTCTCCCACCCTCGCCGTGACGGCGCGCGCGGCGCAGCTCAAGGCCGAGGGCAAAGACATCATCAGCCTGGGTGCAGGTGAGCCGGATTTCGACACGCCTTTACATATCTCAGATGCGGGCGTCGATGCGATTCGCAAGGGCATCACGCGCTACACCGCGGTCGACGGCACCGCCGAGCTCAAGGACGCGATCATCGGCAAGTTCAAGCGCGACAATGCCCTCACGTATGCGCGCAATCAGATCCTCGTCTCCTCGGGCGCCAAGCAGACCTGCTTCAACGTGTGCGCTGCACTTCTCGACCCGGGTGATGAGTGCATCATTCCAGCGCCCTACTGGGTCTCCTATCCCGACATGGCATTGCTGGCCGATGGCGTCCCGGTGACGGTGTTCGCAGGTCCCGAGCAGGGATACAAGATCACCCCTGCTCAG
>DATGIA010000137.1:0-47324 GCA_035307465.1 Steroidobacteraceae bacterium
AGCGGCGCGGCTGCAGGCCGCCGAGCCCGCCATCGATATTGACAGCGCCGCGCAGGTGTATCAGGCGGCGGCGGCGCGCGAGCAAGTGCGCGCCGCGCTTCCCTCGATGCCGAATCAGATCAAGCAGCTGTTCGCTCGCGATCCGGCCGCGGCGCTCTCCGAGCCCCAGCTCGCCGCCATCAAGTCGGCCGCCGAGCGCGGCTTTCGCATCGATGTGTTCGAGGCGCCGGCGCTCGCGGCCTTTGCCAGGAACCTCGACGCCGAAACGGTCGCGAAGAGCAAGGAGTTCCTCGCGAGCGACCTCGGCCGGCGCATGGTGGCCGCCGACGTCGCCGCAGCGCAGCTCGGTGAAGCGAACATCGAGAAGATCATGAACGGCGATCTCAGCACGCCGCTCTCCCCCCGGCGCACGCAGCTGATCGAGCGGCTCGAGCGCGCGACGCACTCCGCCGATTCGACCGCACAGGTGTACCTGAGCATGGGCGAGGCGGTGAGCGTCGGGATTGCAATCGGCTCCGGGCAGGATCCAGTCGCCGTCGCGCAGCGTGCGGCGAAGTCCGGCGAGTCCGAGCGAGCCGGCATGGAACAGCAGATGCGCATGCCGATGCAGCGCTTCCTCGCCTACGCGTACAGAAACCTGAGCGACTCGGACCTCAAGCACCTGCTCGCCTTCCTCGACAGCGCCGCGGGCCGCCACTACGTCGCGGCTTACAACGCCGCCATGCAGGCGGGCTATGAGGCGATGGGCAAGCGCACCGGCGAGCAGCTTGGCGAGAGCTTGCGCGAGCTCGCGCAGGCACAGCTCGATGCACCCTCGCACGGCCAGGACGACAGCGGCCTGGAACCTCATCGAGCGCCCGCACCGGCGATCCCGGTCGCGCCGAGCACTCCCGCTGCTCCGGGCGAAGCGCCCGCGCCGCGACCCCAGCGCTAGCGTCGCGAGGCGCTCCGCCGAGCCTGCGACCCGGACACCCTGCGAGCCGGGGTTGCGTCGAGCCGTCGGTCGGGCGGTGCGGGCCGGCTTCTACAGCGTCGCCAGGAACGACTCGAGCAACGCTGCGATCGCGGGAATCTGGTCCTCCAGACGGTGTCCCGAATCGAGGATATGCAGGGCGGCGCGGTGCTCGCGCCCCCAGCGCAGACTGTTCTCGAGGGGCACGATGTCATCGTGCCAGCCGTGCACGATGCACACCGGGCACGGAATCACCTGCGGCGTGTATTGCTCGAAGCCGGGCATATAAAAGGCGGGAGCCATCAGAAACAGGCCCGCTGGCTCGAGCGTCCGCGCCGCTGCGGCCGCCACGTGCCCTCCGAGGCTGGAGCCGACCAGCACGAGCGGGCGCGCGGCCGCCGCGCCCGCGGCCTCGAGCATCTCGACCCGCCGCGCCGGATCCTCGACCCCCCGGTAGTCGACCGACTCGGCCAGGTGCCCGAGAGAGCGCGCCCGGGCGGCCAGCTCGGTGATCTTGCGGCCCCAGGGACCGCTCTCTTTTCCGTGAGAAAACAGAATCGTAGACAACGTCACACCTCGCCCGGCGATTATGCTGTGAACTAGGACTCTCGTTCGAGACCGCAGCAACGCGCATGTCTCTGCCCGAAGAAGAGTCGCAGCTGGCGCACGAGCTGCGCCGCGCCATCGACTGCCTCAAGAGCAGTCCCGATCTCATCGGCGTCGATCTTCCGACCATCGAGGAGCTCGCCGCCGGCGCAGAGCACTTCTCCCTGCCCGCGGGCGCCATGCTGTTCGAGGCCGGCTCCACGCCCGATGGAGTATATCTGCTGGCGAACGGACGGCTCGGGGTCCGTGTGGGCCCGAACCGACGGCCGGCGGCCGAGATCGAGCGCGGCGAATGGGTGGGCGAGTCGAGCTGGCTGCTGCGCGAGCCGCGCAGCGCGCGCGTCGTCGCGCTGCGCGATTCGGAGCTGCTGCGCCTGCCCGATGCGCTGCTCGATGAGGTCGCGGCGCGCTCCCCTGCGCTCTCGCTCGCCATCGCGCGGCTGTGTGCGCGACGCCTGAAACGCAGCAACACACCGGAACGGCAGCCGCGCTCCGGGTGCGTGATCGCGCTGGTGCCGAACGATGAGGACATCGACGTGATCGGCCTCGCCGGCCAGCTCATCGAGGAGCTCAACCGGTTCGGCCGCGCCGAGCTCGTGTGGGATGCGCGCGCGACGACCCACACCTCCAACTGGTTCAGCCGCATCGAAGAGCTCAATGATTATGTCATCTACGTCGCCGATTCCTCGGAGTCGGGCTGGGCGCGCCAGTGCTGCCGGCAGGCCGACGTCATCGTTGCCATCGCCCGGGCCGCGGCGCCGACGCGCCCCTGGTCGGCCGTACTCCAGCGCGCCGCCGCGGACGGCATGCGGCTCGAGCTGGCCTTGTTGCATGAGGGGCCGCTCATCGAGGGTGCGGCGCCTCGCTGGCTGGCGACGCTGCCGGTCGCGCTGCATCACCACATCCTGGATGCCAGCGATCTGGGGCGGATGGCACGTCTGATCACCCACCGGGGCGTGGGCTTGGTGCTTTCCGGCGGCGGCGCCCGCGGTTTTGCCCATGTCGGCGTCGTGCGCGCGCTGCGCGAGGCCGGGGTGCCGATCGATTTCGTCGGCGGCGCGAGCATCGGCGGCATCATTGCGGCGGGCGTCGCCATGGGCTGGAGCGATGAGGAGATGCGCGTGCGCTACCGGCGCAGCTTCGTCGACACCAATCCGGTCAACGATTACACCTTTCCGCTGATCGCCCTCACCCGAGGTCGCAAGGTGACGCGCTTGCTCGAGCGGGAGTACGGCTCAGTGCTCATCGAGGATCTGCGTCATCCGTTCTTCTGCGTGAGCGCCAATTTGAGCACCGGGCGCCTGCTCGAGCACCGCGCCGGACGCCTCTCGGACGCGCTGCGCGCTGCGGTGGCGGTCCCCGGCGTCATGCCGCCCGTGTTCAGCGGCGATGCGGTGCTCATCGACGGGGCCGCCATCAACAATTTTCCCGTCGATGTCATGCGCCAGCACACCCCGGGCTACGTGATCGGCAGCGATGCCGGCGCTGACTACACATTTGCCGCCGGCGCGGTGACGCAGGGCCCGCCGCTGTGGCGCTTCTTCGCGCGAGCGCCGAATGGCAGGCGCCGCCTCAACATCTTCCAGCTGCTGATGGGTGCGGGGATGGTGAACACCGTCTCGAGCGAGGCGGCGCGGCGCTCGCTCGCCGATCTCATCGTGCGGCCGCCGCTCGCCCACATCGACCTGCTCAACTGGCGTGCGTTCGAGCCGGTGATCGCAACCGGGTATGAGTTTGCGCGCACACTCATCGCCGCGACCCCACGCTTGCCGCGGCTCGACAGCATCGTGGCCGAGCGGCGCTCCACCTCGCTCGAGGTCGAGCTCGAGCGACGGCTGTTCTTGAGCTCAGCCGGCGCCGGCTAGCGCCGCGTCGCCGCTGATCGGCATCCCGCGACCCGCTGGGGCCGACCCGCGGGCCCGCCGGCTGCCATGGCTAGGCCTTGAGCTGACTCGCGAGTCGCTCCACCCACTCGAGCTCCTCGGGGCAATACTCGAGGAGCTGCCGCCGGTCGAGGCTGGCAACGCGCACCTCGCTTCCGGTCGAGCGCTGCACGATCCGGTAGCCGTGCAGATCGGGCCGGCGCGCCGTGCCCGCGAAGCTCACGAGGATTTGCAGCGCCCGCTCCTGGCCTTCGAGCAGACTCACGCGAACGAAGAACGATTCTTCCAGAGGACGGGCGCCGAACGCGCCCTCTGCGTGGAGCGACTCGAGAAAGGCCCGCACCTCGCTCCTCACCCGTGCGAGATGCTCGGCCCCGAGAGCGGCCACCTCGCGTACCCAGCGCGTCCCCTCCTCGATGCTGTTCACCACGAGCAGCGCGAAGCGCCGTGCCGCGAGATTTTGCGCATCCGCGCTCGGAGCAGTGCCTGCCGCGAGAGTTCGAGCCCGCACGCCGATTCGCGCGACCGAGCGCACCGCCTGCAGCGTATTCACGCCCTTCTGCTCGAGGCGCGAGCGCCGATCCTCGCTCACCAGACACGCAGGCCGATAACCCGGTCGCAGCACCGCCTCCTCGCTGCGACCGGCCGCCCACAGCGGACCCGAGTCATCGCTGCGCGCGATGAGCCCCGCGACCGCTCCCGACGGCGCGAACGATTCGAAGTGCCCGCGCAGCTTGTCGTGCGCCAGCATGCGCGGGAAATACATGAGCGCGTGCTCGGAGCAGTAATCGAAGTCCCGCAGCGCCCGCAGCGCCTCATCGGCCGTGTGCCAGCCGGCCGGCGGATCGATGATGAGAAGCGCGCGCCGCTTGCAGCAGTAGCGAATCGCGGCGAGCCAGGCGCACGGCCCCACGTCGAGCTCGCGTGTGAGGGGTGGAATGCAGAGAAAGTTGAACTGCGCGCCCTCGAGCGCGAACAGACCGGTGCGCTCGATCTCCGAGCCCACGATGTCGTAATCGGTGAGCGGCGCCCCATCATCGCCATCGCCGCTCGAGGCGATGTACGAGGCCACGCCACGCTCTGAATCCCAGGTCCGATCGGGCCGCTCCGCCGGCAGATCACCTTGGATGCGCACCAGCTCCGAGCGCTCGAGCGCACGCGCGAGGAAGCGCTCGTCGGCCGGGTCGAGCGAGAGCAGCGCAAAGATCTCCTGGTCCTCGACATGATTGCCGCCCGGCACCCGCACCCGCTGCAGGGTCAGATTGAAACGCTGCGCGTCCTGCGCGGGCACATTGTCGTAGTCGACGCTCGCGCGCAGGAACTCGCGCGTGCCCGGGCTCAGCGCCTCGAGCGTGAGCGCGCCGCGCCCCGCCGGCAGCGACAAAGTCGATGAGCGCGCACCGTTGGCGACGCGCACGACGAGTGCCTCGCGACCGCCGTTGTCGAAGAAATGCTCGATCGCATAGGAGAGCGGGCTCGGCTGCCACAGACCACCGAACAGTTGCTGGAACTCCGCGAAGTTGTGCGCGAGGCGCGGACGGTGCAGCGGCCCGCGCAGCGTACGACCGATGAACGCGACGCGCGCGGTCGGCCCACGCGCGATTCCAACATCGGGGCTGCGTTCTTCTTTGGCGGCAAGCCCGAGAGGATCCGGTATCGCCAACTGTTTCCCTCGACGAGCGACGCCGCGAACTGTAGCACAAGTGCAACGATTCGTCGGCGAAGCGAGCGAACCGAAGTCAGGGGTCGGAGCGCACCGGGCAAGCACGAGCGGCCTCGAGCGCTGGATCGGCGGTGCCCTGCCGCGCAGCCAACCCCTGCTCCATGCGCAACCGCTCCTCGTTGCGCAACCGCTCCTCGTTGTGCAGCCGCTCCTCATTGCGCAGCCGCTCTTCGCGACGCAGCCGCTCCTCGGCGAGCGCCTCCTCGGCCTCCGCCTTCTTGCGGGCGATCTCCTCGAGCATCACCTTGAGCCACTCACTCGTCATCGCCCGCCTCGGAAGGTGCAACGATCGGCTCGAGCGCGGCGATCGTCGGCGCGAGATAGTGAGGGCTCGCTTGCGCGTAGACGCGCCGGGCCGCGGCGGCGCCGGCCGGGGTCTTCATGAGCGCCTCGTACAAAGGCACCACCAGCATCAAGCGCCCTTGCGTCTTCAGGAAGTCCTCGAGCTGCGGGAAGGCGGGCGAGTAGAGGCCGCGTATCACGAGGGCAAACCAGTCGCGTGCCACATCGGCATCGGGCCTTCGAGCAAAATCAAACGCCTTCTCGAGCTCTGCGAGCTGCTCGCGCCGCAGCGACCCGGGCATGCCCTCGAGAAAGTACTGCCACTGCACGCTCGTCCAGCCGCGCGTCTCGAGCTTGGCCGCGGGGCTGCGTCCCGCGAGCCAGGCCGCGCGCACGCCATCCACCGGGGCGAGCGCTTCGAGGCTCGGTCGCGGCGCATCGCCGGGCAACCCCGGCGATTGGATCCAGGAAAGCACCGCGGCGCGCGTGATGAGGCGCGGCGGGCGGGCGATGAGCTCCTGATCGAGATAGTCGACGAACTGCTCCGTGGTGATGCTCTTCTGCGCGAAATGCTCGAAATAGGCGCGCAGGAACGCATCGAGGCGCTCGCGCCCGAAGCGCACCTCGAGCCATTCGAACAGGAGCCGCGCCTTGGCGGCGCGGGCGCGCTGCGCCACCCGTCCGGGATCCTGGCCGCGCAAATCCACCGCAAGGTGCTGATCCTCCGGTTTGAGCGCGGCGAGCTCCTCGGGCAACGACCTCAAGGCAACCGCCTCGGCAAGCGTCGCGCGCGCCTCTCCGAGCACCGCACTCGACATGCGATGCGCGAGGTAGCCCGACAAGCCCTCATCGATCCACGCATCGCGCCAGGTCGCGGGCGCCACCCAGTAACCCGCCCAGGCCCGCGCAAGGGTCTGCGCGGCGGCGGCAACCGCGCGCTCCTCGGCACCGAGCGCGCTGCTGCCGAGGTAATCGAGCCGCGGGTGCGCACGCTCGGTATAGGGAAAAAGCGGCGGCAGCACGAGCACGTCGGCGCGCTCGCACGGATACGGGCCTGCGATCGCCTCCCCCGCAGCCACCAGCCGCTCGAGCTCGCTGAGTCCATCGCCCGGGCGTCCGATGAGCGCCTTCTCGCCATAGATCCCGCTGCGCGGGCTCACGTCCCTGAAATGCAGATCGCCGACCACGAGCGCAAGCGCGAAGGAGGGCACCGGATAGATCATCTCGAAGGTGTAGTCGCCGCTGCGCTTGGCGTGCGGATCGTTCTTCGCGCTCATGACGGCGAGCGCACCTTTATCCGTATGGATCCGCGCACCGACGGTGACGCGCACCTGCGGCGTGTCTTGCAGCGGGATCCAGCTGCGCGCGCCGATCGGTCCCGGCAAGGTGAAGAACAGCGGGTCATGCTTCGCGCCCGACTCACCCGAGCCGAGCCAAGCAAGTGCTGCCGAGGTCGGCGAGGTCACGTACTCGATCTTGATGACCTCGCTCGACTTGCGGGTGGCCGGCGCAAGCTCGATCACGAGCGGGCTGCCGAGCACCGGATCGGCCTTCTCGAAGTGAAAGGGCCGGCTCACCCAGGTCGTCTGGCTCTTGGCGGTCGCGCCCATGAGGTTCACCGCCTTCTCGCTCACATCGCGCACATCGAGATCGCGCGTGTCGAGCACGAGCTCGGTGGCACCCGGATCGAGACGCTTGACCTCGAGACCCGCCGCGCCGAGCAGTACCTTGTTGCGAAAATCAACGCGCAGATCGAGCTCGATGCGCGTCGCGCGGAACTGCTCGATGTTCGCGAAGGAGTGGTAGTCGAGCCCGGGTTGCAGCGGTGCGAGGGCCGAAGGCGGCGTGGCGGTCGCCGACACTGCATGCGAGCCGCCGGCCGGTGATTCCGCCGCGATCGCCGACAGCGCGAACATTCCCAGCACGCCCGCCCAGCCGATCGCGCCGGACCCGCGGGTTCCTCGGCTCGCCGCTCCCTGAGGCCCGGGCCGCAAGGCTATTGCGTCGCCGCGGAAGGCGGTGGGCTCGAGCTCGAGGACGCCGCGGCCGGCACGCGCCCCTGTACGAGCTCGTTGAAGGTCTTCTCGTCGACCAGCAATCCCGTCTTGCCGTCCCAGTTCGAGCCCTCCGGGACGGTGTTCTTGACCCGCATGGACTGCGCGAGCACGGCACTCATGCCGCCCGAGCTGCCGGTGATCGGCACGGGGATGGCGCGCGGCGTTTTCGCGAGATCGGCCACCATCGACCAGTCGATGTCCTTCTCGTGCAGCGCCAGGCCCTCGCGAAATTTGGGCTTCGCGAGATTCGCAAGCAAGCGCTTCGGGTTCTTCCAGTCGCGCGAGTCATCCTCCATCACGGCGTAGGCCTGTAGATAGAGCGTCCCCTCGCGCCAGCCAAACAGGTACGGCTGGTTGACCACGGTGACCTTGGTGCCGATCGGAATCATCTCGTAGAACTTCTCGATGTCCTCCGGATACAGGCGCATGCAGCCATGGCTCGAGCGCATCCCGACACCATAGGGCTTGTTGGTGCCGTGGATCAGGTAGCTTGGCCAGTTCAGGCGAAACTCGTACTCCCCGAGAGGATTGTCCGGCCCCGGCGGCACCTTCTCCGGGAGCTTCTCGCCATTTTCCTGATGCTCCTCGCGCACCGATTTCGGCACCACCCACACCGGGTCCTTCTCCTTGGCGACGATCCTTGCCGTGCCCTCCGGCGTCTTCCAGCCGACCTTGCCAATGCCGATCGGATGCGTGTAGACGACCTGCGGCGCCCCCTTCTTGTGCGGCGGATAGTAATAGATGCGCATCGCCGCAACGTTCACCACCACGCCTTCATGCGGTGCGGCCGGCAGCACGTACTGCGTCGGCACGACGACTTCGCGACCAACGCCCGGGAGCCAGGGATCGACACCCGGATTCGCGAGCAGGATCTCCTCGTACCCCACATCGAAGCGACGGGCGATGTCGGGGAGCGTGTCCTCCGGGCCGACGAGCGTCTTTTGCACCCGACCCACCACATCGCCGCTCGCGCCATCGACCACGAACTTATGCATCGCCGTCGGCGTCGGCAGCTCGGGGGCCGCCGGCGGCGGCGCCACCGGGGCGGCGGGCGGAGGCGCCGAGACGGGGCGAAACAGCGAGCAGCCTGAAGCCAGCAGGCCGGCGAGCATGACCGCAAGCGCCGGCGAAAGGGGCCGCCGGCACACGGGCCGTTTTAAAGGCGCGATCCTGGATCTCATCCTGAGCTATCTACAGCAAAGTCGGCCGGTCAGGCAATTCATTCGGGGCATCGCGTGCGCGTTTCAGGCTCGACGGAAAATGCGCGGCGAGCAACGCCCCGACCGCCTCCACCCCCGCGATCGAGCCCTGCTCGAAGCGTCGAGCCCGGTAATGCTCCTCCATCAGGCGGCACACGCCTTCCCAGTCCTCGGGCTTGACGCGGCCCGCGAGACCGCGATCGGCGACGATCTCGACGACACGGTCGGCGAGCTCGACGTAGATGAGGACGCCGTTGTTGTGCTCGGTGTCCCAAACGCGCTGCGCGGCGAACACCTCGAGCGCGCGCATCCTCGGGCTCATCCCGGCCATGAGCTGCCTGGGCGACAACGATGCTTCGATGGCAAAGCGAATCTCGCCCGCGTGATTGCGCTCGGCGCGCGCCACCGCTGCCTCGATCGCATCCAGGGTGCGCGGCGGAAAAAGGCGGCGTGCGCACCAATGCGTCGCGCTCAGATGCCGCAGTAGCCGCCCCGCCCGCACTACCAGCGCCCCGAGGCGCCGCCGCCGGCAAATCCACCGCCGCCCCCGCTGAAGCCGCCGCCGCCGAAGCCGCCGCCCGAGCCCCCTCCCAGGCCGCCGCCCCAACCGCCGACGAAGGGCCCGATTCCTCCGCCACGACCGCCGCTTGCCCAGCCGGATGAGCCGCCGCCGAGCAGGCCCAGGAGGAATCCAAGCCCGCCGCCCAGCACGCTCACGATGAGCACGTGCAGGACGAGCCAGAGCACACCGCCGATGACGGCGCCGGCGAGCGCCGCGCCGATCCACCGCCCGAACAGCGCACGCAGCAGCCCCGTGAACCAGAAGGCGAAAATGAGGAGCACGAGCGGCGCCGGACCATGCCACCCACCGCCCCGGTGCTCCCAGCGCTGATCCGGCGGCGGCGGGGGCTCGCCGTTCACCACCGAGATCATCTGCGAGGCGCCCGCCTGCACGCCGGCATCGAAATCGCCCTGCCTGAAGCGGGGCGTGATGGTCTCATCGATGATGCGATTGGCCACTGCGTCCGAAAGCGCACCCTCGAGCCCGCGACCCACCTCGATGCGCACGGCGCGATCGTTCTTCGCGACGATGAGGATGGCCCCATCATCGACGCCCTTGCGCCCGAGCTTCCACTGATCGGCGACGCGGATGCCGAACTGCTCGATGTCCTCCGGCTGCGTCGTGGGCACGATCAGCACCGCAATCTGGCTGCCCTTGCGAGCCTCGAACTGCGCAAGCTGCGTCTCGATGCGATTGACCGTCTCGCCCGAGAGCGTGCCGGTGAGATCGACGACCCGCCCGGTGAGCGGCGGCACCGGCACGTCCGCGCGCGCGCTGCCGCCGAGGGCCCCGATGCCGAGCAGCGAGAGCACGGCGAGCCAGCCACGCCACGCTCGGGCGCGGGCCGCGGGGGCCTGCACGCGGATCAACGGGTCTCGCAGGGTCCACGCCCGAGGTCGCATCAGAAGAGGCGCCCCGCTCGGCTCAGGGCGATTGTCCGGCGGGATGCGTGCCGAAATCGACCGTGGGCGGCTTGGCAATTGCGGCCTCGTTCTCGACCGTGAAATTCGGCTTGGGCTTGTAGCCCATCGCCATCGCGGTGAGATTGGTCGGGAACGAGCGCACCGTCACGTTGTAGTTCTGCACCGCCTGGATGTAGCGGTTGCGGGCCACGGTGATGCGATTCTCGGTCCCCTCGAGCTGCGCCTGCAGATCGCGGAAATTCTGGTCCGACTTGAGATCCGGATAGCGCTCCGAGACCACCAGCAGCCGTGACAGCGCTCCCGAGAGCTCGCCCTGCGCGGCCTGGAATTTCGCGAGCGCCTGCGGGTCGTTGACGAGATCCGGTGTCGCCTGGATAGATCCCACCCGGGCGCGCGCCTGGGTCACGCCGAGCAGCACGTCCTTCTCCTGGGCGGCGTAACCCTTGACCGTGTTGACCAGATTGGGAATGAGGTCGGCGCGCCGCTGATATTGATTGATGACCTCGGACCAGGCCGATTTCACCTGCTCGTCCTGCGTCTGCAACGTGTTGTAGCCGCACCCCGCCAGCAGCAATGCGAGAGCCAAGCCTGCTCTGTGGGCAATCCAACGCATGATCCCCTCCGCGCGTTTCGCGCCCTCCGCCCTGCCGCGCAGGGAGGTTGGGCGCGCCCGAGTGTACCACCGGCAAAAAAAAGCCCCGAGTGATGAGCTCGGGGCGGAGATGCGGACTTCAATGAAGGGAAGTAAAGCCCGCTAGGGGATTTCGGTTCAGTGCAGCTGGTGCCACTGCAGTACTTGGATCTCCATGTCCTCGAGATCGAAGCTGCGCGCCAGCATCTGAGCGATCTCTCGATTGCCCTTCAGGGCCTTCGTCTGTCCGAGAAGCTCGACCACGCCGCGGTACTCGCTGTACTCGATGGCGCCGTCCGACTGCGCGATGAAGTGGGTGTAGTATTTGGCGCTCATGGGACAAAGGATAGAATCAAGGTGCGCAGATATTCTGTGAAACACCGCTCAGTCGATGCGACCCTCTTCTGATCGGGTTCACGTCCTGAGCGCCAGAGCGGCGTTATTGCACCGTGTCAAGATATCGTCCGCCGGCCCCGCCGAGCTCGAAATACATCACCCCTGAAGGCGCGCAGCGATTGCGCGAAGAGCTGCATGCGCTCTGGCACGAGGAGCGCCCGCGGGTCACTGCGGCCGTCGCCGAGGCCGCCGCGCAGGGGGATCGCTCGGAGAACGCCGAGTACACCTACGGCAAGAAGCGCCTCGGCGAGATCGATCGGCGCGTGCGCTTTCTGCGCAAGCGCCTCGAGGGCATGGTGGTCGTCGACCCCGCGCTCGCCGCCGGACGACGTGATCCGGGGCGCGTCTTCTTCGGCGCGTGGGTGCGACTCGCGACCGGGGAAGCCTCGGGGCGCTGGGTACGCCTCGTCGGACCCGACGAATTCGACATGGCGAGCGACTACATCAGCATGGACTCACCGCTCGGGCGCACCCTCCTCGGTAAGCGGCTCGACGAGGAAGTCACCCTCGCACTGCGCGACCGGGAGGAAACCTTCCGCATCGAGGCGATCCATTACGGAGGGCGTCCTTGAGCCGGGGTGCGCCACCGTCGCGCCGTGCCCGGCCTTAGCCTAGGTGACCCGGATGTTCTTGAACTGCCAGGGATCGGCGCGGTCGAGGTCCTCGGCGAACAGCTCGCCGCGCTCATGCAGCGGAGTCCAGTCGGTGTACTGCCCGACCACGGTCCCGAGATAGGGCATGCACACCCCGAGCGGGCGCTCGTACTCCATCTCGTCCGGCTCGACGATGCCGCGCTCGGGGTTCTCGATGGCCCAGATCATGCCCGAGAGCGCGGCGACCGTGACCTGCAGGCTCGTCGCGCTGTTGTAAGGCACGAGCGCGCGGGCCTCCTCGATCGATAGCTGCGAGCCGTACCAGTAGGCGTTCTTGCGGTGCCCGGCGAGCAGCACACCGAGCTCATCGATGCCCTCCGTGATGTCGTCGCACATGATCCGCTTGGATTTCTGCAGGTGCCAGTTGCGCCCCGCGAACTCGTGCACCGAAAGCACTGCGTTGTCGCACGGGTGGTACGCATAGTGGGTCGTCGGCCGGTAGACCACCTGGCCCTGCTCGCGCACGGTGTAGTAGTCGGCCAGCGAGATCGCTTCGGAGTGGGTGATCAAGAAGCCGTGAAAATGCCCGGCCTTCGGGGTCCAGGTCCGCACCCGGGTGCTCGCTCCCGGACGGTTGAGATAGATGGCGCATTTCGAGCCCACGGCGTGCTGTCCCCCATCGGGGGGAAAGTGACGCTCGTGCGTCCCCCAGCCGAGCTCGGCGGGCTGTGCGCCCTCGCTCACGAAACCATCGACCGACCAGGTATTCACGAACTCATCGAGCCGCTTCGGCACCCGGCTGATCTGGGTGTCGCGCTCTGCGACATGAATCACCTTGATGCCGAGCTCATGCGCGAGGCGGGCCCAGTCCTCGCGCCGGGCCGGCTTGCCCGCGGCAACGCCCGTATCGCGCGCGATGTTGAGCAGTGCCTGCTTGACGAAATGCGAGACCAGACCGGGATTCGCCCCATGGGTGAGCACGGCGGTCGGCGAGCGCGCCGGAGCGGACTCGCGCAGCGCGAGCGCCTCGAGACGCAGGTGGTAGTTGCTGCGCGTCTCGACCGGGAGCTTGGCATCGGTGTAGCCGCCCACCCAGGGCTCGATGCAGGTGTCGAGGTACAGCGCGCCGCGCTGCCGGGCGAGCTCGATGAGCGCGACGCTCGAGACATCCACGGACAGATTGAGGAGAAAGTCGCCGCGGCCGAGCAGCGGCTCGAGCACGCGCCGGTGGTTCTCGCGCGTGATCGGCGTATTCACGAACTTGACGCCGAAGTGATCGGCCTCGCCGCGACCCGACTCGGCCGCCGTGACGATCGTGATGCGCTCCGCCGAAATGCCGATGTGGCGCAGGATCAGCGGCAAGACACCCTGGCCGATGCTGCCGAAGCCGACGAACACGATCCGGCCCGCAAACGCCACCTGCACTTCGGATTTGCCCATGATTCCCCTCCGTTGTTGTCATTCGATTCAGACCCGCGCGCCAGACTACCCGCCCGCACAGCGCCGACTCAAGCGATGCAGCTCGCGCGGGCGCCGGGCCGCGGCGCACCGCCGGCCGTGGTCGCCCGCGGGCGTCGCTCAAGAATTCTCGCGCCAGTGCGGAGGGTAGGTTTTCTCGTAGCCGGGCAGCGCCTCGATGCGATGGATCCAGCGGCCGAGGGCCGGGTAGTTGCGCTCCATCGGCAGAAACCGCGCGCCCAGCTCGGCCGCGGCGCGCTTCTCGAGCGCGCGGCGCAACAGCTGGATCCAGGGAAAGATCACCATGTCCGTCGCCGAGTAGCTCGCACCGACGATCCATTCCTCCTTGCTCAGGCGACCCTCGATCGTGCGCGCCTCGCGCGCCACGGCATGCATCGCGTCGGTCAGCTCATCGAGGTGGTCGTTGACCCGGTCCTCGAAAATGGCGCTGACGATCTTCTGCAGCGAGGGCTCGGTGTAGGCTTGAAATTCGCAGATCACCCGCATGATCACCCCGGCCTCCTCCGGGGTGGTGCCGAACAGCGGCGGCTCGGGATACTTCACATCGAGGTAGTAAAGAATGGCGAGCGACTCGAACACCACGTAATCGTCGTCCTTCAGCACCGGCAGACGCCCGCGCGGATTGAGCTTGAGCATCTGCGGCGACTGGTGCTCCTGCTTGTCGAAGTGCAGGAGCTGCGACTCGTACTTGAGACCCTTGTGCTGGAGCGCGAGCATCACCCTCCAGGCGAATGGACTACCGCTACCCCAGTACAGAGTCAGAGCCATGCTTGATTGTAGCGGATGCGCTTCGAGCAGCGCGTACGTTAAGCTCGCTGCGTGCCCACCGCCGCGCTCATCGACACCGCCGAGCTGGCCGCACTGATCGACCGCGGCGGGATCGTGCTGCTCGATTGCCGCTTCGATCTCGCCTCGCCCGAGGCCGGCCGACGCGCCTATCTCGCCGGGCACATCCCCGGAGCGCGCCATGCCGATCTCAATCGCGATCTCTCATCGACACCCACCCCCGCCAGCGGCCGCCATCCCCTGCCCGATCCCAAGCGCACCCGCGCATGGCTGCGCACCCTCGGCGTTTGCTCAGGCGTGCGGGTGGTTGCGTACGATGAGTCGAATGCCGCCTTTGCGGCGCGCGCTTGGTGGCTGCTGCGCTGGCTGGGGCATCGCGAGGTGTCCGTGCTCGACGGGGGACTCAAATCCTGGATCGACCGCGGCGGGGCGCTCGAGGCGGGTGAGCCGACGCCTTCCGCACCCAGGCCGGTCGCCGAGAACCCCTGCAGGGACGATGACTCGCGCCTCGAGCGGCCCGTGCCGGATGACTGGCCGGTGCTCGCTGATGGGCCGGTGCTCGATGATGGGGTGCTCGACACGTCGACGCTCGAGCGCGCTCTGGGTGACGCGCGAGTCCTGCTGATCGACGCCCGTGCCCCGGAGCGCTTCGCGGGCAGCGTCGAGCCGATCGACCCGGTCGCCGGACACGTGCCGGGCGCCGTCAACCACCCCTTTCAGAGCAATCTGGACGCGGACGGACGCTTCCTGTCGAGACGGGAGCTCGAGCGGCGCTGGCGCGCGCGCCTGGCCGGACGCAGCGCGGCGGACGTGGTCATGATGTGCGGCTCGGGCGTCACCGCCTGCCAGAATCTGCTCGCGCTCGAGATCGCGGGTCTGCCCGGCGCGAAACTCTATGCAGGCTCCTGGAGCGAGTGGATCCGCGATCCGCGCCGACCGATCGCCCGCGGCGCGTAGCCGGCAACGCTCTCGAGCATCACCACTGCGCTGAGCGCGCGGTGGCATCGTCCGAGCGGGAAGCGAAATTTCGTGTGCGCCGTCATTGATCTGTGTCCCCAATTTGCTATGGTTCGCGGCAAATGAACACCCCCGCGCAGCGCCTCCCGCTGAATCACCATTGGAAGGTCGAGGAGTCGCTCGATCTGTATCAGGTCGAAGCCTGGGGCAAGGGCTACTTCTCCATCAATGCCGAGGGCCACGTGGTCGTGCGCCCGAGCATGGATCCGGCCTGCGAGATCGATCTGCACGAGGTCGTGCAGGGGCTCGCCGCGCGCGACCTGCACACACCGGTCGTGGTGCGTTTCTCCGACATCCTCGCGCATCGCCTGCGTCACCTCGCCGAGGCCTTCGCAAATGCGATCGCCGAGAACGAATACCGCAACCGCTATGCCGCCGTCTATCCGATCAAGGTCAACCAGCAGCGTCTGGTCGTCGAGGAGGTGTACCGCTACGGCAAGGAATTCGGTTTCGGTCTCGAGGTGGGCTCCAAGCCCGAGCTGCTGGCGGTCATGTCGATCACCGAGGACGCACCCGACCGGATCGTGGTGTGCAACGGCTTCAAGGACGAGAGCTACCTCGAGGCGGTGATTCTCGCCACCAAGCTCGGGCGCACCATCATTCCAGTGGTGGAGAACTTCGAGGAGATCCATTCGATCCTGAGGCACGCGGACAAGTACGCGGTGCGCCCCAAAATCGGCGTGCGCGTCAAGCTCGCGAGCGAGGGTGCGGGCCGCTGGCGCGAGAGCGCCGGGGAGAAGTCGAAGTTCGGGCTCTTCATCAGCGAGATCATGGATCTGCATGAGCTGCTCAAGGAGCGCAACATGCTCGACTGTCTGCAGCTGGTGCACTGCCATCCCGGCAGTCAGCTGCAGGACATCCGGCGGGTGAAGGATGCGATCAACGAGCTCGCGCACGTGTACGCGGAGCTGAAGATCATGGGGGCGGGACTCCAGTACATCGACATCGGCGGGGGACTCGGCGTCGACTACGACGGCAGCGGCACCAACTTCGAGTCCTCGATGAACTACACTCTCAACGAGTACGCGAGCGACGTGGTCTATCGCATCAAGAGCGTGTGTGATGCGCGCGACGTGCCGCACCCGATGATCGTGAGCGAGTCGGGTCGTGCCATCGCGGCCTACCACAGCGTGCTGGTATTCGACGTCCTCGGCGCCTCGAAGCTCGATCAGTTTCCGGTGTCGGGCCGTCCGGATGAGGACTATCGCGGCCGACAGGAGCTGCCGCAGCCGGTGCGCGACCTGTTCGACAGCCACCGCACCGTGAACGAGCGTCGCCTGGTCGAGTGCTATCACGATGCGCTGCAGGCGCGCGAGCAGGCGCTGCAGATGTTCAACCTGGGTTATCTCAGCCTCGAGTTTCGCGGTCTGGCGGAGCGCCTCTACTGGGCGACCTGCACCAAGATCCGCGACTATTGCCGCAAGCTCGACCGGGTGCCCGAGGAGCTCGAGAACATCGAGGACATGCTGAGCGACATCTATTTCTGCAACTTCTCGGTCTTCCAGTCGCTCCCCGACAGCTGGGCGATCGGCCAGCTGTTCCCGATCATGCCGATCCAGCGGCTCACCGAGCAGCCGAGCCGCAACGCAGTGCTCGCCGACATCACCTGCGACTCGGACGGCAAGATCGATCGGTTCGTGCACCCGCGCAGCACCAAGCGCACTCTCGAGGTGCACGAGCTGCGGGTGGGGGAGCCTTATTACCTGGCCGCGTTCCTGGTGGGCGCTTATCAGGAGACGCTCGGCGATCTGCACAACCTGTTCGGCGACACTCACGTCATCCACATCCGGCTCAAGGAAGGCGGCGGCTGGTGGATCGAGGAGGTGGTGAAGGGAGACACCGCCAACAAGGTGCTCGAGTACATGGAGTACGACACCGATGAGCTCTACCCGGGCATCGCTCGCGACTGCGAGCGGGCGATCCAGGAGGGGCGCATGACGCTCGCCGAGGCGCAGGCCGTCAAGCGTTTCTATGAGCACGAGCTCAACGGCTACGCCTACCTCGAAGTGGAGTAGTCGAGTCGCAAGGGTGCGTCCGGGTTGCATTTGCGACACGCACATGACGACTTCGCGACGCTGGAATCGCGGCACTTCGCGACGCGTTGGAATGATGAATATCCCTGGATTTATGCGTTTGCCAAGCCTAATTCCCTGGCGTAGCATCAAGTCGTAGGTCGGCCGCTGGCGTCTGGCTCGAGTGCGCGACCTCAAGGTACGGGCACTTCGCCAGAGGAGCCGGCGACAGTGTCTGCAAGGTGAAACCGCGCGCGAGCCGGAGGATCCCGACTCGAGTGCGCACTGTTAGCGAGATTGATTGAATGACGACGATCTACGTGGGCAATCTGCCCTTCAGCGCCACCGAGGACGAAGTGCGTAGCCTGTTCGAGCGCTACGGCAAAGTCGATTCAGTGAAGCTCATCAATGATCGAGAGACTGGCCGTCCGCGGGGCTTCGCCTTCGTAGACATGCCGGCGAGTGAAGCTCAGAACGCAATTCAGCAGACCAATGGCTTCCAGATGGGTGGCCGTCCGCTGCGCGTGAATGAGGCTCAGGAACGAGCACCCCGCTCGAAGCCGTCGGGCGGCGGCGGCGGCGGTGGCGGCGGTCCGCGACGCTGGTAATCGCCCAGTTGATGCCGCCGGCTCACCGATGAGAGGAAATCGGGCCGGGCGGCGACACTGAGCTCACCCCCGGCGGGAGGGCGGTGTCGGCGAGGTGACGGGGAGTTCCCCGAGGGATGCGGGGCCACGAGACCGGCTGTGCCTCGTTACCACATCTCCTTGAGCTGCGCGACCACATCGACGGTCGCCGCAGCCTCCGTATTCAGGCTCTCGACGCCCCGCAGACTGCGATAGGTGGTGCGCTCGAAGCACGCGAGCACTTTGTCCGTCATGAAACGGCTCTTTGCGCCGTAGACATGCGCATCGCCGTCCTTTGGCTGCTGCGTCACCTGATATCTCTGCGGGGCGCACAGGTGCAGCTCATTGCGTGCGCGGGTCATCGCCACATAGAGGAGCCTGCGCTCCTCCTCGACCAGCTCGGGCTTGCCCGCCGCAAACTCCGAAGGGAAGTTGCCGTCGGCCACGTTCAGCACGTAAACGATGTCCCACTCCTGGCCCTTCGCCGAGTGGATGGTCGAAAGCACGACGTAATCCTCGTCCTTCGAGGCAAGCCCCGACTTGCCGCCGCTCGCCATCGGCGGATCGAGCGTGAGCTCCGTAAGGAAGCGCTCGCGTGTCGTGTGCTGCGCGGAGAGCTGCTCGAGCTGCTCGAGGTCGCCCGTCCGAGTCCATGCGTCGTCGTAGATGCGCTCGAGTTGCGGCTTGTACCACTCGCGCACCTGGCCGACCTGACCCGCCCACGGCGTCGCGGGGTCGAGTAGCTTTTCGAAGAAGCTGCAAAAGCGCTTCCAATCCATCTTGGCGGCCTGCGGCACCTCGAAGGCCGCAAGGCTCGTGAGCTTGAAGCCGAGCGACTCGACGTGCTCGAGCGCCTGCTTGGCGGTCGCGGGGCCTATGCCCGGCACGAGTTTCAGCACACGAAAGCCGGCAACGGAGTTGCGCGGGTTGTCTGCCCAGCGCAGCACCGCGAGCACGTCCTTGACGTGCGCCGCCTCGAGGAACTTCAGTCCGCCGTATTTCACGTAGGGCACGTTGCGGCGGGTGAGCTCCACCTCCAGGACGTCACTGTGGTGGGAGCTGCGAAAGAGCACCGCGTGGCGCTTCAGTGAGCCGCCGATCTCTCGAGTCGCGAGGATCTTACCGACGATGTACTCGGCCTGACCCTGCGCATCGTCGACGGTGACGTAGAGCGGACGCTGGCCGGCCTGCCGCGTGGCGAGCAGCGTCTTGCGATGCTGCCGGGGCCCCTCCGCCATGAGGGCGTTCGCGACATCGAGCACCGGCTGCGTCGAGCGGTAATTCTGCGCAAGCACGACAATGTCCGCCTTCGGCTTGTAGCGATCGGCAAATCCCAGGATGTTCTCGACCGCGGCGGCACGGAACGAGTAGATCGCCTGAGCGTCATCGCCGACCACCGTCACGCCCTTGCCGTCGGGCTTGAGCGCATGGATGATCTCGCCCTGCAGCGCGCTCGTGTCCTGGTATTCGTCGACCAGCACGTGATCGAAGTGCTCGGCCAGGTTCTGCGCGAGCGCGGGATTTTGCATCATCGCGTGCCAGTAGAGCAGCAGATCGTCGAAGTCGAGCACCGCATTGCGCTGCTTGCGTGCAACGTACTCCCGATACAGGCGCGTGAGGTCCGCTTCCCACTCGCTCGCCCACGGGAACTGCTCCTCGAGAGTCTGCTTGAGGGTGAGGCGCGTGTTGACGCGATAGCTGTAGATGGCGACGCACACATCCTTGCGCGGAAAGCGCCGCTCTTTCGCGTTGAGTCCCTGCTCGTGGCGGATGACGTCCATCAGGTCGGCCGCGTCGGCGCGATCGAGTACGCTGAAATTGGGATCCAGACCGAGCTGCTTGGAGAACAGGCGCAAGATGCGATTGCCGACCGAGTGAAAGGTGCCGGCCCACACCAGGCGCGATTGCACGGTGCGGTCGCCGAGCTTGCCACGCTCGGAGAGAACCTCCGAGACGACGCTCTGTGCGCGTCGGATCATCTCCTGGGCCGCGCGCCGGGTGAACGTGAGCATGAGGATGCGCCCCGGATCCACGCCGTTCAGCACGAGGTGCGCGGTGCGGTGGGCAAGGGTCGCGGTCTTGCCCGTGCCGGCCCCGGCGATGATCAGCAAAGGGCCGGCGCCCACGCCCTTCTCGCCGAGCGGCGTGCCAAAGGTGGCCGCGCGACGCTGCGGCGCATTGAGCGCATCGAACGAGTTGGTGGTCTTGCTCTTGATCATGACCTGCCCGGTGGCATGACTGTATAAACGTCCAGATCGTATCACGTTAAATCGATCGGCCGAGAATCGCCGATTTCCCGCGCATCGCGCGCGGAGGCAGGTCACAGGCGCCAGTTTTTGATGTGCGCGACGAGGTCGGCGTAGTCGGAGGGCACGTCGCTGCGATAGACCCAGCGCGGCCCGGGGAGCTCGAGGAAGCCGGGCGCGAGCTCCGCCGCAGCGCTCAGCTCGGCGGCCGGCATGAGCCGATCGAGATGACCGGCATGGCGCCGCCGGGATGTGAAGCGGCGCACGATTTCACCCGGATCCGCGCAGCACCAGACTTGTGCGGGATGGGCGCGGGTGTCGGCGAGCAGGGTGGCGAGGAGCGGTGCGTGCATCGCGCGCCAGTTACCCTCGACGATGCAGGAGTGGCCACCCACGAGCTGCGTGCGCGCGATCCGCATGAGCGTGGTGAAACTCGCCTCGCTCAAGCGGCGCGAGTGCTCACGATCGGGACAACCGAGCACATCGAACAGCGCCTCCTTGACGTCGTCCTTGCACAGAAGCGTCAGGCCGAGCTCCCGGCTGAGCCGCCCGGCGAGCGTGGTCTTGCCGCTCGCGGGGCTGCCGAGGATGATCATCAGGTCCGCCCCGGACTCTTTGCTATCGATATTCACGATAAAAGGCCGCCATGCAGTTGAAACCGACGACGATCGGCCGCCAGCACGTCCACCGGGGCAAAGTCATCGACGTGTCCAGTGAGCGACTGAGATACCCGGACGGCCGCGAGTACGAGCTCGACTTCGTGCGTCATCCCGGAGCGGCCGCCGTGGTGGCCCTGGACAGTGACCATCGCGTATGTCTCGTGCGCCAGTATAGGCACGGCATCGGCGATTTCCTGTGGGAGATTCCCGCTGGAAAGCTCGACCCGGGGGAGCTCCCGGATGCCTGTGCGGTGCGCGAGCTCGCCGAGGAGACCGGCATCGTCGCCCGCAGCTGGACCTCCCTCGGACGCTACTTTCCAGCTCCAGCCCTGCTGACCGAGGTGATCCATCTGTACCTGGCGCGCGACCTCCTGATCGGCGCCGCCACCCCCGACGACGATGAGGAGCTCGAGCTCGCCTGGATGCCTCTGCAGGAGGCCGTCGGCCGTGTCCTACAGGGCGAATGGAACGATGGAAAAACGGCTCTCGCGCTGTTCCGTGCACGTCATGAGCTGCATCTGTGATGCGCATCCGAATTCCAACACCGGCTCATTGACAGGCGCTGGTGAGGCGCTAAAACGGCCTTATGAGTAAGGATCGTCCGCGCTCACCGCGACCCACGACCGAGCCCGCCCAGCCGGCGGTCATCGATGCGCCCAAGCGCGACCCGAAGCAGACGGGCCGCGTGCAATTCGACGATCGCGGCAATGCCGTCTGGGAGTGGTCGGTGGCGACCGGCGCCTTCGGCCGCGATGTCTCGACCGAGCGCATGAAGCGGCTGGAGAACCCCGGTCTGTCACTCGCCGAGGACGCGCCCACGCCCTTCGACAAGGTGAAGCCGAACCCGCTCGGCGTGGTGAAGGGCTACAACCCCTACGACAGTGGTCGGCTCGATGCCGGCAAAGCGCCCGAGACCTCGCGCAAGCGGGACCTGCGCAAGCTCGGTGAGTGGCTGAAGCTCAAGAAGCAGGCAGCCACCAACAAGGACGACGAGTAGGCGCACGCCGGCGGCGCGCACGGGCGCGACGGCGGGCTTCAAGCGAGCGCGTGGCGCAGCTTCGCCGCACTTCCCATTCGATAGAACCTGCGCAGCTCGCGCACCAGCGCTTCGACCTGCGCCCGCCCCCGGCTCACGAAGCGACTTTCGAGCCGCCGGCAGTAGTTCGCGGCACAGCGATGCGCCGTACGATAGCGCGCGTGTTGCTCGGGCTCGAGCCGGTGATCGAAGGCGACATGATTGAACAGGCGGGGGTGCACCTGCGAAGGATAAGCGCCGCCGAGCTGGTGCCCCAGCAGAAATACCGCCGCCGCGTACTTATCGACCTCGGCCTGGGTCTCGAGCTCGAGCAAGGAGACCGGGGCGTCGCCCTCGAGGCGCCAGGCGCAGTAGACGAAGTGGCTCACTCCTTCGAGCGCCGTGCAGAAATCGACGATATTCTCCTCGTTGAGCTCACCCAGGGGGTTGGAGCGCTCGAGCCGCTCCACGACCTGTGCATCGATGTAGAGCGAGAGGCGCACGCCGTCGGCGCTTTCGGCGAGCAACAACTCCTCCTCGGGTCCCTCTCCGTGGGGATGCGGATCGACGTGCGAGAGGGTGCTGCGGTCGGTGACGAGAAAGTCGTAGACATCGTGCTCGAGGGGCACGTCGTAGAGGCGGCCGAGGAGCGCTTGCAAGCCACGCAGCACCATTGCGGCTGCGCCTAGTGCGAGTGTCGCAACCCGCCCTGCTTGACGGGCTGCACGCCGAGGCGATTCAAGAGACCATGAGCACGCGCGCTGCCGGTTTTCATCCAGATCTCATAGAGCCTGAGGATGTCCGCATCGGTGTGCGTGTAGGACATCTCGCTCACCTCGTTCAGAGCGTCGACCAGCAACTGGAATTTCTCCGCGAGCTGCACATAGATCGTTGCGATGCTGCGGCTCGCCTGCGACCTCTGCATCGAGTCGGCCAGCGCGCTATAGGCGTTGCCCCCCATCGCAATGTGGTAGTCGATGTCGATGAGCTTGCGGGCGAAGCTGCGTGCGAAGAAGCCGGCGACGAAGAGTGACACATCGCCCAGCCGCTGCAGACCGCGCTGCCTGGCGACGGTGCTCGGTGCCTCGAGCGCCTCGGCCAGCATGTGCGCCAGAGGCTTGATCCGCAGCCCGTCGGGAGTGCGCTCATAGAGCGCCTCGGCGCGGGCGAACATGGTCAGCAGATTGACCACGTACTGCTCGGCCTGTTCGTCGATGTCGAGGTGCTGATGCTCGCTCGCCGCATGAAATGCATCACGAAAGAACTCCCGCAGGGAGCTTACCGCCACCAGTGATCGCTCGGAACTTGCTTGCATGCAGTTGCCCTTTGTGACCTGGCCCACCTGCATCCTATCGACTCGAGTGCCTCCAAGTGAAGTGCCCGTCTCGTGAACCACGGTCAGAAAATACCTATTTTTCCCGATCTTTTTCTATCAGCAGACGTGGGACTGCGCTGCTAACCGAAATGCATCACGACGGTGCTCGGGCGGGCGCCCGGAGCATCGCATCGGTGCATGCCGGCACGATGTGGATGTTGTGACGTGCATCTCACAGCTGTGCCGCGCAGGCGCCTGGGTGCGAGGCAGCCCGCAAACCGCGGGCGTTGGAGGGCTCGGCTACAATGGCAATCTTCAAGCGATGGATTCGAAAAAGGGGAGTCTTCATGCGCGCCTCTCACTGTCTCGCAGCGCTTGCGCTGCTGGTGGCCGGCACGGCCAGCGTGTCGGCTGCAAAACGCGCGGCGCCGAGCGAGTTGCCGGCGTTCGGCGTGCGGGATCTCGTGAGACTCGAGCGCATCTCGGATCCGGCCGCATCCCCCGACGGTCGGCGCATCGCCTACACCTTGCGCACCACCGACATGGAAGCGAACAAGGGCCGCACCTCGATCTGGGTGCTCGAGACGCGACGACGCAATGCGAGCGCCGTACGCCTCTCTGATCCCGCGAGCAATGCCTCGGCCGCGGAATGGAGCGCCGACGGGCGATTTCTCTACTTCCTCTCGAACCGCGACGGCAAGATGCAGGTCTGGCGTGCCCCCTTCGAGGGCAAGGCGGCGGAAGTGCCAGCACCGCAGGAGGTGACGCACCTGCCGCTCGACGTCGGCTCGTTTCGCGTCTCGCCGCGCCTGGATCGATTGATCGTGAGTCTCGAGGTCTTTCCCGACTGTGCGGATCTCGCCTGCACCGTACATCGCCTCGAGGTCGGCGCGCATGCGCCGGCGCACGGGGTTCTCTACGACCATATTTTCGTGCGCCACTGGGACACCTGGAGCGATGGACGGCGCTCGCAGCTCTTCGCACTGCCGCTCGATGCGTCGGGCGTGGCCGGCGCTGAGCCGGTGAGACTCACCGTCGATCTCACGGGCGACGTGCCGAGCAAGCCCTTTGGCGGGCGTGAGGACTATGCGATCAGCCCCGACGGCGCCGAGGTTGCTTTCTCGATGCGCCAGGGCGCGAGCGGCGAGCCGTGGTCGACGAACTTCGACATTTACACCGTGCCCGCGACCGGCGGCACGCCGCGCGACCTCACGGCCGACAATCCGGCCTGGGACGCCCGCCCTTCCTACTCGCCCGATGGCTCGCAGCTCGCCTATCTCGCCATGGATCGCCCCGGTTTCGAGGCCGACCGTTTTCACCTCGTGCTCGTGAACCGGCACGACGGCGCGAAGCGCCCGCTCACCGAAGGTTGGGATCGATCGATCTCGAGCTTCGCGTGGTCCAAGGACGGTCGCATGCTCTTCGCGACCACCGATCATCTGGGGCAGCACCCCCTCTGGGCCATCGATGCCGGTACCGGGCATGCGGCCGCGATCACCGGCGAGGGTGAGGTCGGGGGTTTCAGTGTCGGAGCGAACCGCATCTACTACACGTTGAGCACCTTGAGCAAACCCGCCGATCTGTACGCCGTCGGATTCGACGGTGGCAAGCCCCGGCAGCTCACGCGCGTCAATGAGGCTCTGCTCGCGAGCCGCGCTCTCGGCGAGCCGCAACAATTCAGCTTCGAGGGCTGGAACCACGAGAATGTATTCGGCTACGTCGTGAAGCCTGCGCAGCTCAAAAAGGACACCCGCTATCCGGTGGCCTTCGTCATTCACGGCGGTCCGCAGGGAAGTCTCGCGAACTTGTGGCACTGGCGCTGGAACGCACAGACGTTTGCGGGCGCAGGGTACGCGGTGGTGCTCATCGATTTTCACGGCTCAACCGGCTACGGGCAGGCCTTCACGGATTCGATCAGCGGCGACTGGGGCGGCAAGCCGCTCGAGGACCTGAAGCTCGGACTTGCCGCCGCGCTCAAGCGCTATGACTGGCTCGATGAAAGCCGGATGTGTGCGCTCGGCGGCTCCTATGGCGGGTACATGATCAACTGGATCGCGGGGCAATGGCCGGATCGTTTCAAGTGCCTGGTCTCACACGACGGCGTGTTCGATCACCGCAGCCTGTACTACTCGACCGAGGAGCTGTGGTTTCCCGAGTGGGAGCATGGCGGCCCCGAATTCTCGAATCCCGCGGGCTATGCCAAGGACAACCCGGTCGATCGTGTTGCCCAGTGGAAGACCCCCATGCTCGTCATCCACGGACAGCTCGACTATCGCGTGCCCTACGAGCAGGGTATTGCGGTCTTCACGGCTCTGCAGCGGCGCGCGATTCCGAGCGAGTTCCTCTACTTCCCCGATGAGAATCACTGGGTGCTGAAGCCCGGTAACAGCATCCAGTGGTACGACACGGTGATCGCCTGGATGAATCGCTGGACGACACCCTAGGAACGTTTGCTGCTCGCTGCCCACCGACGCCGCGCGCGCCACGCTTGCAGAGGTGCCTGCGTGGGCGCATAGTTTTGGCCCCGCGTCCGGACCCACCGGCCGCGTTGCCCCCCAAGCAAAAAATCAAGGGAGAAGGGCCATGCGAAAAATCGTGATGACCGCACTACTCGGTACTCTGTTGCTGGGAACCACCGCATTAGCCGCCGATGCGGTCGACGGAACCTGGAAACTCAACGTCGCAAAGTCGAAGTTCAGCGGCACGGCACCACAGAGCGGGACGCGCGTGTACACCGAGGGGGCTGGCGGCACGACCCTCGACCAAAAGCTCATCGGCGCCGACGGTAAAGAAATGTCGTTGCACGTCACCTTGGCCTACGACGGCAAGCCCCATCCGATCTCGGGCAATCCCGACGCAGACAGCGGCACCGCCAAGGCAATCAACGCCCACACCACGGACTTCACGCTCACGAAGGGCGGCAAAGTGGTCGGCACCGTGCACCGCGTCGTCTCGGCCGATGGCAAGACCCTGACGGTCCACAACAAGGGTACGCACGCCGACGGCACCGCCTACGACGATACGCTGGTATTCGATAAGCAATAAACAGGGCTGCGCTCCGAGCACGAGCCACAAACGGCTCGTGCTCCGAGCCTGCGGGCTCAGCTCTCCACGCCCCGCCATGCGGCCGGGTAATCGGCACCGAGCTTGAGGATCCGGTGCAGCACCTCCCCGTACCCGATGCCGGCGCTGCGCGCCGACTGGGCAAAATCCTCCGCTTCGGAGAGGTTCGGGTTGGCATTCGCCTCGAGCGCATAGAGCGTGCCGTCGGCGCGCAGCCGAAAGTCCATGCGAGCGTAGCCGGTGAGGTGCAGCGCACGAAAAATGCGCCGGGACATTTGCTCGAGGCGCGCCACCGTCTCAGGCGCGAGGTCCACGGCCGAGGCCGTGGTGATGCCGTATTTTTGCTGGTACTTGCGGTCCCACTTGACCTTGCGCGTCGCGATCGGCGGGCGGTTATCGGGAAGCGTGCCGAAGGTCATCTCCCACACGGGAAGCACTTTGAGGCGCTCGTTGCCGATCACCCCCACGTAGAGCTCGCGGCCCTCGATGTACTCCTCGACCAGGGCATCGGAATGCGTCTGCTCGTGAATGAACTGCACGCGCTCTTTCAGCTGCCGCTCATCGCTCACCACCGAGGCATGCGCGATACCGAGCGAGGCATCCTCGGTCGAGGACTTGACGAACAGCGGAAACTGCACGCGCTTCGCAATGCGCGGGGTCTTGCCGCGTGCGAACACCATGAAGCGCGGCGTCGGCACCCGATGATAGGTCAGAAGCTGCTTCGAGAGCACCTTGTCGCGGGACAGAAGCATGCCCCGCGGGTTGCATCCGGTATAGGGCTGACGCATGAGCTCGAGGAAGGCGACGACGTGCTGATCATAGGTGACGATGCCGTCGAACTCTTCGAGCAGATTGAATACGATATCGGGCTTCCACTCGGTGATCGCACGGCGCAGCTCCGAGAGGCTGTCGGAAAGACCGAGCGGCATGACCTCGTGCCCGGCCGCCTTGAGGTGCGAGATGACGTCGTACTCGGTGCGCCACTCGTCGATCTCCTTCTCCGAGAGGCCGCGCAACGAATCGGGGGGCACCAGCGTCGCATGCACGAGCACTAGGGTGCGCAGCTTCTTAACGGCCCGGCGCTCCTTCACAGGGCGACGTGCGGCAGCTGCCGCTCCTCGTACGACTCGGCGAGCCGCGCAACCACCCACCGAAGATGCGCCCGCAACTCGCGCCGCGAGCCTCGCAAATACAGATTGAGTGCTTCGGAGCGGGCGATCATGAGCCGCAGCACCTGGTGGACGAGGTACTCGCTGAATGCACCGCTGCGCATGATCTCGTTGCGAAGTGGCTTGCGCAGCTCTCTCAGGAGCCGTGCGGCGCGCGGCGCCGAGCGCCGGCGCGGCGCCGAGGTGAACACCTTGAGGAGGAGCTCGTCGGCGCCGGAGCGGCGGGGCGCGCGATAGCGCGCAAGCTTGCGCTCGTAGTGCTCGCGAAGCGTGCTCGTCTCCTCGGCGATGTCCTCGATTCGGCTGCGATCGAGTACCTGAGGGCGCTCACGGCCGATCTCGGCGGCAAGGGCCTCGATGAATTCGAGCTTGGTGTAAGCCGGCCAGCCGCGGTACTCGCGTCGCCAGGCCGAGCGCGGCTTGAGCCAGACCGCGAAGGTTTCGGCAAAGTCCTCGGTCGGGTGCGCCTGCGCATACCAGGCGCCGAGGTGCTGCACGAAGCGCCGGCTGCCGGGGCGCGGCCGGTACGTGTCCGGATAGGGAAGCGAGGCGGGTCCAAAGACCTCGCGCCAGCGACGCCGGCGGCGCACCCGATAGGCGGTGTCGAGCGCGTGCCCGGCCTCGTGCCGCAGGATGCGCATCAACCAGTTGCGGTTGCCGCCCTCGACCTCGCGCATGAAGCGCCGCTCGAGTCCGGCGAGCCGCGGATGGGCCAGATAGAACGGAATGGCGATACCGGGCACGCCGTCGGGGGAGAACCACTCCTGGGCGAGCCAGCAGTGGGGTCGGAAGCGGATCCCGCGCCGCTCGAGCTCGCGATAAAGCCTGGCGATCGAGGCCTCGAGCTCGGTGCCCTCGATCGTGAGCTTCAGATCGCAGAAACGCAGCGACAGCAGCTGATCATCGGTGAGCCGCTCCCACGCGGGGCGCACCGCGCGTCGCGGTCGCACGGTGCGCTGCTTCCTCCCGGCCTGTGGTGAATTCCCGCCCATCGCTCACACGCCCGCGAGCGGCCGGGGGGCTGCGGCACGGCGCCGCGCCTCGAGCGCAGCGAAGTCGAAAAGCTCGGGGTCGCACAGCTGCGAGGGGGCGATGTGCTTGAGGCTCGAGAAGATGGCCTCGGTGCGCCCCGGACTCGAGCGCTCCCATTGCTCGAGCATGGCGCGCACGGCGAGTCGCTTGAGGTGCGGCTGCGAGCCGCACAGCGTGCACGGGATGATTGGAAAATTGCGCGCCTTTGCATAGCGGGCGATGTCGCGCTCGGCGACATAGGCGAGCGGTCGGATGACGATAAGGCGGCGGTCCTCGGAGAGAAGCTTGGGCGGCATCGCCTTCATGCGTCCGCCGAAGAACATGTTGAGAAAGAGCGTCTCGACGATGTCATCGCGATGATGGCCGAGGGCGATCTTGGTGATGCCGTTCTCGCCTGCGTAGCGATACAGCGCACCGCGGCGCAGGCGCGAGCACAGGCCGCACAAAGTCCGCCCCTCGGGAATCACGCGCTTCACCACCGCGTACGTGTTCTGCTCGATGATGTGAAACGGCACGCCGCGCTCGGACAGATAATCGGGCAGCACGTGCGCGGGAAATCCGGGCTGCTTCTGATCGAGATTGACTGCCATGAGCTCGAAGCGCACGGGAGCGCTGCGCTTGAGGCTCAGAAGCAGGTCGAGCATCGTGTAGGAGTCCTTGCCTCCCGACAGGCACACCATCACCCGGTCGCCCTCGGCGATCATGTGGTAATCGGCGATCGCCTTGCCGACTGCGCCGCGCAGCCGCGCCTCGAGTCGTTTGAGGTTGTTCGATGCGGGCGCCGGCGGGATTCTCGCCGGACCTGGCGGCGCGGATCGGGAGCGCGGGGTGCTCGTCGGGCTCACGGCGCTTCCAGGTACTTCGCTTCCAGATAGCGCAGATAGGACGCGGCGGTGAGCGGCTTGCCGGTCGATTGCTTGACGAGCTCCTGCACCGGAAGGCGCGCACCCACGCCGTGCACGTTGTCACGCAACCAGTCCATCACCCCGCCGAACTGCCCGGCGGCGATCTCCGCATCGAGCGAGGCTCGCTCGACCCGCAGGGCCTCGTAGAGCTGCCCGGCAATCACCGCACCGAGCGCGTAGGAGGGAAAGTAGCCGAAATGCCCCACGGCCCAATGGATGTCCTGCAGGCATCCCTCGACATCGTTCGTCGGTCGGGTGTTCAGGCGCTGCTCGAGGTTCTCGTTCCAGGCTTCCGGCAGCTCGCTCACCCGCAGCGCGCCTTCGAGAATCTTCCTCTCGAGGTCATAGCGCAGCATGATGTGCACGGGATACGTGAGCTCGTCCGCATCCATCCGAATGAGGCTGCGTCGCACCCGGGTGAGATGCCGGTACAGGTTCTCCTCGCTCCACTCCTCGCCGCTCACCTGCAGATACTTCTCCATCAAGGGCTTGAGGTACTTGACGAACGCGCGGCTGCGGCACAGGTTCATCTCGAACAGCAGCGACTGACTCTCCTCGAGGGCGAGGCCGCGATCGCGCCCCACCGGCTGATCGCGCCACGGCATCGGAAGTCCCAGATCGTACATGGCATGGCCGGTCTCGTGGACCGCTCCGAGCAGACCCGAGAACGGATCGGTGGCGTCGAAGCGCGTGGTCACGCGGATGTCGCCCGGCACACCCTCGGTGAAGGGGTGCTCACTCTCATCGAGGCGGCCTCGGTCGAACGGAAAGCCCAGAGCCTTCAAAATGTCGACCGCGAGCTGACGCTGGCGTGCGACGCTGAACTTTCCCGACAGGGGGAGCGGTGGGCGCGATGCCTGCACCTCGATCGCCTGATTGATGAGGCTCGGCAGACGGCGCGAGAGGGCCTTGAAGATCGTGTCGATGTCGGCCGTCGAGATGCCGGGGGTGAAGGCATCGACGAGCGCATCGTAGGGCGCAAGCCCGCGGGCCTGCCCGAGCAGCGCGGCCTTGTCCCGCACGAGCTTGACGACCTCCTCGAGGTGCGGAGCGAACAGCTTGAAGTCGTTGGTCTTGCGCGCCTCGACCCAGTACACCTCCGCCCGTGCTGTCGCCTTGGCCAGGCGGGCGATCAGCGAGGGGGGCGTCGCAATGGCGTGATCTCGCTGGCGGCGCATCTCGCGCAGGTTGGCGAGCGGCCAATCATCGAGCTGTGAGGCGCCCGCTTCCGCGCGCTCCAGAAGGCGCGCTACCTTGGGTGTCGTCAACAGTGCGTGATGCTCGGTCTCGAGCGCGGCCAGCTGCTCGCCGCGCACATCGGCGCTGCCGCGGGGCATCATCACCGCCGCGTCCCAGCGCAGCAGCGACAGGGCGCCGCGGAACGCGTGCAGACGGCGAAATTCCTGTTCCAGTTGTTCGTATGGGGTCAGTGCCATGATCGGTGTTCAACGTGAGGCCAGGCGGCCCTGCGGCACCCGCACTGCGCGCCGGGATCGAACGACCCCGTGAGTTTGCTGTTCGTGTGCGCGCAATCGCTTGAGGTGCTCGAGGGCATCGCTTCGAGCCTGTCGGCACACTCTAGCAGAGGACAGGCTCGACGACCGCCCTCCGGGCGGATAAAGACATTAAATTCAGGTATTTACTGCGGCGCTCGCAGCGAGAACGAGCCCGTCTGGTGAAACGGCAGATTGTGCATGAAGGGCAGGTCGAGATCGGCCGCGCCGGTGACTTCGTAGTCGATCGAATCGGCGTGCGGACTGCTCGCAAGCTTGAGGATCGCGAGCGCCATGTTGGCGTTGATGGTCATGTCGAAGGTGCTCTGTCCGCGCGGCGGTACCACGAAAGCGCGATTCGTCGCGCCGCTCGCGATCCGATCGCCGCCCACGGTCAGATCCGCATGCACGGCCGTCACCGGCAGCGGCCGATCGTTCGGATTCTCGACCTGGAAAGTGACCAGGAAGCTTTGCTGCAGCAGATTCGCCCCCCTCTGCAACTGCACCCCGGAAACGGCGAGCACCGGGCGCTCGAAATGCGCCGTGCAGCCGGCCATGCAGAGCATCACGAGCCACCACGCTCCCCGTTGTGTACGACGTCGAGGCATCGAACATCTCTCCTGCGCGCATGGCACCATGCGCGAATGATAGCGATTTCATCGCACCGCATGAGGCAGGACCCAAGGCGCCGAGCGCGAGTTCCTGACGGGCTCGCGCTCGGCGCGATCCTCGCGCTCTGGGTGCGGACGGCCGCGGGGAGTGTGCCGCTCTATGGTTATGAGGTCGTACACGTCTACCCCCACGATCGGGACGCGTTCACGGAGGGCCTCTTTTACCTCGACGGCTACCTCTATGAGAGCACGGGTCTCGTCGGACGATCGTCGATCAGAAAAGTGCGGCTCGAGACCGGCGAGGTGCTGAAGAAGATCGACGTGCCGGCACCCTACTTCGGCGAGGGGATCGTCAACTGGAAGAGGCACCTCGTGAGTCTCACCTGGCAGTCGCACGTCGGGTTCGTCTACGACCTCGCGACCTTGCACCGCGAGCGCCAATTCAGCTATCCCGGGGAAGGCTGGGCCCTGACCCAGAACGGTGAGCAGCTCCTGATGAGCGATGGCACCTCCTCGATACGGTTCATCAACCCGGCGACCCTGCTGCAGACCGGGGCGCTGCGGGTCACGCTCGATGATCGCGAGGTGACCCGCATCAACGAGCTCGAATGGGTGAAGGGCGAAATCTATGCGAACGTCTGGCAAACGAGCTGGATGCTACGCATCGATCCGCATGACGGACGCGTGATCGGCGTGGCCAACCTGTCCGGGCTGCTGGCGCCGACGGATATCGTCGCCGGTGAAACCGACGTGCTCAACGGCATCGCCTACGATGCGAAGCACGATCGATTGTTCGTCACCGGCAAGAACTGGCCCAAGCTCTTCGAGATCCGTTTGCTGAGCAAGGGCACCTACGTGTCCGCGCCGCGCTAGACGCCCGCCCCCATCGCGGCGCCCGGGGCACGCGCGCCTTTCGGCCGCGTCTTTCACCGCCGCTTCACGGCACTTCACGGCGCTTCACGGCGCTTTCACCGCGCAACCGACGCGCGCGCGCCTCGTGGACGGTGCGCCGCTCGCTCACAGAGCTCGCCCCATTCGCCCACGATGCGCGTCGAAGGGGGCCTACAGACAAATCAAACTCACGTGGTACAAATGCAACAGCAAATTAGCTGCTGCCGTCGTCGCGCTCTTTTCCCAGCTTTTTGCTTCTCTACGACGTGGACAACCCTGGCAACGGATGTTGCTTTCTTGCGACGCAACCTGGAGACATCGTGATATGAAGCGCTTGTGCCTGACTGTTCTATCCGCGGCCCTGGGCAGCACCCTGAGCCTTCACTCAGCCCTGGCCGATTCGCAATCGGACTCGAGTTCCCGGGGGCGCTTCCAGCGCAATCCGACCTCGGATGCCGGCGCGGTCTATTTCGATGCGCTCGGGCAATACACTTTTCAGGATCCGCGGAGCGATTTTCGGGACGACTTCGGTTATCAGCTCGGCATTGGCGGCAATTTGACCTCGCACTTCTCGCTCGAGGGCGACTGGAGCACGGGAACGTTCCGCCTGAAAGGAGTGCCGTCCGATGTCGGCCCTCACCTGCAGGTGAAAGCGTACGCGCTCGACGCCCTGCTCAAGTTCGCTCCCACTTCCGTGTTCACCCCGTACCTGCTCGCTGGCGGCGGGGATCTGCAGGAGCGCTTTGGCGGCTTCACCGTCGGAAGCCACAACAACGGGCTCGCGGAGGCGGGAGCGGGTGTGCTCGCAGGTCTCGGCGACCAGACGCACTCGACACGCCTGCAGCTGCGACTCGAGGGCAAGTACCGCTGGGACTTCATCAGCCGCAACATCTACACGCCGCGAAACCCCGGTGATGTGCTGGTGAGCGCGGGCTTCAACGTGGAGTTCGGCGCGCCGACCTATGCGCCGCCGCCCCCACCTCCCCCGCCCCCACCCCCACCCCCACCGCCGCCGCCGCCGCCGCCCCCGCCGCCGCCTGCGGCGCTGCCGCCGCCCCCGCCACCGCCGCGTGAAATGCGGCTGCAGGGAGTGGACTTCGCAGTCAACTCGGCGGAGCTCACGCCGGAATCGACGTCGGTCCTCGACAATGCCGCGCGGCAGCTGCAGAGCTTCGCGAACCTGCCGATCGAGGTGCGCGGTTACACGGACAGCACGGGGTCCGTGCAGTACAACCTGCGCCTCTCGCAGCGCCGCGCCGAGGCCGTGATGCGTTATCTACAGAGCCATGGGTTGCGCAACCCGATGACCGCCAAGGGCTACGGCAAGAGCGATCCGATCGCGGACAACTCCACCAAAGCAGGTCGACTCGCCAATCGCCGCGTCGTTCTGCACATCGAGGGAGGTAACACCCACGTGCAGGGCGAGCCCTGACCTTGCGAGCCACAAACCCGGTGGTGCGGCAAGCGCCACCGGTTTTTCGCGCGCTCCGAGCAGGGACGCTCCTCCCCGGCTCGCCATTCTCTGGTGTGGCGTGCCGTAGCAACAAACGGCGATCCGGACGGGAGATTTTGTTTTCAGCGACAAAACGCGATAGCATGTACTTAACGTATATATTTTCAGTAGCTTTTTGATTCTTTTCCTTAAATAAGACTTGGCCGAGGGTGGGGATGTCTCATTTGCGCAACGGTTTGCACCGCTGCGTTTCAGCTACTCCGTCGGCCAGCACTTCATTACGAAGGGAGGTTTGCATGTCCGCAGTTTCATCCAGTATCAGGAAGGCCATGCTGGTCACCGGCGCGCTCGCGGTGCCCGGCTTGCATGCTTTAGCCCAGCAGGCACCCGCTCCTTCTGCTGAGGGCACCACCGAGCTTCAGGAAATCGTGGTCACGGGCTCGTTGATCAAGCGAGTCAATATCGAAACCGCCGAGGCCATCACAATCCTCAAGACCGACAGACTCAAGGAAATTGGCGTCCAAAACGTCGAGCAGGTGTTGAACCAGATCACCACGTCCAACCCATCGGTGAACCTCGCCTCTGCCACCGGCTCGTTTTCGGGTGGCGGTACCTACGCCGACCTGCGCGGCTTGGGCCGGGGCCGCACGTTGATTCTGCTCGATGGCGAACGCGTGGCTCCCAACGCGTTTGACGGCAACGGGGTCGATCTCAGTGGAATTCCCTTTGGTGCCATCGACACCATCGACGTCCTGCGCGAAGGCGCCTCGTCGCTGTACGGTACCGATGCGATCGCGGGCGTGATCAACTTCAAGACGAAGAAGAATTACCAGGGCGCGGAAATTCAGGCGAATTACGATCGTCCGCAGAAAGATCACGGCTCCTCCTATGAGGTCGATTTCACCTTCGGACACGGCGATCTGTCGAGCGACGGCTACAACATCTTGTTCACCGCCAGCTACCACCGGCAACAGGAGATCCAGGCCGCCGATCGCGGGTTCTCTGCCGCTGGGTTTAACCCGGCCGCCGGCGTGTTCAATACGAACTACTATGGATCGTTCCCCGGCGTGGTCATCGATTCTAACGGCAATTTCTGGCAGTACGGTTACCCGGCCTGCAAGGGCAATCCGTTTCTGACCACGTACTTCGGCGACTGCTCCTACCGGTATTCCGCCGCAACCGACGACATCCCGGATTCCCATGAGATCTCCTCGATGATCGCCGTGACCAAAACGCTTCCGGCGAACAACGAGATCAAGGTGCAGTACTTCTGGACGCAGTCGTACCAGAACAATTGGTCCGGTCCAGTTTTCTATCAGTTCACGATGGACCCCAAGAGCCCCTACTTTCCGACGGCGGCTCAGCTGACTTGCCAGCGAGGACCGGCCAACTGCTCCACTCCAACGCCCGATCTAGTGGACCCGATCCAGGTGGCATGGACCCCGGCGGACAATAACCGCTATGGTGGCAATCTCAACATCCAACAGCGGATTCTGGTGACGTTCTCCGGCAACAACGGCGGTTGGGATTATCAGGCGAACGTCAATTGGAGCAGGAACACCAACGACGATCGATGGACCGGCGGACTGCCCAATGAATTCACACCCTCATCAGCCTATCCGCCGATTGCACCCGGCGGAGTCCTCAGCGATCTGATCAATCCCTTTGGCCTGCAGAGCGGGGCGGGACTGGCGCTGGTCAACTCATCGTACGTCAACGGCCCCTACCAGATCGGCGCGTACACTCGGTGGGACGTCGACGGCAGTATCCAGCATCCGTTGGGTGACGTGTTCGATGCAGGCAATCCCGCGACCTTCGGGCTTGGTGCCATGGTGGAAGGCGAACGCTATACGAATGGGACGACCCCCGCTAATGACCTGACGAAAGCGGCTTCCGGACTTACGGATAGTTCGGTCGCAGGGACGCGCCAGGTCCAGGCCGCGTACGTCGAGTTGGCGGTGCCCGTCACCAAGGGGTTCGATTTCGATATCTCGGACCGCCAGGACCGATACAGCGATTTCGGCACGACCAACAATGCGAAACTGCAGGTGCGATATCAGCCGACCGGTTACCTGACCCTGCGCGGTACCGCTTCCACCGGCTTCCGCGCGCCCACGCTGTTTAACCTCTTTTCGCCGCCCTTCCTGGCGGCGTCGAGCAGCGGCACGATGGGCCAGGGAAACCCGTTCTGCTCTCCGGGCCACTACACGGCGGAGTGGACTCCGATCACCTGCGCCTCGCAGGGAATTGGCTTGAACGGCGGAAACACAAAGCTCACGGCTGAAACCTCGCAGAACTTCGATTTCGGTGTGGTTCTGTCACCGGTGGAGGACTTGGGCATCACGCTGGATTACTACCGCATCCTGCTCAAGAACCGGATTGCAACCGTTCCGGCGAGCGCCATCTATGGCAATCCGACCTTGTTCTCCAATTACATCGTGCCGGCGACCAGTGGTCAGTACGCGGGAACGCTCCCGCCCACCATCGCAGAGGCCACGGTATGCAATCCTTATACCGCGCCCACCTGCGGATACATCAACGAGGAGTTCACGAACACGGGCAGGATCACGACGGACGGACTCGACCTGAGCGTGCAGTACGCGCAGCACACGCCGATCGGAACGTTCCACGAGGATCTCGAAGGGACCGCGGTCACCCAGTTTCGGGAGCAGCAATATACCGGTGGCCCAGAGGTCAACGAGGTTGGCTGGCTGCAAATCATCAATTTCAATCCGGCATTCCGCTGGAATCATAACGTGAGGGTCGACTGGACGAGTCCCAACAAAACGTGGGGTGCCGGGCTCAGCAACCGGTTCTACACGGGATACATCGATGAATATCCTGATCTCGCGGGCAACCAGCGGCACGTGGGCAGCTATTCACTCTTCGATGGTTTTGTGAGCGTCCAGCCGGTGGAGGGTCTCACCGTGCTGTTCGGGGTCAAGAACATTCTGGACAAGTGGCCGCCGTTCACCAACGCATCGACCAGCAACTTCACTGCGGGCTACAACCCTCTCATCGCAGACCCGTTGCTGCGTAATTTCTATATCAACTTGAAGTACAAGTTCTTGTAATTTCCCAGGCATCAACCTTCTTGAAGCCCCGCCCAGAGCGGGGCTTTTTTTTATCCCACGAGATTGCTGCGAACATGCGCCAGGTCTTGTCGCCCTTGCGGCGCCCGAGGATCAAGGCACAGGCAGCGCATCGAAGGCGATGGCGGTGCGAGGCGCATCACCCTGGATCGGGGTCGTGCCGTGCCACACGTAGGACGGGAACAGCACCAGCAGTCCCGGCTCGGGCTTAACCATGAAGTCCGGTCCCGCCGCCGGCGTGGGGTGGCGGGGCTCGCCGAGCTTGAGCCAACCGGGACGCAGCTCCGCGTTTTCGACCTCCGCCGGAACGTCCACGTAGTACGCCGAGCTGATCCATCCCGATGGATGCACGTGATTGACATGGAACCCATTGCAACGCATCTGCACCGACCAGCAGTCGTTGAGCCGCGCAGCGCCCCGGTTGCGTGCCGTGAAGGGATGGTCGCGCTCATAACCCATCCGCTCGATGTAGGCCTGCAGTGGGGCTGCGAAGCTTGAGAGCAGCGCGCGCATGACTCGATCGTCATCGGTGAGAGGATTACGCCGCGCCTGGCTGCCCTGACGCAGGCTTCCCCGCAACGGAGGCCCGGGCAATACGTGGCGGGTGCGCAATACCTCGAGCAGGTCCGCATTGAGCTCCGCGATCGATGACCATCCGGGCGGCGGCTCTATGCGATACGTGCGCAACCAGCGACCATAGTCGTAGAGGGCACGATAGTGGGGCTTGCCGAGCAGCCGCGCCGCCAGCGCCTCGTAAGCGATCCAGGTTTGCGCCAGGGGCTCCTGCTGGCGCTGCGTGGCGATGAACGGCAGCGCGTCCTCGGGTCGCCCGCGGGCGAGCAAGATACTCACCACCAGTTCGATCACGTTCGCGTTGCGCGGCGTCATCGCAGCCGTCTCGAGCGCCTCGGTCTCCGCCTCCCTCAACCGCCCTTGCTCGAGCAATACTTGAGCGAGCTGTATCCGCAAGGGCGGCAGCGATCCACATCGCTTCATGACGTCCCGAATTCGCGTCTCCGCGGACTCGAGCCGGCCGGCCTGCAGCAGCAGGCCGACGAGCAACGACTGCAGCGGCAGATCGTCGGGCGCGGCTCGCACCACCGCCTCGATCGCGCGCGTGAACAAGGGGTCAGTCCGGCGGAAGCGCAGATGTGCAAGCTGCCGCTGAGCCTCCGCATCGCGCGGTCGCTCCGCGACCACCCGCACGAGGTCCTGCTCCGCCTCCTCGATTCTTCCAAGCAGGCACAAGGCCTCCGCCCGTGCCAGCCGGAGATCGATCCGCGTGCGCCCGAGGGCCGCGGCCCGCTCGAGGCTGTGTAACGCCTCCGCGGCGCGCTCCATCTCGAGCAGCAGGCGCCCGAGCCTCTGATGCACGCCACTGCGGTTCGGGGCGAGCGCGAGCGCCTGCCGATACGCCTGCTCGGCCTCGAGCGGACGGCGCTGTCTCGCAAGGAGAGTGCCGAGGGTCGACCAGGCTTCTGCATCGCTCGGGTCATCTCCCAGCAGTCGACGGCACTCGGCTTCCGCCTCTGCGACTCGACCCGTCTCGTCGAGCGTCAGAACGAGCTGAAGACGTGCTCGGCGCGCATCCGGATGCTCGATGAGGACAGCGCGATACAGCTGCTCAGCTTCGGTGAGCCGGCCCACTCGGCGCAGAAAATTGCCGAAGTTGACGCGAAAGCGACGGTTCTTGGGCTCGAGCTGGATGCTGCGCCTCAATAATTGCTCGGCCTCGGTGGGACTGCCGAGTCGCCCGCGAGCGAGACCGAGCAGATGCAGCGCCGCGGGATGGTCCGGCGCGTTTGCCAGGATGCTCTGGCAGAGAGCCCCGGCCTCCCGCGGCTTACCCTGCCGTAGCAAAGCATCGGCCTGCGAGAGCTGTCCGGGTGCGCTGGCGAAGTCCTCCATCATCGAGTGCTACCCCGAATATAACACCCGGCGACGGGGCGACGGGGCGACGGGGCGGGGCAATGGCGCCACCCCACTCCTGAAGAGTGCGGCACTGAATGTCGGGTCGTTATAGCAATCCCGGGGACCATCAGGCGCGCGATTTTTGCATGAATGCCCACGTTTTGCGCGTTGCCTCACGCGCGCGACTTTGAGGTCGAGGCCTGTGATGGCGCGTCGTTCGGGGCGCGCAGTTCAGTGCAAGGCTTGGCCTACCACAAGGGTTGCGCGTAATCCCGGGAGGCTGCCGCGCGCCTTCAAGGGCGTGGCAGCCCCGGGAAGAACGCGTTCGTGCGCCGCGTGTACTCGGCGTAACCGGGGCGCCGCTCACCGATGTCCTTCTCGAGCAAGGTCACCCCGGACACCTTGAGGAGGAGTACCGTCATGAGCAGCGGCCCGACGAAGCTTAGGCCTGCGCGTGCGCCGAGCGCGATCGCGTAGAAACCCCACCAGAGAGCGAACTCACCGAAGTAATTCGGGTGGCGGGAGTAGCGCCAAAGTCCGCGATCCATGACCCGACCCCGGTTGGCGGGGTCTGCCGTGAAGCGCGCGAGCTGCCAGTCGCCGGCGGTCTCGAACACGACTCCGACCAGCCACAGCATCACTCCGAGGGCATCGAGGCCATTCAACGGCGCGCTCGAGGTCAGCGCGCCCAGCAGCGGCCATCCGACGATCCAGGCGAGCAGGGCCTGCAACAGAAAGACGAGGTACAGGCTCTTCCAGGCAAAGCCCGGCTCGTTGCGCGCCCGGATGGCCCGGTAGCGCCGGTCCTCCCCCTCGCCCCAATTGCGCCAGGTGATGTGGACGGCCAGGCGCAGCGACCAGATCGCGACCAGCATGAGCACGAGCGCCGTTCGCGGTGCGGCCCAATGCGCGCCGGCGCCGTAGGTGAGCGCCAGCAGGAGAAAGAGAATCGGCCAAAGGCTGTCGACGATCGACACCGTGCGCAGCGCGAGACTCGCGACCCAGGTGAGGAGCGCTGCCCCGGCGAGCACGGCCAGCCCAGCAAAGGCGAGCGGCAGAGGATTCATGAGCTGGACCCGGGCGCCTGGCGGTGCAGCGGGGCATGCGCGTCCGCCGCCGGCCGCTCCCTCAAGGACCCGCCGCTTGCTGGGCGCGGCGATCCGCACGTGCTGGACAGGGTGCTCTTCATAACGCAGATCCTCGGCGAGAGTCGCTCGCGGCACCTCATGGCCACGAAGCGGTCGACCGCTGGGCGCAGGCTCGCCTCCGAGCGTGCGCTCAGGGACGACTGCGGGCTCAAAAGGCCAGCGATGGGACCCCGGCGGGCCGGTGCCTGGTTGACGGTTCGCACGCGAGTGTAGGACGGATGCAAGCCAAGGATGGAGCGCTCGCCCTCCGTAACGGCCGAGGAGTAATATCCTCGCTGTTGATCGGGTCTTATAGGGGGCAGCAATTCGCTGCGTACCAATCACCAATGGGGGAAAAAGAATGCACGTCAATAAAGTATCGAGCGCGGCCCTGGCGGCGGCGGCGGCCCTGATGTTCAGCTCCGGCTTCATGAGCGTCGCAGCGGCGGACGAAGCCAAGGTGCATTGTTCAGGCGTCAACTCCTGCAAGGGCACCTCGGAGTGCAAATCATCCAACAACAGCTGCAAGGGTCAGAACAGCTGCAAGGGCAAGGGCTGGATGTCGATGTCGAAGGCCGACTGCGAGGCTGCCAAGGCCAAGGCGAAGGGCGGCTGAGAGGCGCTCGAGTCTTCATCGCATGACAGGTGCCGCCGGGTGACGACACCCGGCGGCCACCTTCGAAACTCCATGTCCATTGAAGGTTTTGGTCTCGGCCTGCGAACCGCCCATTACGGCGCGTTCCTCGACTCGCCGCAGCGTGTCGACTGGCTCGAGATCCTCACCGAGAACTATCTGGTGCCGGGCGGTCAGCCGCTCGCGATACTCGAGCGCATCCGTTCGCGCTATCCGGTCGTGATGCATGGGGTGTCGCTTTCCATCGGCAGCACCGATCCGCTCGATCTCGAGTATCTCGATTCCGTGAAGGCACTCGCCGAGCGCATCGAGCCGGGCTGGGTCTCGGATCATCTGTGCTGGACGGGCGTCGAGGGGCGCAACGTGCACGACCTGCTGCCCCTTCCCTACACGGAGGAGGCATTGCGCACGGTCGTCGAGCGCGTCAGCGCGGTGCAGGAGCGGCTCGGCCGCCAGATCCTCCTCGAGAACGTCTCGAGCTATCTCGAGTTTCGAGATTCCGAGCTCACCGAGTGGGAGTTCCTGACAGAGGTCGCAATTCGCGCGGATTGCGCGATCCTTCTCGACGTCAACAACATCTACGTGAGCAGCGTGAACCACGGGTTCGACCCGCTCGACTACCTGAAGGCGCTGCCTCGTGAGCGCGTGCGCCAGTTCCACCTCGCCGGTCACAGCGATTGCGGCGGTCATCTCATCGACACGCACGACCATCCGATCGCCGAGCCGGTGTGGGCGTTGTATCGCGCGGCAGTCGCGCACTATGGGCCGGTGCCCGCGATGATCGAGCGCGACGATCACATCCCGCCGCTCGATGAGCTCATCGTCGAGCTCGACCGCGCCCGCGAGCTCGCCGGATCGAGCACCCTCGAGGCCGCATGATGGGGTTGAGGGCGCTGCAGATTCAGATGCAGTCGGCACTGCTCGAAGTCATGGGCGCGCGTGGCGGCGCGCTGAGCGCTTCGATCGTCGACGCCCCGCCCTTGAGTCCGCAGGCGCGGCTCGATATTTACCGCCGGGCCTATGTGCTGCGGCTCATCGACGCCCTCGCCGACAGCTATTCAATGCTCAAGCGAGCCCTCGGGGATGAGGATTTCGAGGAGATCGGCACGCGCTATGTGGCGGCCCATCCCTCGGTGCATCGCTCCATCCGCTGGTATGGCGCGGAGCTCGCGCAGTTTCTCGAGGGCACTGCGCCGTACCGCGAGCACCCGGCGCTCGCGGAGCTGGCGCGCTTCGAATGGACACTCGGGGGCGTGTTCGATGCGCCGGATGCCGAGGCGATCGGCCGGCCTGCGCTCAAGCAGGTGGCGCCCGAGGACTGGGCGGGGCTGCGCTTCGAGTTTCATCCCTCGATGCGGCGTCTCGAGCTCGCGTGGAACACGGTGGTGGTCTGGCGCGCGCTGAGCGAGGATCAGTCACCGCCCGCACCCGAGCTCCTCGATGCACCCACGCCCTGGCTCCTCTGGCGCCGGGAGATCAAAGGGGAGCTCAAGAACTACTTCCGCTCGCTCGACCCTCTCGAGGCGCAGGCGCTCGAGACGGCGCGCAATGGCGCGAGCTTCGCCGAGGTCTGCGCCGCGATGAGCCCGGCGCTCGCCGATGAGGAGATCCCGCTGCGCGCCGCGACCTTCATCGGTACGTGGGCGGACAGCGGGCTCCTCACCGCCCTCTCGATCGACGGCTAACGGCTTTCTTCGCTCACAGCACCGCTCCTTGATCGCCGCCGAGCATCAACTTGCGCAGCAGCGGAATCGGCGGTCCCCCGTGGGAGAGGAACTCATCGTGAAAGCTCTTCCACAGCGCCTGATCGTTGCCGGGCGGGGCGGCTGCGGGAGCCGGCGGCGGCACCGGTGCGGGCTGGGTCGCGCCTTGCACCGGTGATGCGGGCGCGACGGTCGGAGCGGCGGCGCCGCTCGATGCGGGCGCCGAGACCGGCTTGCCCGACTTGGATTGTGCGATCCAGTCGCTGCGCAGCTTGCGGATCATGAGCTTGCCGAGCGTGTAGTTGAGGTAGGCCGGATCGTAGGTGCCGCGTGCGGCCTGCTGGCGCGCGTTGCCCGGATCCTGATAGCCCTGCTCGCGGAACATCTTCTCCGCTTGCGCGACCGTCATGCCGTGGGTGTGCAGTCCGATCGCCGAGATCAGGCGCACGTCGCGCAGCAGCGCCTCGACGAGCTGTCCTATGTGCGTCTCAGGATCGCCATTTCCCAGGCCCTCCTCCCACATCATCTCCTCGCAGTAGTGCGCCCAGCCCTCCGCGTACGCGTAGCCCACCCAGATGGCCTGGACGTGGTCGGTATCCGCATTGCTGTGCAGGAATTGCAGGAAATGACCGGGCCACACCTCGTGCACCGAGGTGAACAGCAGCGTCGCCACGGCCGGGATGTAGGCGGCCTGCTCGGCCTTGCTCCACTTCGGATCCGGCGGGGCGATGTTATAGGTCGCGGCGACCCCGTGGTCGAAGGGGCCCGGGACCTGAATGAACGCAAGGTTCGAGCGGTTGTACGGGGGCGCCTCGGCGACGTGTATGGGATCGTTGTTCGGGATGGTGACGACGTCGTGCTGCTCGATGAACTGCTTGAGCTCACCGAGCTGCTTGCGTGCCGCCTCGACCGGCGGGTCCGCCGGCCTGTGCGCCATCACCTTGGCGATGCAGGCTGCGACCGTGCCCCTGGGCAGGAGCTTCGAGCACTCGCTCTTCAGCGCTGCGGTGTTGCGCTCGAGGTCTGCGCGGCCCGCAGCCTCGATGTCACCCACCGGCACATCCACCCGCTCGGTGTCCTTCACCATCTCAGCGAACAGATCCTGCCCCAGCGGGTAGCCCTCGTTCGCGCTCTTGCGCAACGAGACCAGGTAGTCCTTCAGGTTCGCCATCGCGTTCGCGGCATTGGTATTGGCATCGGCGAGTTGCTTCTGCAGATCCGGGTTGCTCACCGAGGCGAAGACCGGACCCACGTCCTTCTTGTAGAAATCCACGAAGCCGCCAAAATCGGCGATGCCGAGCTCGACGAAGGTCTTGGGCAATGGACCCTTGAGATTGTCCTGGATGTCCTTGGCCATCTTCGGCATGCCGCGGGCATACTTGATGTAGGCCTTCATGCGCACATCCAGCGGCGCGTAATCGCGGCTCAGGTACATGTCGGGATCGATCTGCCCGAGGTACCAGTACGGATTGCGGTTGGGGTAGTGCGCCTTCTCCAGCCAGAACAGATCCCGGTCGATGACGGCGAGCAGATACTCCCGGTCAAAGCGCTCATTGGGCTCGAGCGTCGTCGGATCGACCTTGGCGATGTTGTCGTGCGCCTGGTGCAGTCGTGCGACCTCACGCCGCAACCCGTGCTCGCTCAGATCCGGCAGCTGCCCGTCGTACTCGTGCTTGCCCGCTTGCGCGGCGAAGAACGGTTGTGCATCGAAGTAGTCGCGGATGAAGTCATCCGCCATCTGGCGCCATTGGCGGCTCGCCTCGGAGACGGGTTTCTGCATCGGGCCGGCCGGATGGTGCTGTTGCTGACCACATCCGGCAAGACACAGAAGCACGGCCGCGGCGAGCGCCGCGGTCCTCGTCGTTCTCTGCATGACACTCCCCCATTCTTTAAATTTATTACAACGCTGCCGTACGGGACCGCCCGCCCAGAGGCGCGGGGCCACCAACGGATGCGAGGGGCAAGAGCACGCTCGCCCCCGCGCTCGTCTGCAAGTCGCATAGTGTATCGCATCCGCCCGGTGAATCCGTGCGCGCGTGCCCCCGCGCGCGTGCGGCAGCCATCGCCTTCGTGGCATGCTTCGGCTCGTGAGCAACAAACTCAGCACGGGCCTGGCAGGCGACCCGGTACGCATCGTGACTCTGCAGGCCCACATCCTGGCCGAGCAGCTCAAGCCGGCCCATGTGGGCGGCACGTTCACCTGGATTCTCTCGGCACTGTCGATCTCGGCGAAGATCATCGCCGACAAAGTGCGGCGTGCGCGTCTGGAGAACGTGCTCGGCAGCATCGGCACGGAGAACGTTCAGGGAGAATCGCAACAGAAGCTCGATGTGCTCGCCAACGAGGTGTTGATGGCGACGCTCGGCGGACGTGAGGGGGTCGCGGTCGTCGCCTCGGAGGAGAACGAGGAGCCGGTCATCCTGCGCGGAGCGAGCGGCGGGGTGCCGCGCTATTGCGTGCTCTTCGACCCGCTCGATGGCTCCTCGAACCTCGATGTGTGCGGCGGGGTCGGCACGATTTTCAGCATCCTCGCATACGACCCGCAGCGCGCGCAGGATTCTCTGCTGCAGCCCGGCCTGCGTCAGGTGGCCGCGGGCTACGTGCTCTACGGCTCATCCACCGTGTTCGTACTCACGCTCGGCGAGGGCGTCGATCTGTTCGTGCTAGACCCCGGGGTCGGAGCCTTCATGCTCGTCGAGCGCGGGCTGCGTATCCCCCCGGGAGAGAAAACCTACTCCGTGAACGAGGGCAACCGACGCAGCTTCCCCGAAGGATTTCGTCGCTATCTCGACTGGGCGCAAAGCAACGGCTACTCGAGCCGCTATGCCGGAGCGATGGTCGCGGACGTGCACCGGATCCTGCTCAAGGGCGGGGTGTTTCTCTATCCGCCGACAGAGAAGGCCCCGCAGGGGAAGCTGCGGCTCATGTACGAGGCGAATCCGATGGCGATGATCATCGAGCAGGCCGGCGGCAAGGCGATGGCGAACGCTCGTCAGAGAGTGCTCGAGATCGAGCCCGGCGCAATCCACGAGCGAACGCCGGTCATACTCGGGGCGCGGGAGCAGGTCGATCGAGTGATTGAACTGCTCAACGCCCCAAGCGCGACCTAGCGGGCCGCGCCTTTCAGTGGACCACGCCTTCGGGCTCGGGGCGCGAGGGGCCGGGGCGTCCGGGTGGGTGGTAGGGCGCCTTCACCGTGCGAAACGCCGGCAGTGCCTCGCAGCGCGCGGTGAGCGCGCAGAGTCCGGGATACTGGGCCGCGGGCTGCGGCAGCGGCACCGCCTCGGTGAGGAAGGTGAACACGCAGGCCGCCGTGACGTCCGCCTGCGTCGTTCGGGGAACGATGAGCCATTCGCCGCTGCGCGCCTGAGCAAGACGCTCGAGCTCGGTGAGCGCGCTCTGCATCTGAGCGCGGCAGCGCTCGACCCAAGGGGCATGACGCTTCGCCTCGGGGCGAAAGGCGACCTCGTACAGCTGGCGCACGCCCATCTCGGCCGCCCCGAGCGCGAGCGAGATGACCTTGAGCGCGTTGCGTCGCTCGATGCCCGAGCGGGGCAGGAGCGCCCGCTCGCCTGCCTGCTCGTCGATGAGGTCGAGGATCGCAATGGAGTCGATCAGCGCCTCCCCGTCGGGCAGCACCAGCGTCGGTACGCGACCCAGGGGGTTGAAGTGGCGGATGAGCTCGAAATCCTTGCCCACGGACCAGTTGCGGTGCTCGAACGCAACGCCGAGAAAATTCAGGCTTACGGCCACGCGACGCACGAACGGAGAATCGAACATTCCAATGAGAATCATCTTCAGTGTCCACCTTTCACGACGAGGCCCGCCGCCGTTAGCGCCGCGGCGAGCCCCGCTTCAATACGTTCAGCGTCCTTCCTTGGGATACGCTGCAGATGCAGGACCGGTCCTGTGAGTACCTCGAGGCCCCGCTTGAGAACGCTGCCTGAGGCACGGATGCCCGCCTTATGCTGCTCGAAGCGCGCGGTGGGAGCATAGCGACTCATGCCCACATACACCCCGTAGTCCGATCCTCCGGCGATGCGATCGCGATAGTCGAGCAGCACCAGATAAAGATTCGACCGCCCGCGCCCGCCCGCTGCGTCGAATTCCGAGGCCACCTCGTATGCACGCGGCAGCCAGTCGATGTAGCGCATCGGCAACCACTCGGGAATATTTCCCGATGCCCGTCGCCACAGCGCGTCGAGCGCGCGCTCAATGGTAATGGACATCACTCCACGCATCCACATCTCATGCACGCAATGTGCGCCCGCAACACCATCGGCGTTTGAAAGCGCTTGCTCGAGCCGCTGCGCGAGTGCGCGCTCGCTCGCGTTGATGAGTGGACGAGCCGCGGGAAGTGTGCTCGCGAGTGAGCGCGCCGCGCGCTTCAAATCCGCTGAAGTGCCGGATGATGGAGTCTTCATGCGCCGAGCGTGCGGGGCCATCGTTGCAAGAGCGAGACGTGGCCATCATACGCATGAACGACAGGTAAGCCTATCCAGCACCGACATCAGCCGGACCAGGTGTCACGGCTCCCGCCGTGCATCGCCGCGCGCCAATCGAATGGTGCCGATGCAAGGGTGCAGCAACCGGTCGACGTCCGCCGTCATGCCGAGCGTGCGCAGCAGCGCGAACCCTCTGACCCTCGAGCGCGGAAAGGCCTCCCGGAGGCGCATGGCGGCGGCCAGCATCGTGCGGCCCCGACTGACCACATCATCGATCAGCATGAATTGCGCGACTGATCCGCGCCCCTCCGCGCAGACGACGCCGAGCGACTCGAACTGACGCTCAAGGTCCGGGCGTGCTCCACGCGGCGCGGTCGCGGACTTTGGAACCTCGACGATGCGCGCAAGTCCCGCCCACACCGAGCAACCGAGTCCCGACTCCATGAGCCGCTCTGCGAGCTGCCGCGTCACTGCCTCCCTCGACACGGCACCCGCCTTGCGGCCAGGCAGGGGCACGAGCACATCCGCAGCGTGAAAGAATCCCTCCAGGCCCGCGCCTGGCTGGCATTGCCGAGAAACACGCGCCGCGCACAGAGCAATCCATGACTGCTCAGCGCTCTTGACGTGATCTCGCAGCCGACGGGAATGAACCGAGATTGGACCGCCTCCAGTGGGCGAAAACACGTAGCAGGAGGCGAAGGGCAGCTGCGTCGACGCTCTGACGTGTGCCGCATCAGCGCGCGAGGTCGTCATCGAGGGATCGCTCCGCCTCCTGGCTGCTGCGTCCGGCGACTTGTGTCTGTCTGATTCGCAACCATTGCTCGCGTGCTTCG
>DATGIA010000138.1:0-67709 GCA_035307465.1 Steroidobacteraceae bacterium
CCCAGCGCTCCACCCCGAGGCCGAGGGCGACGTCGGGACCCAGCTTGTAGCGCTCGTGCACGGCCGCCCGGCACACCGGCGCCTCGGGCATTCCCACGGTCCAGCGCGGCGGCCATTCGATCGAGACCGGATAAGCCGCCACGCGACAGACATGTCCGCGCAGGGTGATGCTCATGTTCTCGTGATTGATCTGGCACTCGATGAAGCGATCGACCGTCTCGAGAAAGTTCTGGCAGTGATAGCGGGTGTGGAAGCCGAGCACGTCGGCCGAGAGCATGTTGAGCAGCACCTCGCGTTTCCACGGACACACGCCGAAGGTCTCGGCGTTCGGCCAGGGAATGTGCCAGAACAGCGCGATGGTCGCTTTCGGGATCTTCGCGCGGATCAGGTGCGGCAACAGCGCGAAGTGAAAATCCTGGATGAGCACGACGGGGCTGTCGGTATGCGCCTCGGAGGCGACCACGCGCGCAAACTTCGCATTGACCTCGCCGTAGGCACGCCAGTCGCTCGGCCGGAAGGCAGGGCGCACATAGGCCAGGTGACACAGGGGCCACAGGCCCTCGTTCGAGAAGCCGTAGTAATAGCCCTGCTCCTCCTCCTCGGTCAGCCACACGCGCCGCAGCGTGTAGGCGGGATCGTCGGGCGGCACGCGAATATGGTCGGAGCGGTCGACGACGGCGCGATCGGCAGGCCCCGCGCCGTGCGCGATCCACACGCCCGCGCAGGCGCGCATGATCGGCTCGAGCGCCGTCACCATGCCGCTGGCCGGCACGCGCGCAACCGGCCGATGATCGGCATCGTAGTGGTGCACATACGGCTCGCGGTTCGACACGATCAGCACCTGCGAGGAGCGCAGGTGATCGCGCACCACCTGACGCAGCGCCTGCGGCGTCCAGTTCTCGCGAAAATCGATCTCCAGACGCTGCTTCTCCTCGGCCTCCGCGAGCACCTCGCGCACCTCGCTGAGGAACTCGATCGATGAGCGCGATGAGCGGGCGTTGCCGAAGAAGCGCTTGCTGCGGATGTCGAGGAGCAACGTGTTGAGCCAGCGCCTTACCTGGAGCCAGGTGACCAGCACGACCAGCAGCGCGAGCAGCAGCACCGAGATGCCGATGAAGACGACGATGAAATCGCGGGCGGTGCGCTGACGGCGGTCGATGAACGAGAGGTCGTACACCACGAGCACCCGGAAAGGCACTGGCTGGAGCGAGTCGAAGTCGAAGCGTGACACCTGCACCGAGCCCGAGGGCAGCTCGACGACGCGGGCAGGCTTCACCGGCGTCGCACCGGCGGCGTCCCGGCAGGAAACCGCCATCGGCGTGCGCTCGCTCGCCACGATCGCCGTCCCATCGGGGCGGCACACGAGGACCCCGAGGAGGCGCTCATCGGCCGTGACTCGCGCGAGGTAGCTCTTGAGGCGTGCGTCGCTGCCCTGCGCCACGAGCTCCGAGATCTGCTCCTCCATCGAGCTCATCGCAAGCTGCGCGCGCGTCTCCACATCCGAACGAAACCACTCTGCCAGCAGGCGCTCGATGTAGGGCAGACCGAGATACGCCACCACGCAGCAGGCGAGCGTGAGCGGCAGCGCGAAGCGAAGCATGAGTGAGCGAAACAGGGGTCCTCCGAAGTGCGCGAGCACGTTCGATCGAGTCGCTAAAATACCGCAAAAAGACGGCAGAATGAGCGGGTCGCCCGCGCCGCGCCGCTGTAAGAATAGCGCATGTAAGAATTACAAGGGGACCGCCTTTGCGAGCCCCTCTCGAGCCATCGCCTGGAGCCTGCGCGTTGAGTTATGGTCGCGACATGAGATGCGCACCGCCGCCGCTGTTTTCCGAGGCGTGTTTGTTTCTCGATGTCGATGGCACGCTCCTCGACATCACGCCGACGCCCTTCGAGACGCGAGTCGATGAGCGCCTGCGCGAGCTGCTCGCGGCGGTGAGCCTGCGGCTCGCGGGTGCGCTCGCGCTCGTCAGCGGTCGCAGCCTTGCGCAGCTCGACGCGCTCTTCGCGCCGCTCAAGCTCCCGGCCGCGGGGCTGCACGGGCTCGAGCGACGCAATGCCCGGGGTGATGAGCGGCGCGTGCGCAGTGCCGATCCCACGCTCGAGCCCGTGCGCACGAGCCTCGCGCGCTTCGTCGCGGCGCACCCGGGGACGCTGCTCGAGGACAAGGGCGCAAGCCTCGCGTTGCACTTCAGGCTGGCGCCGCAGTTTGCCTCCCTGGCGCGCGCGGCGGCGAGCCTCGAGCGCGCGCGGCTCGGGTCCGGCTTCTGCCTGCAGGAAGGCAAATGCGTCGTCGAGATCCGACCGTCCGGGGTGAGCAAGAGCAGCGCGATCCAGGAGTTTCTGCGCGAGCCGCCCTTTGCGGGGCGGCGGCCCGTATTTGCGGGTGATGACCTGACCGATGAGGGGGCTCTCGGGATGGTGAGGACCGAGGGCGGCGTTGCGATCGCCGTCGGCGATCGGATCGACGGACCTTATTACTTCGAAAACCCGGCGGCCCTCAGGAACTGGCTGCGGCGATTCACCGCCGCGCCGCAGGCGAGTCAGTCGCGCGTTTGACCGCTGCCGCGCACCAGATATTTGTAGCTGGTCAACTGCTCGACGCCGACCGGCCCTCGCGCGTGGATCTTGTCGGTGCTGATGCCGATCTCCGCGCCCATGCCGAACTCGCCGCCATCGGCAAACTGGGTCGAGGCGTTGTGCAGGACGATGGCGCTGTCGACACGCGTGAGGAAGGCCTCGGCCGCTGCGGTGTCGGCGGTGACGATGCAGTCGGTGTGCTGCGAGCCGTACCTCTGGATATGCGCGATCGCGGCCTCGAGGTCCTCGACCACCCGCACGGCGATGATGGCATCGAGATATTCGCTCGACCAGTCGGCCTCGGTGGCGGGCTTGACGCGCGCGTCCACCCGGCGCGTAGCCTCGTCGCCCCGCACTTCGCATCCCGCCTCGAGCAAGCGGGCGACGAGGGGCGCGAGATGAGTTGCGGCGCAATCGCGATCGACGAGCAGCGTCTCGGCGGCGCCGCAGACACTGGTGCGGCGCATCTTGGCATTGAGCAGGAGGGCCTCGGCCATCGGCAGGCTGGCGGCGCGATGCACGTACACATGGCATACGCCCTCCAGATGCCCGATCACGGGCACCCGCGCCTCGCGCTGCACGCGCGCCACCAGGCTCTTGCCGCCGCGCGGCACGATGACATCGAAGGTGTCGGCCATCTCGGCGAGCATGTAGCCGACGGCCGCGCGGTCGGTCGTGGGCACGAGCTGGATGCAGCCGCTCGGCAGGCCCGCAACCTGGAGGCCCTCCTCGAGGCAAGCGTGGATGGCGACGTTCGAGTGCATGCTCTCGGAGCCGCCGCGCAGAATCACGGCGTTGCCTGATTTCAGGCAGAGCGCCCCCGCATCGGCCGTGACGTTCGGACGGCTCTCATAGATGATGCCGATGACTCCGAGCGGGACGCGGCGGCGTTGGATGCGCATGCCGTTCGGCCGGCTCCACTCGGCGAGCACGGTGCCGATGGGGTCGGGCAGGCGCTCGATGCCCTCGAGCGCCGTCGCCATCGCCTCGATGCGTTTCTCATCGAGCGCGAGCCGGTCGATGAGCGCGGGGGGCGTCCCGGAGGCGCTCGCGGCGCGCACGTCGCGCTCGTTCGCCGCCAGCACCTTGTGGCGGCGCGCGCGCAGGCTCGCGGCGGCCGCCCGTAGGGCGCGATTTTTCTGCTCCGAGGTGGCGAGCTCGAGGAGCGGTGCCGCCGCCCGGGCGGCCCGGCCGATCACCCCCAGGATGTCGGCCACGGCGCGCGCCGCGCCGAGCGCCGCGAACGTGCTTGAGTCGTTCATACCGTCGTCGAGCTCCTCAATAACACCAGGTCGTCGCGGTGGACGATCTCGTCGCGACCGCGATAGCCGAGCAGCTGCTCGATGTCGCCGGACCGGCGGCCGATGATGCGCGCGGCATCGCCGTCGGAATAGGCGCAGATGCCGCGGGCGATCTCCACGCCATCGGGGCCCATGATACTGACCGTGTCGCCGCGATCGAAGCGTCCGAGCGCGCGGGTGACCCCGGCCGGCAGCAGGCTCTTGCCCTGCATCAGTGCACGCACCGCCCCGGCGTCGATGGCGATCGCGCCCGCCGGCTTCAAGGTGCCGGCAATCCATTGCTTGCGCGTCGCCAGCGGGGTCGAGGAGGGCAGGAACCAGGTGCAACGCTCGCCCGCCTCGATGCGCTTCAAGGGATGCTGATAGGCGCCCTTGGCGATGCACAAGTGACAGCCCGCCGCGACCGCGATCTTCGCCGCCGCGAGCTTGGTCTGCATGCCGCCGGAGCCCATCTCGCTGCCCACCCCGCCGGCCATCGCCTCGATCTCGGGGGTGATATTGAGCACCCGTGGGATGAACTGCGCGTCGGGGTCCTCGGCCGGATTGGCGGTGTAAAGACCGTCAATGTCCGAGAGCAGCACCAGGCAGTCGGCTCCGACCATCTGCGCGACCCGTGCCGCCAGGCGATCGTTGTCCCCGTAACGGATCTCGGCGGTGGCGACGGTGTCGTTCTCGTTGATGACGGGGATGGCCTTGAGGGCAAGGAGCATGTTGATCGTGCCCCGCGCATTGAGGTAGCGGCGGCGCTGCTCAGTGTCACCGAGCGTGAGCAGGATCTGGGCCACCGTGATCTCGTGCGTATCGAGAAGCTCCTTGTAGGCGTGGGCGAGGCGGATCTGTCCTACGGCCGCCGCGGCCTGGCTTTCCTCGAGCTTGAGCTTGCTCGATGCGAGCGCAAGGTGCCGGCGGCCGAGCGCAATCGCGCCCGAGGAGACGATGATCACTTCCTGTCCGCGGCGGTGCAGGTGCGCCACGTCGCTCGCGAAGCTCTCGAGCCAGTGCCGGTTGAGGCGACCCTTCTCGGCATCGACCAGCAAGGAGGAGCCCACCTTGACGATGACGCGCCTGGCTTCGGTCAAGCGGCGAGCGGCTTCTTTGCGGTCGGCCGGATTCATTTCTTTCGCAATATTGCCATTTACTTAGCCGACAGGCCTCCCCTAATATCGGCCTCCCAACCCGGACCGCTTGAAATAAGAAGGACGATCTCCGTGGGCAGAGAGTACGAACCGACCGTCGGGCAGTGGTACGAGGATCTCGAGAACGAGGAGACCTTCCAGGTGCTCAAGGTGGACGAGGACCGCGAGGTCGTGGAGATTCAGCATCTCGATGGCGACATCGAGGAGCTTGATGTCGACGACTGGGCGGAGCTCGACCTGGAGATGACCGAGGAGCCGGAAGGCTGGTCCGGCTCCAAAGCCGAGAAGGACGCCGAAGAAGACGAGGACGAGGACGACGACTGGGACGAGGACGAGGACGACGAGGACGACGACCTCGATGAGGATGAGGACGAGGACAGCGAAGAGTACTGAGGCAAGCGCCCGCCTCCCTGCGTTCTCCCCGCCTCGTGGAGCTTTGACTGCCTGATACGCCCGGCGCGCCCGCGCGCCGGCCTCAGACCCGCTTCAGCCAGCCGTGCTGATCGGGCGACTCGCCCTGCTGAATGGCGACGAGCTTCGCGCGCAGCCGTCGCGTGATCGCTCCCACCTCGCCGGATCCGACCTTGTGCTCGGTGCCCCGATGGATGAGGGTCCCAACCCCCGCGAGCACCGCGGCCGTGCCGGCGAGCGCGGCCTCGCCGGCTCGCGCCCACTCGAGCATCTCTGCGATATCGAACACGCGCTCGGTGACGGCGAAGCCCTCATCTCGGGCGAGCGTCAGCAGCGAATCGCGCGTCACGCCGTGCAGGAATGTCGAGTCGAGCCCGCGGGTGAGGAGTGCGCCTTCGCGCATCAGCAGGAAATTGGCGGCACCGGTCTCCTGCACCTCGCCCCCCGGACAGAACAGCACCTGATCGACCTGATAACGGGTGCGCGCCGCAAGCGTCGGGCCCAGGGCTGCGGCGTAGTTGCCTCCCGTCTTGACGGCGCCCATGTGCGCGGCGGTGCGCGTATTCACATCGTCGACGAGGATGCGCAACGGCTTCATCCCACCCGCGAAGTAGTCCCACACCGGGCTTGCGAGCACGAGCAGCAGCGCCTCGCTGGTGGGAGTCGCCGCCGCACCGATGTTCGCCGTGGTGCCAAACAGGATCGGCCGCAGGTAGAGCGCGCCCGGGGCCTCCGGCACGGCCTCGCGGCAGCGATCGATCACGCTGCGGACCATCTCGGCGAGCTGCGCGGCATCGGGCTCCGGAAGCACGAGCGCGCGGGCGCTCTGGCGCATGCGCTCGATGTGCCGATCCATGCGAAAGACATGCACCGAGCCGTCGGCGCGGCGAAAGGCCTTGAAGCCCTCGAAACAGCTGCTGCCGTAGTGGAGCACGTGCGCGGCGGGTGAGAGCTCGATCGATCCCACCGGCTTGAGCTCGAAGCTGCCCCAGCGACCGTCGCGATAGGCGGCGACCGCCATGTGGGTGGTGAGCACCGAGCCGAAAGCCGGTCGCTGCGGCTCGCTCGGCGTCGAGCTTGAGGGGGAGCGCTGGGCTTGTGCAGTCATGAGGACACCTTGAAGCCTGGGTGAGTGGTCGTTGCGAGCCGCGTCAGGGAATGAACATCGTCGCGGGCAGCTCGAGATGCTCCTTGAGGAGCTGGATCATGGCCGCGGCATCATAGCCGTCCACGAAGCGATGATCGAATGAGGAGGACAGGTTCATCATCCGGCGCACCACGATGGCGCCGTCGCGCACCACCGGCCGCTCCACCGCCTTGTTGATGCCGATGATCGCAACCTCGGGAAGGTTGATCACCGGGGTCGAGACGATGCCGCCGAGCTTGCCGAGGCTGGTCACCGTGATGGTCGAGCCCGAGAGCTCCTCACGCGTGGACTTGTTGGTACGCGCGCGCTCGGAAACGGCGGCAATCTCGCGAGCCAGCTCATGCAACGTCAGGGCCTGGGCATTGCGCACGACGGGGACCTTGAGACCGTCCGGTGTCTGGGTCGCGATGCCCACGTGCACCGGGCGGTGACGGATCAGCACGCCGCGGGTGGCATCGTAGGTGGCATTGCACTGGGGGAAGGACTCGAGCGCGCGCGTGAGGGCGATGACGATGAAGGGTAAGTAGGTCAGAGCCGGCCTCGCCGCCGCCACAGCCCCGGCGCTGGGCGCAACTTTCGAGAGCGAGGCGTTCAGATGCAGGCGCAAGGTCTCGAGCTCGGTGACGTCGACCTCTTCGACGTAAGCGAAATGCGGGATGGTGCGCTTCGCCTCGGTCATGCGCTCGGCGATCACCCGCCGCAAGCCGATCACCTTCACCTCGGTCCGATCGGCGCTCCCGGTGCCTTCGACCGGCGGCACGGCGCCCGCAACGCGCGAGGCGACCTGCGCCGCCTCCGCACGCGGCCCGGTGCCGACGGCACCCACGGCCACCGCCCCGCCGCCCGCGCCCGTACCCGTACCCGTACCCGTACCCGTGCCTATGCCCGTGCCGGCGGCGGCCAGGTCGGCCGTCACGATGCGTCCCCCCGGGCCGCTGCCCCTGAGCTGCGCGAGGTCGATGCCTGCCTCGCGCGCCCGGCGCCGATTCGCGGGCGAGGTCATGACGCGGCCCGACGCCGCCGGCGCGCTCGTCCCCCGCGAAGCGGCGGCCTGAGGCGAAGCGGGAGCCTGGGGCGAAGCGGGCACGTGGGCCGAGGTGGGCGCGCGGGGCGAGGGGGCCGCCGCAGCTGCGGAGGATAGGCCTCGTGCGCCGGGGGCTGGATGCGGTTGGCTTCGAGCAGTTTCCACGCCAGAGCCCGTCTCGAACACGATCAGCGGCGAGCCCACCGCCACCTTGTCGCCGGGTTGACCGCTGATCGATACCACCCGCCCGCTCACCGGGCTCGGCACCTCCACGGCCGCCTTGTCGGTCATCACCTCGACGATGACGTCGTCCTCCTTGACCTGGGCCCCCGGCTGGGTTCGCCAGGCGACGATCTCGGCCTCGACCGTCCCTTCCCCGAGATCCGGCATCTTGAAGACGACCTGACTCATGCACTCTCCAGCACGGCGCGGATCGCGAGGGCGATGCGTCGCTGTCCGGGAAAATACTCCCACTCGAAGGCATGCGGGTAGGGTGTGTCCCAGCCGGCGACACGCTGGATCGGTGCCTCCAGATCCCAGAAGCACTCCTCCTGCACGATGGAGAGGAGCTCGGCGCCGAACCCCGAGAAACGTGTCGCCTCGTGCGCGACGATGCAGCGGCCGGTTTTCCGGACCGAAGTGCACAGCGTGTCGGAATCGAGCGGCACGAGCGAGCGCACGTCGATGATCTCGGCATCGACCTTCATCGCCTCGGCTGCCGCAACCGCAACGTGCACCATCGTGCCGTAGGTGATGAGGGTGAGCTGCGAGCCGGGCCGCACGATCTCGGCGAGCCCGAGCGGCACACGATAATAGCCTTCCTCGACCTGGCCCTTCGGATGCGTGCTCCAGGGGATCGCGGGCTTGTGCGGATCGCCGTCGAAGGGTCCGTTGTAGAGACGCTTCGGCTCGAAAAATACCACTGGATCATCGTCCTCGATCGAGGTGATGAGCAGTCCCTTGGCATCGAATGGGTTCGAGGGCATCACCACCTTCAGGCCGCTCACGTGCGTGAAGATGCCCTCGGGGCTCTGCGAATGGGTCTGTCCGCCGCGGATCCCGCCACCGCAGGGCGTACGAATGGTGATCGGCGCGTGGAACTCACCGGCGCTGCGATAGCGGATGCGCGCGAGCTCGCTCACGATCTGATCAAATCCGGGATAGATGTAATCGGCAAACTGGATCTCGGCGACGGGCCGCAGGCCGTTGACGCCCATGCCGATCGCCGTGGCGACGATGCCGCCCTCGGCGATCGGCGTATCGAGGACGCGATGCTCGCCGTACTTGCGCTGCAGCCCCTCGGTGGCGCGAAACACGCCGCCGAAGTAACCGATGTCCTCCCCCATGAGCACCACCGAAGGATCGCGACCCAGCATGATGTCCATCGCCGAGTTGAGCGCCTGCACCATGTTCATGGAGGCCATGGCATCTCCTTCTCCTCGCGCATGAGCGCGCGCTGGCGCTCGAGGTGCCTGGGCATCTCCTTGAACACGTCCTCGAACATCAGGTCCGAATCGAGCTTCGGCCCGTCGGTGAGCGTGCCGTGGGTGACGGCCTCCTGCCAGCTCGAGACGACGAGCGCCTCGAGCTCGCTCACGAGCGCTTGATGCCGCTCCTCCGACCACTCGCCGAGCGCGATGAGATGGCGCTTCAGCCGATCGATCGGGTCACCCAGCGGCCAGTGCTCGTAATCGTCCTTGGCGCGATAACGCGAGGGATCGTCGCTGGTCGAGTGCGCGGCCGCGCGATAGGTGACGAGCTCTATCAGCGTCGGCCCGGTGCCGGTGCGGGCGCGCTGCGCCGCCCATTGCGTGACGGCGTACACGGCGAGAAAGTCGTTGCCGTCCACGCGGATCCCGGGAACGCCGTAACCCGGGCCGCGGGCTGCGAAAGAGCGCTGCTCCCCGCCCGCATAGCCCTGGAACGTCGATATCGCCCATTGATTGTTGACGATGTTCAGGATCACGGGTGCCTGGTAAACCGAGGCGAACAGCAGCGCATGGTGAAAATCCGCCTCGGCGCTGCTCCCCTCGCCGATCCAGCTCGCGGCGAGATGGTCCTCGCCCTTGATCGCCGCCGCCATCGCCCAGCCCACGGCTTGCGGGAACTGCGTGGCGAGATTGCCGGAGATGGAAAAGAGATTGTGCGGGACCGAGTGGTACATGACGGGCAGCTGACGGCCCTTGCACATGTCGCGCGTGTTGGAGAGCACCTGACACATGAGATCGACGAGGGCGATGCCGCGGGCGATGTGCAATCCCTGATTGCGGTACGACGGAAACAGCATGTCGCCGGGGCTCAGGGCCATGCACTGCGCAACCGACACCGCCTCCTCGCCGAGCGAGCGGATGTAAAAGGAGATCTTTCCCGCGCGCTGCATGCGCTGCATGCGATCGTCGTACAGGCGCGTCAGAACCATGTGCCGCAACCCCACCTGCAGCTCCTCGGGATCGAGATGCGGATTCCACGGCCCCACCGCGAGGGCGGCATCGTCGAGAACGCGCACGAGCTCGACCGAGAGCTCCTCGATGTCGCGGGCGCGGGCGGCGACCTCGGGGCGCGGCACGGCGCCCGCCTCCGAGAGTGCGACGTAGCTGAAGTCCGGCCGCTGCCCGGGTCGCGCGGGCGTACGGGGGACATGCAGTCGGGAGCGTCGGTTCATCCGCCTAAGTTACGTCCGGCTCGGAGCCGCTGTTGTAAATAATGAGCATGGGCCGGATACTACGGTTTGTTCATTCCGAAATTCGGATATAAATGGAACGAGCACTCCATTCAAGCATCGACCGTCTCGACCTCAAGCTCCTCGACGTGCTGCAGCGGCACGGCGCCGCCTCGGTCGCGGAGGTGGCCGCACAGACCCGCATCTCCACCACCACTTGCTGGCGTCGCATCCAGCAGCTCGAGCAGAGCGGCGTGATCAAGGGACGCGTAGCGCTCCTCGATCGCAACGCGCTCGGACTCGACGTGACGATCTTCGCGCACGTGAAGCTCGAGACCACGGGGCGCGACGCCATTGCCGACTTCGAGGCGGCCATCCGCGAGCGCACCGAGGTGCTCGAGTGCTACACCCTCACCGGTGAGTGGGACTTCCTGCTCAAGATCGTCACCAAGAACATGAAGGCCTACGAGGCCTTCTATCTCGATTATCTGTCGCGCATCCCCTGCGTGCGCGCCGTCAACTCCTCGGTCGCGGTCACCGTGATCAAGGAATCGACGGTGCTGCCGCTGGCGTTGTAGGCGGAGGTCGCTCGAAGGCCCTCAATGGCGCCGCTGTGCAAAGCGGCGGATGCGCACACACGCCTCGCGCAGCGTCGCCTCGTCGGTCGCGAAACACAGCCGCACGAAATCCGCGGTGTCGCGCCCGAAGGCGCCGCCGTCGAGGATCGACACGCGCTCCTCGCGATACAGCTCGCTCATGAACTCGTGGCCGGACAGGCCGCAGCCGCGCACGTCGATGAGCATGAACATCCCCGCCTCGGGCGCGAGGCAGCGGATCTGCGGCACACCCGCAAGCGCGGCGAGCACGAAGTCGCGGCGCCTGGCGCAAAAATCGCGCGTCTGCTGCTCCGCCTTCGCGGCCATGCCGACGGCCGTGAGCGCCGCTTCCTGGATGAACCCGGGGAGGCCGTAGAGCATCGCCAGCCCGAGCCCCTCGACATGCTCGATGAGCTCCTTGGGTCCGACCATCCAGCCAGCGCGCCAGCCCGGCATCGCATGCGTCTTCGACAGGCTCGCCACCGTGACGGTCTGCTCGGGAAGTCGTGCGGCGAGGCTCGGCACGCGCCCGCCCGGTGCGAGACCCGCGTAGACCTCATCCGTCACCACCCACAGAGAGTGGCGACGCGCCAGCTCGCCGATCACCGCGAGCTCCTCCTCGTGGACGATGACACCGCTCGGATTGTTCGGCGTCGCGAAGAAGATGGCGCGGGTGCGTGGTGAGATCGCCGACTCGAGGCCGGCGAGATCGACCCGAAAGCCCGACTCCGCCGGTGCACGCACCCGTACCATGCGCGCGCCCGTCACCTGCAGGGTCGCGGGATAGGTGGGATAGAGCGGCTCGAGCGCGATCACCTCATCGCCCGGACCTGCAAGGCACATCGAGGCGCTGAACAGGGCGTTCTGTGCGCCCGAGCAGAACATCACGTTTGCGGCCTCCGCATTCTGCCCGCTGCGCTCGCGGTGCCTTTGCGCGATCGCCTCGCGCAGCCGCTCGCGCCCGGCGATGGGCGTGTAATGCGTATCACCCGACTCGAGGCACTCGATGGCGCGATCGACGACCGGCCGAGGTGTGTCGATGTCGGGATCGCCGATCGAGAGGATGACGACGTCCTCGCCCCGCTCCTTCGCCGCGCTCGCCGCATAGTGGGTGTTCCAGGCATCGGCGCCCTCGCCGGCGACCCGTTCCACCAGAGTGGAATATTTCATCGCGAACCTTGCATGTGAGATGAGGCGGCCGTGGCGGAAGCCCGTCCGCCGGCGCGCAGCCGCTCGAGAACGGCCGGCGAAGGATTGCCGCCGCAGATCAGCACGACGACTTTGCGCCCCGCATAGCGCGCGGCCTCCTTGAAGTAGGCCGCAAGCGCAACGCCGCCGGCGCCCTCCATCGACCAGCCCTGGGCCTCGCCGTAGCGCATCGCCTCGAGGATCTCCTCCTCACTCACGAGCACCGCATGATGCATCACCTCGCGCGCGAGCTCGAAGGTGATCGAGCCCGACTCGACCCCTCCCGCCGTGCTCTCGCTCAAGGTCGGCCGCTCCGCTGCATCGATGATCCGGCCCGCCTTCAGGCACTCGTAGAGCACCGCCGAGTTCTCCGGCCAGCAGCCGATCACCTCGACGCGCGGCCGCCGCTCGCGAAGCCACGAGCCGATGCCGCTCATGAGGCCCCCGCCGCCGGTCGCGATGAAGATCGCCTCGAGATCGGGCAGCTGCCGCTCGAGCTCGAGCGCGATCGTGCCCTGGCCGGCGACGACATGCGCATCGTTGTAGGGCGACACGTAGGTACGCCCCGATTCGCGCGCGGCGGCGCGCGCGGCCAGCTCCGCCGCCAGCGGATCGTCACCGACCAGGCGAATGCGGGCACCGTGCTCCCTGATCTTGTCGCGCTTCGCGGGGCTCACCTGGGCACTCAGAAAAACCTCCGCATCGATGCCGAGGAAATGCGCGGCCGTCGCGACGCCGAGTCCGTGATTGCCGGTCGAGGAAGTGATCACCCCGGCCGCGGCTCGGGCCGGCTCGAGGCTCATCAGCTTGTTGGTGGCGCCGCGCAGCTTGAAGGAGCCGCTGCGCTGGAGCTGCTCGAGCTTCGCGAAGCCGAGCGGGGAGCCCGCGGCGCGCGTATCGGCCGGCAGCCGCACCAAGGGCGTCTCCTGCACGAGGGAGTACACCCGCTTCGATGCCTCCTCGATGAGGGGCACCACGTCCTTTGCCCGCATAACGCTCCTCGGTCCACTCTGCACGCATCGCGCGGCACACACCCCTCGGGAGCGCGCGCCAGGCTTTCGCCCTTTGCTATTATGGCCTCGGATCTGAACAACCGAAAGTGTTGAACATGCGATCAACAAAGGGGATGTCATGCGCGCGACGATGTTGAGGATCACGGTGTGCTGTGCGGCCATGCTCGGAATGCCGGCGCTCGCCGCGGAGCACCTGGTGGTGGTCGAGCGACCGGTGGGAGAGGTCAGCCTGCCGCTCGGGGGCAAGGAGGACGCCGTCGGCAACATGCTCGTGTTCGCGAACAAGGTCTACGATGCGGCCAACAAGGTGCTGCTCGGCAGCGATCAGGGCTTCTGCGTGCGCACCGTCGTCGGCAAGTCCTGGGAATGCGTGCTGACCTATGTGACCAAGGACGGCCAGATCACCGCGGAGGGTCCATACCTCGACAGCGGCGACTCGACGTGGTCGGTCACCGGAGGCACCGGCAAGTGGGTCGGCGCGCGCGGCACGATGAAGCTGCACGGCGTCGATGCGAAGCCGACGGCGATCGTCTTCACCTACGAGCTCATCTGATGGCCTACGGAGCCGAGCACGCCGCCCGCGCCCGTCGGGATTTTCCCGCGCTGAGCCCTGCGCGCCCGGGCGGCGAGCTCGTCTTCCTCGACGGTCCGGGCGGCAGCCAGGTGCCACAGGCCGTGATCGATACGATCGTCGATTTCTACTCGACCTGTAACGTCAATACGCACGGGCAGTTCGCCCCCTCGCGCGAGGTCGACCGCCGCATGCAGGCGGCGCGCGCCGCGCTGGCTGCCTTCCTCGGCGCGGCGCACGCGGAGTGTATCTCGTTCGGGCAGAACATGACGACGCTCAACTTCTCGCTGGCCAACGCCATCGGGCGCACCTTGAAGGCGGGTGATGAGGTGCTCATCACGCAGCTCGATCACGAGGCGAACCGCGGCCCCTGGCTGGGCTTGCGCGAGCGCGGCATCCTCGTCGAGGAGGCGCGTCTCTCGGCCGCAGGGGTGCTCGATGAGGAGGACCTCGGGCGCAAGATCACCGCCCGCACCCGGGTGCTCGCGATCGGCGCATCCTCCAATGCGCTCGGCACGGTCAACGACCTCGCGCTCGCGCGCCGTCTCACCCACGCGGTCGGCGCGCTGCTCATCGTCGATGCCGTGCACTACGCGCCGCACTTTCCGATCGACGTGCAGGTGCTCGATCCGGATTTCCTGCTGTGCTCCGGATACAAGTTCTATGGTCCGCACGTCGGCGTGCTCTACTCGAAGCCCGGGGCGCTCGATCGCCTGCCGACCGACCGCTTGAGCGTGCAGGACCCGACCGCCCCGTACCGCATCGAGACGGGGACGCTCAATCACGCGGCGATCGATGGGCTGCGCGCGGCGGTCGAGTACATCGCCGGCTGGGGCACGGGAGCCTCGCTTCGCGCGCGCATCGTCGATGCGATGTCCGCGATCAGCGCCTATGAGCACCGCCTGGCCGCCTCCTATCATGCCCGGGTGCAGCGTATCCCGGGGGTGCGGGTCCACGGTCCCGATTTCTCGAGTCGCGCACGCGCTCCCACGGTGTCGATCACCCTCGCGCGCCATAGCGCGGCCGAGGCGGCGATCGCGCTCGCCGCCGACGGCGTGTGCGTCTGGGACGGCAACTTCTACGCGGCGCGCGCGGTCGAGGTGCTCGGCCTCGCCGAGCGCGGTGGGCTGCTGCGCGCCGGGATGTCGATGTATTCCACCGAGGAGGACGTCGCGCGGCTCCTGCGGGGGATCGAGCGGCTCAGCGCCGCCGCTGCCTGAATCGAGCCGCGCGACGGTTCCGGGTCGCGAAAGCATCGAGCCCGGGCGCACTGCTGCTGTGCGGATTTCATGCCGGCGCGAGTTCATGGTGAAATAGCGCCGTGGACAATCCGATGCACACCGACGGGTTCGAGTTCGTTGAGTACGCGGCGCCCGATCCTGAAACGCTGCGGCGCCTGTTCGAGCGCATGGGGCTGCCGGCCGTGGCTCGACACCGCTCCAAGGACGTGACGCTGCACCGTCAGGGCGACATCAACTTCATCGTGAACGCCGAGCGCGACGGCTTCGGACAGCGTTTCGCGCGCGCCCATGGGCCTTGTGCCTGCGCGATGGCGTTTCGCGTGAAGGACGCGCGGTTCGCCTTCGAGCGCGCCCTCAGCCTGGGCGCGAAGCCCGGCCCCGCCACTGCGGGACCGATGGAGCTCAACATTCCCTCGATCGAGGGCATCGGCGGCAGCCTCATCTACCTCGTCGACCGCTACGGGGAGCGCACCATCTACGACGTCGACTTCGTGCCGCTCGAGAGCGGGCGCGCGGCTCCCGCCGTGGGCCTCACGCACATCGATCACCTGACGCACAACGTGCGCCGCGGGCACATGAACGTGTGGGCCGAATTCTACGAGCGCCTGTTCAACTTCCGCGAGATCCGCTATTTCAACATCGAGGGGCAGGAAACCGGTCTCTTCTCCCGGGCCCTCACCTCGCCGTGCGGAAAGATCCGCATTCCGATCAACGAAAGCCAGGACGACAAGAGCCAGATCGAGGAATACCTGAGCGAATATCGCGGTGAGGGCATCCAGCACATCGCGCTCGGCACCGAGGACATCTACCGCACGGTCGATGCGTTGCGCTCACGCGCCATCGAATTCCAGGAGACCCCGGCGAGCTACTACGAAGGGGTCGATGCGCGCGTCGGCGGGCACCGCGAGCCCCTCGCGGAGCTCGAGCGGCGCGGCATCCTCATCGATGGCAGTCTCGAGAGCGGCATCCTGCTGCAGATCTTCACCAAGAACGCGATCGGACCGATCTTCTTCGAGCTCATCCAGCGAAAGGGCAACGAGGGTTTCGGCGAGGGCAACTTCAAGGCTCTGTTCGAGTCGATCGAGCTCGATCAGAAGCGCCGCGGAGTGATCTGAGAGAGCTCGGCGGTTCGGGGCCGCCCCCTTCGCCGCCTCGTTGTCAAGGGCTGCGCGCCGCGTGCGCTGTTCCGATGGAGTCCGGACCCTGAAATGACACGGGCGTTGCCCCGGTGCCGCAGGGGGGGTCCGGTGCGCGCTTCCGGCCTTGCTTGAACTTCGATTTTCGGGCCGCATCTAACGCGGTACCGGTCGAGTCTCGACCAAAGGGGATTCACAGATGCGTAGGATCACGAAAGGCTCCTGGGCGGCGTGGGTGTTGGGCGTGGCGGTGTTGAGCGCCCCGGCCCTGGCGGCCGATCCGACCGTGGAGCAGATCTACCAGGCAGCGAATTCGGGACAGCTCGATCGCGCGCAGCAGATGATGGATGAGGTGCTCAAGGACCATCCCGACAGCGCCAAGGCCCACTATGTGCAGGCGGAGCTTTACGCCCGCGAGCATCAGGTGAGTCTCGCGCGCCAGGAGCTGGCGCGGGCCGAGCAGCTCAAGCCCGGACTGCCGGACGTCAATCCGCGCTCCGTCGCCGAGCTCAAGTCGCAGCTCGGGCTGACGGCGCGCCCGGTCGAGCGCGCCGACGGCTACCGGCGCGAGCCGCAGGCGCACTTTCCCTGGGGCACGATCGCCATCCTGGCGATCGTGGTTCTGGTGTTCTGGTCGCTGTTCCGACGCCGCAGCACCTATGGAAACTACCCGCCGGGCGGGGCACCGATGGCCGGCCCGGGCCCCGGCGGCTATGGCCCAGGCGGTTATGGGCCGGGGGGCGGCTACGTCGGCCCCGGCGCAGGCGGAATCGGCTCGAGTGTCGCGGGCGGCCTCGCGGGTGGCCTCGCGGCCGGAGCGGGGTTGGTCGCCGGTGAGGAGCTCGCCCATCACTTCCTCGACGGCAATCATCCCGGCGGCGTCGTGCCACCGGCGAACGCGGAGGAATGGAACGATGCCTCCTCGAACAACGGCGACATGGGCGGCAATGATTTCGGCGTGAACGACCCCGGCTCCTGGGACGACGGCGGCGGGGGCGGGGATTTCGGCGGCGGGGGCGGGGATTTCGGCGGCGGTGGCGGGGGCGGAGATGACTGGACCTGACGCAAGCTGAGCTGACACGAGCGAGCTGAGCTCGAATGCACACCGGCGGCCACGAGGCCGCCGGTTTTTTTTAAAGGCGGCGGACCGCGGACTCGACGGCGTCGTGCAACGCCTTCAGGCCGAAGGAGGTGTCCTGCACGATGCCGTTGAGAAAGAAGGTCGGCGTCGCGCGCAGGTGGCTGCGGCGCCCGCCGTCGGCCTGCTCGCGCACGCGCTGCAGATAGAGCCGCTGCGTCATCTCCGCCTCGAAGCGCGCCCCATCGAGCCCGGCGGCCGCCGCATGGCGCCGCAAGTCCGCCTCGCCGAGATGCTCCTGGTGAGCGAACAACAGATCGTGCAGAGGCCAGAACCTGCCCTGGGCCGCCGCAGCCTCGGCCGCCTCCGCGGCCCGCAAGGCGTGCGGATGCGCCTCCTCCAGCGGAAAGTGTCGAAAGATATAGCGGATCCGATTTGGAAAGCGTTCGAGCAGCAGCTTCGGCGTATCGACCGCCAGCTTGCAGCTCGGACACTCGAAGTCGCCGTACTCCACGAGCGTGACGGGTGCATGCAGCGGTCCTTGCGCATGATCCGAGGGATCGGGCGGCACCATGAGCGTCGGGCGGTGGGCCGGGCTGCTCATGGCAATTCGCTCGGCGTGAGCGTGATATGCATCAGGGTCGATCCTCGCAACACTCGCATTTCCGCGGCGCGTCCGATGCGCCCTGCATCGAGCATGCGCTGCAGTCCGTCGATCCCCTCGACCGCCGCCCCGTCGAGCGAGATCAGCCGGTCGCCGATCTTCAGACCGGCATCCGCAGCGGGGCTGCCCGCCACGACCTCGAGCACGTGCACGGCCGTCGCGGCGGGCAGATCGAAGTGGCGCACGACGCGCGTCGCAATCGGCACCGTCGCACCCGACAACCCAATATACGCGCGGCGCACCCGGCCGTGGGCAAACAGTTGCGCAATCACCCACTTCGCCGTGTTGATGCCGGTCGCGAAGCAGATCGCCTGCGCCCCGGGGATCATCGCCGTGTTCACGCCGACGACGCGGCCCGCCGAATCGACGAGGGGACCGCCGGAGTTGCCGGGATTCAAGGCGGCATCGGTCTGGATCACCTCGTGCATGAGGCGTCCGGAGCGGGCGCGCAGCGTGCGCCCGAGGGCTGAGATGACACCGGTCGTGACGGTCCTTGCGTAGCCCAGCGGATTGCCGATCGCAATCGCGACCTGCCCCACCTTGAGCTTCGCCGAGTCGCCAAACGGCGCGCAGGGCAGCGCGCTCGGCGAGCCGATGCGCAGCACCGCGAGATCCGAATCGGGATCCTCGCCGACGCGGTCGGCGGTGTAGCGCGCATCGTCGCTCAAGCGCACCGCGACCTCGTCGGCGCCCTGCACGACGTGATGGTTGGTGAGCAGATAGCCGTCGGGGGTGAACAGGAACCCGGAGCCGCTCGCGCGCCGGGTCGTTGCGCGGCCGCGCCCGCGTACGCTCATCACCTCGATGAAGGTGACCGCAGGGGCGACCCGCTCGAGTGCTCCGATCACCGCGCCCGAGTAGGCATCGAGCAGGGCGCCGTCATCGACGGGCGCATCGGCCGCGCGATCGTCGGCGGTAAACCAGGGCGTGAGCACGCCGTCCATTCCCGCGACGTCAGCTCAGGATGATCTTCGAGGTGGAGCCCAGACCATCGACGATGAGCCGGTTCACGCGCCGCACGAAGGCGACCGGATCCTCGAGCTCACCGCCTTCGGCCAATAGCGCCTGATCGTAGAGCACCTGTGCGAGCTCGGCGAAAGCCCCCTCATCGGCGGCGTCCTTGAGACGCACGACCAGCGGGTGCGTCGGATTGATCTCGAGCACCGGCAGACTCGCGAATGGATTGCTCTGGCCCGCCTGCTTCAAGATGCGCCCCATGCGCAACGAGATGCCAAACTCACCCGCCACCAGCACCGCCGGGGAATCGGTGAGGCGGCTGCTGACGCGTGCGCTCGCGATCTTGCCATTGAGCGTCTTCGAGAGGCGCTCGAGCGTCTCCTTGTAGGCGGACTCGGCGGCCGCCTTCTCCGGGGTCTCGATCGCAGAGGCGACATCGGCGGCGGAGGTCGCGACGTTCGCGAGCGGCTTGCCCTCGAATTCATGCAGATGCGCCGCTACCCACTCATCGATGCGATCGGTCAGCAGCAGCACCTCGAGACCGCGGGCGCGAAATGCTTCGAGATGCGGGCTCGAGCGCGCCGCGGTGAGCGTGTCCGCGGTCAGATAATAGATCGCCTTCTGATCGGGCTTCATGCGCCCCACGTAGTCGGCGAGCGTCACCTGCGCGGCTCCCGCCCCGGCCTCGGCGCCCGTGGCGATGGATGAATGAAAGCGCAGGAGCTTGGCGATGCGGCTGCGCTGCGCCGGATCCTCGATGATGCCCTCCTTCAGCACGAGGCCGAAGGTCTTCCAGAACTCGGCATACTCGTCGGGCTTGTCACGCGCCAGCTCCTCGATGAGATCGAGCGTGCGCTTGACGAGTGCCGCGCGGATCTTGTCGACGGTGCGGTTGTTCTGCAGCAGCTCGCGCGAGACGTTCAGCGGCAGATCATCGCTGTCCACCAGGCCGCGCATGAAGCGCAGGTACGGCGGCAGCAGTTCCGCCGCGCGGTCCATGATGAACACACGCTTGACGTAGAGCTGCACCCCGGCGCGCTGCTCGCGGTCGAACAGATCGAACGGCGCGTGCTTCGGCAGATACAGGAGCGAGGTGTACTCGAGAGCACCCTCGACCTTGTTGTGCGCCCAGGCGCGCGCACCCTCGCTGTCATGCGTGAGGTGCTTGTAGAACGCCTGGTAATCCTCGTCCTTGAGCTCCGACTTCGGGCGGGTCCAGAATGCCTTCGCCTGGTTCAGGGTCTCCTCGCCGTCCTTGGTCTTGAGCACGATCGGGATGCTCAGGTGATCGGAGTACTTGCGCACCAGCTGCTTGATACGGGCGGGCTCGAGGAACTCCTTCTCGTCCTCGCGCAGGTGCAGCGTCACTTCGGTGCCGCGGTCGCTCTTGTCGTCCTCCTGGATCTCGTAGCTCCCCTCGCCGTCCGATTGCCAGCGTACCGCCGCGCCGTCCGAGCGCTTCGAGCGCACCGTGACCTGGTCGGCGACGATGAAGGCGGAGTAGAAGCCGACGCCGAACTGGCCGATGAGCTGCGCGTCCTTCGACGCATCACCGGACAGGCCTTCAAGAAACTTGCGCGTGCCCGAGCGGGCGATCGTGCCGAGGTTGTCGATCACCTCCTCGCGGCTCATACCGATGCCGTTGTCGCGCACCGTGAGCGTGGCGGCGGCGGCATCCGGCACCAGCGTCACTTGCAGCAGGTCCGAGCCGAGGAGCGCGGGCTGGGCGAGCGCTTCGAAGCGCAGCTTCTCGCAAGCATCCGAGGCGTTCGAGATCAGCTCGCGCAGAAAGATCTCCTTGTGCGAGTAGAGCGAATGGATCACCAAGCGCAGGACCTGCTTGGTTTCCGACTGGAATTCCTTGACCTCGGCCGTGGTGGTGCTCATGCGCCTCTCGATCCCTTTGTCGCCTCGACGATGAATCGCCCGTCGGTATGGGGTCGGGCGCGGTGAGTTCAAGGCTCGCCCCGCGCCGGAGGCTCCAGCGAATCAGGGCCAGCCGGCGCGGGGATCGAAGTGCAGCTCGCGTTTCAGCCGCTCGTACGCCTCTCGCGCATGATCGCTGTGAGCAGCCGGCGTGACGATCTTGAGGCTCACCAGCTGGTCGCCCGCCGGCCGGCCCGGCAGCCCCCGCCCCCGCAGGCGCAGGCGCTGGCCGCTCTGCGACCCGGCGGGAATCGTGACCTCGACCGGCCCGCCCAAGGTGGGTACCGCCACCTTCGCGCCCAGGGCCGCTTCCCAGGGTGCGAGCGGCAGCTCGATCTGCACGTCCTTGCGCTGCAGCGTGTAGAGCGGGTGCGGCTTGAGCTTGAGGCGCACGATCAACCCGCCCCGGGCCCCGCCGATGCGCAACGCCTGCCCGTCGGTGACGCCGGCGGGGATCTGCACGTCGACCTGACGCGGCTCGCCCCGCTCGTGAATCGTCACCCGCCGCTTGGTGCCGGCGTAGGCCTCCTCGAGCGTGACCTCGAGCACGCCGGCCTCGCTGTCCTCGGGAGCCTCGGCTCCCCGCCCGCCCGCCGACGTCCGTCCGCCCATGGGTCCACCGCCCATCGCTCCGCCTCCCATGGCTCCGCCGAAGAGGCTCGAGAAGAAATCGCTGAAGCCGTTGATGTCCTCGAAGCGGTGCTGCCCGCCCATGCCGTAGCGCTGCTGCCAGTCGGGCGGCGGACGAAACGGCTGGCCGGGTCGGAAGTTGCGCCCGAGCTGGTCGTAGGTGGCCCGCTTCTCGGGGTCCTTCAGGACTTCATAGGCTTCCTGCACCTCTTTGAAGCGCGCTTCCGCATTGCGCTCCTTGCTCACGTCCGGGTGGTACTTGCGCGCGAGCTTGCGATAGGCCCGCTTGATGTCCTCGGCACTCGCCCCGCGTGCAACGCCCAACGTCTCGTAGTAATCCCGGTATTGCATCGACGACCTTAACGTAATCCGTGCTAAGCTAAGTGGTTGATCATACGCGTGGCCGCCTCGCGGCGGGCCCCGCGCGCGGCGGGGACCGAAAATCGGGCGGCCGGTCCTTGAAATCCGACGCCGACATCCCGACCATTCAGGCGCAGCGCTGACATATTGTGGTTGGTTGCGGTAAACAAAAGGCTCGGAGGCGTATTTTGCTCTTCATCCTCGCCAACCCCGCGGTGCGCGCGCGCATCTCATTCCCCGCTGCCTGCGGCCCAAAGCGTACGCATCAGCCGACCCCTATTCATCCTTCAGGAACCCCCTCATGACCCCAGAGAACGAGCTGCCCGCCCTGCCGTCCGTGTTGACGCCCGGCCTGCCACCGGCCGTGTTGCCGCCCGCCGCCGAGCGCGTCGGCCGCGAGCTGTCACGCTGGTTCGATCACAGCGAGCTCGCGACGCGGCCGAAAGCGGAGCCGGTGGAGCGCGATCGCAGCATCGACTGGGTGCGCGTTGGACCCTTCCTCGCCATGCATGCCGCCTGCCTCGCCGTGTTCCTGGTGGGCTTCAGCTGGGTCGCGCTCGGCGTCACCGTTGCGCTGTACGTGCTGCGCATGTTTGCCATCACCGGCTTCTATCATCGCTATTTCTCGCACCGTACCTTCAAGACCACGCGCGTCGGACAGTTCATCTTCGGTATCCTCGGCGCCTCTGCCGTGCAGCGTGGGCCGATCTGGTGGGCCGCGCATCATCGCCACCATCACATCTTCTCGGACAAGCCCGAGGACGTGCATTCACCGGTCCAGCACGGCTTCTTCTGGAGCCACATGGGGTGGTTCATGTCGCGCAAGCACTTCGCCGCCGACCTGACCCGCGTCAAGGATCTCCTCAAGTATCCCGAGCTGCGCTTTCTCGATCGTTTCGACGTGCTGGTACCCACCCTGCTCGGGGTCGGTGTGTTCTTCCTCGGGGTGCTGCTCAAGCATGTCGCGCCCGGCCTGCACACCAACGGCTGGCAGATGCTGGTCTGGGGCTTCTTCATCTCGACGGTTGCCGTCTACCACGGCACCTACACGATCAATTCGCTCTCGCATGTGTTCGGCCGGCAGCGCTATCGCACCGGGGATGCGAGCCGCAACAATCCCTGGCTCGCGCTCATCACGCTCGGCGAGGGCTGGCACAACAATCACCACCATTATCCAGCCTCGGTGCGCCAGGGCTTCTACTGGTGGGAGTTCGACATCACCTTCTACATGTTGAAGCTGATGTCGATGCTCGGCCTCATCTGGGACCTCAAGTCCGTTCCCGCCGCCATTCGCGAGGGCGGCGGCAAGCGTCTCTAGGACGACTCCTCGTTCCATGACGTGGACGGCGCGGGCGCGCGCCGTCCACGGTGCGCATCCGATCGCGTAAAGTTCGCGAATAACGTGTCGTGGCCGGAACAAACCGGCGAGAATCACGAGCGACACGCATGCGAATCGCGGTTATCGGATCGGGGATTGCAGGGATGGTCGCCGCTCATCGACTGAGCCGCGAGCGGCATGAGATTTCGCTCCTCGAGGCCGAAGGCCGCATCGGCGGCCATACCCACACCGTGGACGTTGAGCAGGGCGGGCGACCCTACGCCATCGACACCGGCTTCATCGTCTTCAACGACCGCACCTACCCGAACTTCGTGCAGCTCCTCGAGGAGCTCGGTGTCGCCTCGCAGCCGAGCGAGATGGGCTTTTCGGTTCGCTGCGAGAACACCGGCCTCGAGTACAACGGCGCGACGCTCAACACCCTCTTCGCCCAGCGCAGCAACCTCCTGCGGCCCTCGTTCCTGCGCATGGTCGCCGACATCCTGCGCTTCAACGCCCGGGCGCCCTCGCTCCTGCGATCCGGCTCCGACGAGGTAACGCTCGCCGAGTATCTCGAGCGCGAGCGCTATTCGGCGAGCTTCATCGATCACTACATCATTCCGATGGGCGCGGCGATCTGGTCCTCGCGCCCCATCGACATGCTGCGCTTTCCGGCGCGCTACTTCGTCGAGTTCTTCTCGAACCACGGCTTTCTCAACATCAACGACCGCCCGACCTGGCGTGTGGTCCAGGGCGGCTCGCGTGAGTACGTGAAGCGCCTGACTGCCCCGTTCGCCGGGCGGATCTTTTTGAGCTCGCCCGTGGCCTCGGTCCAGCGCCAGCCCCACCAGGTGCTCATACGGCTCAAGTCGGGCGCCGTGGAGTCTTATGATGCCGTGTTCCTCGCCTGTCACAGCGACCAGGCCCTCGGGCTTCTCGCCGATCCCTCGCGCGAGGAGCGCGAGATCCTCGGCGCCATCACCTACCAGGCCAACGAGGCGGTGCTGCATACCGACGCAAGGCTCATGCCCCGCGGGCGCCTCGCCTGGGCGGCCTGGAACTATCATCTGCCGATCGAGCAGTACGAGCGGGTCACCGTCACCTACAACATGAACATCCTGCAGGGGATCGAGGCGCCGGTCGATTTTCTCGTCACCTTGAACCGCAGCGAGGACGTCGACCCCGCGCGAGTTCTGGGCCGCTACGTCTATCATCACCCCGTGTTCACCACGGCGGCGGTCGCCGCCCAGCGTCGCCGCCCCGAAATCAACGGCGCGCGCAGCACCTACTATTGCGGCGCATACTGGGGCTACGGCTTTCATGAGGACGGGGTGAACAGCGCGCTGGTCGCGCTCGACACCTTCCGCCGCCGGCAAACGCATGCACAGCTGCATCTACAAAGGGTGGGTTAGGCATCGGCGCGCGGCGCCGGTCCCCCACCACTTTCGCTATCCGCTCTTCATGCTCTATCTCGATCTCGCCGAGATCCCGGCTCTGTTCGATGCAGTGCCCGGCTTCTCCGCCCGGCGCCCGGCGCTCGCCTGGTTCCGCCGCCGCGACTACCTGGCGCCCCACGCGCTGCCCCTCGATGAGGCGCTGCGCCAGCTCGTCGCCCGACGCACCGGCGCGAGACCCGAAGGACCGATCCGCCTGCTCACGCATCTCAGATACTTCGGCTATTGCATGAATCCGGTGAGCTTCTATTATTGCTTCGACCGTCGCGAGCGCCTCGAAAGCATCGTTGCGGAGATCACCAACACGCCCTGGAAGGAGCGCCACCAATATGTGCTGCCCGTGACCCGGGCGGGAGAGCGTGTGCAACGGTTCGAGTTCGACAAGGACTTTCACGTCTCCCCTTTCATGCCGATGGACATGCGCTATCGCTGGAGCTTCAGCGCCCCGGGCCCGCGGCTGCTCGTGAACATGGAGAACTACCGCGGGGGCGAGGCGATGTTCGACGCGACCCTCACGCTGCGCGCCGAGCCGCTCACGCGCGCCGCGCTCCTGCGCACGCTCGCGGCCTTCCCCATGATGACCCTGCAGGTCATCGCCGCGATCCACTGGCAGGCGCTCAGGCTCTGGTGGAAGGGCACCCCCTTCCATGCCCACCCGCGCTCCGCTGCGCTCGCGCAGCGCCCCTGAGGCGGGCGCTCTCATGAAACCGAGCATCGTTCCGCTGGACCTGCCACTGAGCGCCGCCGACTCGACCGCCGCCCAGCTGATCGCGCGGCTCGCGCGCACGCTCCTCGTGCGCCAGTTGCGCAAGCTTCGTCACGGGCGGCTGCGCCTCATCGACGGCCCGCTCGACCAGAGCTTCGGCGAGGCGGGCGCGACGGCGCCCTTCGAGGCGACCGTGCGGGTGCGCGATGCGCGCTTTTACGGCGAGGTCCTGTTCGCGGGCACGCTCGGCGCGGGCGAGTCCTACACCGCAGGCCGCTGGGAATGCGATGACCTGACCGCGCTCGTGCGCCTCATGGTGGCCAATCGCACGCTGCTCGAGCACGTCGACTCCGGATGGTCGCGCCTGCGGGCGCCGCTGTTCAAGCTCGGCCACTGGCTCAACGACAACGACCGCGCCGGCAGCCGGCGCAACATCGCCGCGCACTACGACCTCGGCAATCGCTTCTTCGAGCTGTTTCTCGATGAGACGATGGCCTATTCATGCGCAATCTTTCCGACCCCGCAGACCCCGCTGCGCGAAGCGTCGATCGCAAAGTTCGACGCGGCGCTTTCCAAGCTCGCCCTGACGCCGAGCCAGCATCTCCTCGAGATCGGCACGGGCTGGGGCGGCCTCGCGCTGCATGCCGCGCGCCACTACGGCTGCCGCGTGACGACGACGACCATCTCGCGGGAGCAGTTCGATCTCACGCGCGAGCGCATCGCGCGCGCCGGACTGAGCCATCGCATCACGCTGCTGCTCGAGGACTATCGCGATCTCAAGGGTCGCTACGATGCGCTCGTCTCGATCGAGATGGTCGAGGCGGTCGGGCATCGATACCTCGATACCTACCTCGCGAAGTGCAGCGACCTGCTCGATTCCTCGGGCGTGATGCTGCTCCAGTCGATCACGATTCGCGATCAGCTCTACGAGTACGCGCTGCGCTCGGTCGATTTCATCAAGCGCTGCATCTTTCCCGGCAGCTTCATACCCTCGGTGCAGGCGCTCGTCGATGCGCTGGCGCGTGTGACCGACCTCAAGCTGTTTCACCTCGAGGACATCGGGCCTCACTATGCGCGCACCCTGCGTCTGTGGCGCGAGCGCCTCCTGGCGCGGGCGGCCGAGGTACGCTCGCAAGGCTATCCGGAACGGCTCCTGCGGCTGTGGGAGTTCTATTTGAGCTACTGCGAGGGCGGCTTCGAGGAGCGCCAGCTCGGCGATGTGCAGATGCTGCTCGTCAAGCCGCGCTCGCGCCGTGCCTCGCTGGCAACGATCCATGCCGCGCCCGCCTGAGCAGCGCACGCTCGAGGAGCTGAAAGCGATCGTCGGCGCCGGCGGCTGGCTCGAGGCGCCCGGCGACATCGCCCCCTACCGGGTCGACTTCCGCCGCCTGTACCGTGGAGCGACGCCGCTGGTGCTGCGGCCCCGCGAGGTCACCCAGGTCGCGCAGATCCTCACGCTCTGCCGGCGCGAGTCAGTCGCGGTCGTGCCCTGCGGTGGCAATACGAGCTACTGCGGCGGTGCGACGCCCGATGAGTCGGGCACGCAGATCGTGGTCGCCCTCGAGCGTCTCAACCGCGTGCGACGCGTTGATCCCGCTAACGACTCGATGATCGTCGAGGCCGGCTGCACGCTCGCCGAGGCGCAGGCGGCCGCGCGCGCGGCGCATCGGCTCTTTCCCTTGAGCCTCGGCTCGGAGGGCACGGCGCAGATCGGCGGCAATCTCTCGACCAATGCGGGCGGCACGGCCGTGCTTCGCTACGGCATGATGCGCGACCTGACGCTCGGGCTCGAGGTGGTGCTGCCCGACGGCCAGGTGATGTCCGGGCTCAAGGAGCTGCGCAAGGACAACACCGGCTACGATGTGAAATCGCTCTTCATCGGTGCCGAGGGCACGCTCGGCATCATCACGGCGGCGTGTCTCAAGCTCTTCCCGGAGCCCGCCGAGACGGCCGTCGCGATCGTCGGTACCGACTCCCCGCAGCGCTCGCTCGAGCTCTTTGCGAAACTGCGCGCGACCTGCGGCGATGCGCTCAGCACCTTCGAGCTCATGCCGCGCCGCGCGGTCGAGCTCACCGTGGCGCACATCGCAGGGGTCGCCAATCCGCTCGATCTCGGCACACCCTGGTTCGCGCTCGTCGAGGTGGCGAGCTATCACTCGCGCCAGCCCGCCGGCACGCTGCTGAGCGATGAGCTCGAGGAGGCAGCCGCCGCCGGCACCCTGCGGGATGCGGTGCTCGCCAGCTCGCTCGCGCAGGCAGAGGCGATGTGGAAGCTGCGCGAGTCGATTCCCGAGGCGCAGCGCCATCACGGCGGCAGCCTGAAGCACGATGTCTCGGTGCCGCTCGCGGCGCTTCCCACGCTCATCGAGCGCGGTGCGCAGCTCGTCGAGCGGCTCGTGCCCGAGGGCGAGCTCATCGCCTATGGCCACATGGGTGACGGCAATCTGCACTTCAACGTGAGCCAGCGCGAAGGCACCTCGAGCGCCGAGTTCTTCGCCCGAGGTCCCGGGCTCGAGCACGCGGTGTTCGACCTGGTGGGCGAGCTCGGCGGCAGCTTCAGCGCCGAGCACGGCATCGGCAGGCTGAAGGCCGGCGAGCTCGCGCGGCGCGCCGATCCGGTCGAGCTCGAGCTGATGCGCGCGCTGAAGCGCACGCTCGATCCCGGGGGCCTGATGAATCCCGGCAAGGTGCTGGCGTAGCGCTCTGCGGGCGGGTGCACCCTCGCCGTGCGGCACCGTAGAATAGCCGCGCATGCGTAGGCTGACACTCCCGCTTCGCACCGCGCGCTTGACGCTGCGCGACTTCACCGAGGGCGATTTTCAGGCGATCCATGCGTATTCCGCGGATCCGCGCGTGACACGCTACCTGTTCTTCGCGCCGCGCGATGAGCTCTCCACCGCCGACTATCTCGAGGGGCTGCTCGCCTCGCAGCACGAGGTACCGCGCACACGCTTCGAGCTCGCGGTGCAGGAGAGCGCGACCGGCCGCGTGGTCGGGGCCTGCGATCTGTCGCTGATCGAGCGAGACGTCGTCGACCTCGGATACATGCTGGGCTCGGTCGACTGGGGCAAGGGATACGCCACCGAGGTATCGCTCGCCCTCATCGATGCTGCATTTCTCGAGCTCAAGGCCGAGCGCGTCATCTCGACGGTCGACGTCAACAATCGTGCATCGATCCGCGTGCTCGAGAAGGTCGGGATGCGCTGGGAGGCCGTGTTTCGCAAGCACCGACGTGCGAAGAACCGCTGGTGGGATTGCCATCTGTACGTGCTGCCGCGCACGGTATGGGAAGCGAGCGCGCGTGTCCTCGGCGAGCCCGGGGCCTGAGCGCGGCGCCCCCGTGACGGCACGCCATCGAATGCATCGAAGAGGCTTCCCGCTCGCCGTGCTCGCGACGCTCCTCGGCGGGGCGGTGCCCTCGCTCGCCCCGGATGCTCTCGCGGTGAGCGCGGGGGTCGCCCTGCCCTCGCTCGCGCCCATGATCAAGGAGGCCTCTCCGGCGGTCGTCAACATCGCGACCCGCGGCACCCTCACCGAGCGCGTGCCGCGCAATCCGCTGCTCGAGGACCCATTCTTCAAGCGCTTTTTCAGTGCGCCGCCCGCCGTGCGGCACCGTCAATTCCAGAGCGCGGGCTCGGGCGTCATCGTCGATGCGCAGAAGGGCTACATCGTCACCAACCGGCATGTCATCGAGCACGCGAGCGAGATCACGGTGACGCTTCTCGACAACCGGCGCGTCAATGCGAGCGTGGTCGGGAGCGATGAGGGTACCGACGTCGCCGTGCTGCGGGTGCACGAGCCGCATCTCGTGGCGATGCCCCTCGGAGACTCCTCGCATCTCGAGGTGGGCGACTGGGTGGTGGCGATCGGCAATCCCTTCGGCCTGCAGCACACGGTCACGGTCGGGATCGTGAGCGCGCTGGGACGCACCGGCATCCATCCCCACGGCTTCGAGGACTTCATTCAGACGGATGCCTCCATCAACCCGGGCAACTCCGGAGGCGCGCTCGTCGATCTGCACGGCGAGCTCGTTGGCATCAACTCCGCGATTCTCTCGAGCGAGGGCGGAGGCAACATCGGCATCGGCTTCGCCATACCCGTGAACATGGTGAAGGCGGTGATGGAGCAGCTCATCGCCTATGGGGTGGTGAGGCGCGGCGAGCTTGGCATCAAGCTCGCGGACGTCACCCCCGAGCTCGCCGACTCGTTGCGCCTCGTGAACGCGCGCGGCGTGCTCGTTGCCGAGGTCGCCCCGGGTTCACCCGCCGAACGCGCCGGCATCAAGCGCGGAGACGTGGTCGTTTCGATCAACGGCATCGCACTGATGAATGCCACGCAGCTGCGCAATGCGATTGCGCTGCTGCGGGTCGGTCAGTCGGTGGAGCTGCGCGTGCTGCATGAAGGCGTTGTACGCTCGGTGTCGGTGTCGATCACGAGCCACCAGAAGAGCCACGAGCGCTCTTGACGCCGCCGCGACTTCAGTCCTTGTCCGCGGCCTCCTGCTCGCGCGCGCGCTTGCGCGCGCGGTCGAGCACGTCCTGGCTCGGCATGCCCGCATTGCGGGCGCTGCGCAGCGCGAGCAGCCCGCCGAGGATCAGCGCGACGACCAGCGCGATGACGATGAAGGCCTTCACGGCGCCCCCTTCGCCTGCTCGCGGCTCAGCACACGCATCAGTCCCTCCTGCGCGGTGCTCGCAACCAGATTTCCGTCGCGCGTGAAAATGCTGCCCCGACTGAAGCCGCGCGCCTCCGAGGCGCTCGGCGAATCGGTTGCATACAGGAGCCACTCATCGACGCGGACGCGACGGTGAAACCACATGGCGTGATCGATGCTCGCCATGACGAGATTCGGCATCGCGAGATTCAAGTTGTGGGGCAGCAGCGCGGTGTCGAGCAGATGGAAATCGGAGACGTAGGCGAGCAGGCAGCGGTGCAGTGCCTCCTCATCGGGCAGCCGTGCGATCGCCTTGAACCACATGTGCTTGCGCGCGGCGCGCTTGCGAGGCGCGCCGCTCAGGATCTCGACGGGGCGAAACTCGAACGGTCCCTGGCGCTCGAGAACGCGGCGCAGCCGCGGCGGCATGTGCGGCAGCACCTCGCGGTAGGCCTCGGCGAGATCGAGCAACGACTCGGGCGCCGGCACGTCGGGCATGTCGATCTGGTGATCGAGACCGCTCTCGCGCTCCTGGAACGATGCGGCCATGTTGAAGATCTGCGCGCCGTGCTGGATGGCGACCACCCGACGCATGGAGAAATGATTGCCATCGCGTGCGCGATCGACCTCGTACACGATCGGTGCCTTGAAATCGCCCCGTCTGAGAAAGTAGGCATGCAGGGAGTGCACCACGCGATCTTCCACCGTCCCGCTCGCCGCCATCAGCGCCTGGCCGAGGACCTGGCCGCCGAACACCTGCGGACTGCCGATGTCGCGGCTGATGCCGCGAAACAGGTCGAGCTCGAGGCGCTCGAGCGTCAAGACGTTGAGCAGATCCTCGAGAAGTCCCTGCAGCGGTACGTGGGGCTCATTCAAGGCAGGCTACTCGGCCGCCGCGGGTGCATCCGCCGGGACCACCCCCAGGCGCTTCTGCATGATCGGGCTCGTCGTCGTGTACTGCAGGAACTGGCGCTTCTGCGGGAAGAGGTGGTGCTGGATGGCGAAGGCGGCGAGCGCTGCCTCGTGAAAGCCGCTGAGGATCAGCTTCTTCTTGCCGGGATAGGTGTTGATGTCGCCGATCGCGAAGATGCCGGGGACGCTTGTCTGGAATTTCTCGGTATCGACCTTGAGCGCTTTGCGCTCGAGGTCGAGTCCCCACTCGGCCACCGGACCGAGCTTGGGGTGCAGGCCGTAGAACACCAGGCACTGCTCGACCGGCACCTTGAGGGTCGTCTCGCCGCCGTTGCCCTGAAGCACCGCATGATCGAGGCGGCCTTGCGCGCCGTGCAGCGAGACGATCTGACCCTCGATGTGTTGCATCTTGCCCGCCGCGACCAGCTCACGCATGCGCGCGACGGTCGCGGGCGCCGCACGAAACTCGGCGCGCCGATGCACGAGCGTGAGCGAGCGCGCCTTCTCGGCCAGCGCGACCGTCCAGTCGAGCGCTGAGTCGCCCCCGCCGCAGATCAGCAGATCCTTGCCGTGGTAGTCGCTCGCGCTGCGCACGCGGTAGTGCACGCTCTTGCCCTCGAACTCCTCGATGCCGGGAAGCGCGAGGCGACGCGGTTGAAAGGAGCCCACGCCGGCCGCGATGACGACCGCCCCTGCGATGAGGCGCGTGCCGAGCACCGTCGCCACCTCGAACTTGCCGTCCGCAAGCGGCTTGAGCTCGGTCACTTCCTGTCCGAGATGGAAGGTCGCATGGAACGGCTTTGCCTGCTCGAGAAGGCGATCGACGAGCTCCTGAGCGCCGCAGACCGGAAGCGCCGGAATGTCGTAGATCGGCTTGTCGGGGTAGAGCTCGGTGCACTGGCCGCCGGGCTGCGCGAGCGAGTCGATGATGTGCGCCGAGAGGCCGAGCAGGCCGAGCTCGAAGATCTGGAACAAGCCACACGGGCCCGCTCCGATGATCACCGTCTCGGCGGTGATCGGTGCTGCTGCGCGCTCCGCGGGCGTCAATGCAATGTGTTCCGACATGGTGCGAACGTGTCCTGGCCGCTTTCGAGGTCAAAAGGGAGCGGAATTGTACCGAAAAACGCTCGCGCGACTGCCCCATGGACGCGGGGCAGCCGTGACTTGCGCCTGCCCGCCGAGTTGCGCAGGCTCGAGCCGCGCATGAGCACCCTGCTGTGGTTTCGCCTCGATCTGCGTCTTGAGGACAACCCGGCACTCGAGGCGGCGCTCGAAGCGGGCGCGCCGGTGGTGCCGGTGTATCTGTGGTGCCCCCGCGAGGAGGGCGCCTGGGCGCCAGGCGCCGCCTCGCGCTGGTGGCTGCACGAAAGCCTCGAGCGCCTCGCCGAGTCGCTCGAGCGCTGCGGCTCGCGCCTGATCGTCAGAGCGGGCGAGCAGGCGGAGGTGACGCTGCGCGAGCTTGCACTCGAGTGCGGCGCGACGCGCCTTTACTGGAATCGCCGCTACGAGCCCGCACTCATCGCCCGCGATCAGCGCGTCAAATCGACCCTTCGCGATCAAGGGCTCGAGGTCGCCAGCTACAACAGCGCGCTGCTCCATGAGCCATGGACCCTCGCCACCCAGAGCGGCGGCCCATACCAGGTGTTCGGCGCATTCTGGCGCCAGTGCCGCTCGCTTCCCGATCCGCCCGCACCCCTCGCCGCACCCACGCGCCTGCCGGCGCCCGCCCGCTGGCCACAATCGCTCTCGCTCGCGCAGCTCGAGCTCAAGCCCCGCATCGACTGGACCCAGGGACTGCGCCGCACCTGGACGCCCGGCATCGACGGTGCTGCCCGTCGTCTGCAGGAATTTCTCGAGCACGCGTTTGACCGCTATGCGGGCGAGCGCAACATTCCCGCCGCGGCCGGCACCTCGCGCCTCTCGCCCCATCTGCATTTTGGCGAGATCGGCCCGCGCCAGATCTGGCATGCGACGCGCCGCCTCGCCGAGGCGCGTGGACGGCACTCGAGCTGGCGCGACTCGCAGTTCCTGACCGAGCTCGGCTGGCGCGAGTTCGCTCATCATTTGCTCTATCACTTTCCCGAGAGCCCGCAGCATCCGCTGCGCGCCCGCTATGCGCGCTTTCCCTGGGACCCCAGCGCCGCACAGCAGCGAGCGTGGCAGCGGGGCGAGACCGGGTATCCGATCGTCGATGCGGGCATGCGCGAGCTGTGGCAAACGGGCTGGATGCATAACCGGGTGCGCATGATCGTCGCCTCCTTTCTCGTCAAGGATCTGCTGCAGCCCTGGAGCGAGGGGGCCCGCTGGTTCTGGGATACGCTGGTCGATGCGGACCTCGCGAGCAACACGCTCGGCTGGCAATGGGTCGCCGGGAGCGGCGCGGATGCGGCGCCGTTCTTTCGCATCTTCAATCCCGTGTCGCAGGGGCAGAAATTCGACCCCGACGGACGCTACGTGCGCCGCTTCCTCCCGGAGCTCGCGGCGCTTCCCGATGAGTGGCTGCATCAGCCCTGGGCGGCCCCGGCGCCGGTCCTCGAGGCGGCGCGGGTCGTGCTCGGAGCCACCTATCCGGTGCGCCTCGTGGACCACGCGCTGGCCCGCCAGCGTGCGCTGGCTGCTCTCCAGAGCCTGTAGAGAGCGCGGGGGCTGAATCGCCCCGGTGTGTCTATGATTTGTACATATATTCGTTGTACAATGTATGTACATGACAGGTCAGTGCCCTGCACAGGAACGCCTATGTACGCCAAGAGCCACCCCAGCGCCGATGCCCGAGAGGGACATGAGCTGCCCCCTTCGTTGCGCGATCGCTTTCGCGAATCCACGCGCCCGATCCGCGCCCTGAACCGCGGCCTCGAGGTGCTCGCCGAGCTCAACCGGGTCGAGCGCGCCGCAATCAACGCGCTGGCGAGCGCGGTCGAGCTGCCGCGCACGACCACCTATCGGATACTCGAAACGCTGCGCCTGGCGGGCTACGTGGAGCGCGACCCGCACGACGATTGCTATCGACCGACGGTGCGGGTGCGCGCGCTCTCGGAGGGGTTCGACGATGAGGCCATGCTCGCGCACATCGGCAAACCCCGTCTCGCAGCGCTGTGCGCGCAGATCGTGTGGCCGGTGGCGATCGCCACCCCGTCGGGCGGCTCCATGATGATTCGCGAGGCGACCGACCATCAGAGCCCGCTGGCCCTGGAGCAATACGGGGCGGGCGTGCGCGTGCCGATGCTGAGCTCGGCGGCCGGTCGCGCTTATCTCGCGTTTTGCCCCGCGGAGTCGCGCGAGGTCATCCTCGAGATGCTGGCGCGCTCCGCCTCTCCAGAGGATCGGCTCGCGCGCAACCGTCCCGAGATCGAGCGTCTGCTCAATGAGACCCGCAAGCAGGGCTTCGGGCTCGCGCAACGCGCGCGCCGCGTGTCGGAGGAAACGAGCCTCGCGATCCCCGTGCACGGCGAGAATCGCGTTCTCGGGACGCTCTCGGTGCGCTTCGCGGCGAGCGCCGTGCCGTTGAAGACCGCGGCCGAGCAGTTCCTGCCGAAGATGCACCAGGCTGCGCTCGAGATCGAGCGCGAATTCAATCAGCAGCGGAGCGCGGCAGCGAAGGCTTGAGTCCGCACGCAGCCGTTCAGCCGGCACCCAGCCGTTCAGCCGGCACGCAGCGATCAGCGGGCCCGCGGCTATTTCGCGAGCACCCGACTCATACCGCCGGAGATGAGCGTCGTCACATCGAGGAGCGCACCCACCATGCCGATGCCGTCGGGCGCGGCGAGATAGCGCGGCCGCCACACCGGCAGGAACTTCTCCTTGAACTTGCGCACCCCCTCGAAGGGATAGAACGTCTCGCCGTAACGCTGCACCAGACGGCCCACCTTGTGCCAGGCGGGCGCGAGCGCGTGCTCCTCGAGCCCGGCCAGCGGTGCCATCCCCAGGCTGAACCAGCGCGCGCCCTGCGCGCGGCCCCACAGCATGCATTCGGCAAGCATGAACTCGATCACACCCTTCGGGGCCGCCTCACTGTAGCGCATGAGGTCGACCGCGAGCTCGGCGCCCTGGCGCGCGACCCACAGATTCGCGAACGCCACGATCGCGCCCTCACGGCGCACGATCGCGCACGGGAAATGCTCGAGGTAGCGCGGCTGAAAGAAGCCGAGCGAGAAGCGCTTCTCCGCCGTGTTGCGGGCGGCGAGCCATTCGTTGGAGACACGCTCGAGCGCGGGGATGAGCGGTCCCACCGCCGCCGGCGGTAGCAGCTCGAACATCGCCCCGTCGCGCTGCGCACGCCGGTGAGAGTGGCGCACATCGGCGCGGGCCGCGCCCTCGAGCGAGAAGTCCTCGAGCGACACGCGTGCCTCCTCGCCGAGCTTGCTCAGCGTGAGGCCCAGATCGATGTAGAGGGGCAGATGCTCCGGGGTGACCTCGTAGAACACCGGCGAGACCGCCATGCCGTCGCAGCGCTCGATGAAGGTCCAAACCAGATCCTCGAAGGCACTCTCCTCGCCGACCGGATCACCCATCGCGACCCAGCTCGAGCCCGAGGCCTGATACATGATGAAGGCGGTGCGCGCCTCATTGCACAGAAAGCTCTTGTCGCCGAGCAAGGCGAGATTGGCAACCGGGTCTTGTGCGTCCTTGACGAGACGCGCCGCCTGCTCGAGCTCCGCCTCGCTCGGCGGCAACATCGCGGGCTTCGACGGCCGCAGCAGTCGCCACAGCGCATACGCCGCAGCAATCATCATGGCAAGGAGCAGTGCGCGCAGACTGCGCGGCGCAGGCGCCTCGAATGCAAACTCCCACCACAGATCCCTGCTGTAGGGTACGTGCCGATAGGCGAAGATCACGATGCCGAGCGCCGCGCTGAACACGAGCAGCACCGCCACCACCCACGGTCCCGAGAAGCGCTGCTCGATGAGCGAGGCGCGACGGCGAAAGCGCTCTCGGGCCGACACCAGCATCACCGCCACGGCCCCGAGGATGATCGCCTCCTCGACGTCGAAACCCTTCAGAAGCGCGGCGAGTATGCCGGCGCACAGCAGCCACATCGTCAGGTACCACGCCGCATCGAGCCGGCGGTACAGTCCGTTGGCGAGCACGAGCAGCCCCACTCCGACGGCGCTGCCGAGGAGATGGGAGAGCTCGAGCACCGGCAGCGGCACCATTCGATGCAGGATCGCAAGTCGCGCGCCGAGACCCGGAGTCGCCCCCGACAGCAACAGCACCGTGCCCGCGCCAAACACGGCGAGCGCGCTCGCCTGCGGCGTGACGGCCCCCAGCCAGGTGCGGGCGAGGCGAGCGGCGCGCACAAGCGGGGCGCGGTGCAGCCACAGCTCGTGCGCCCCGAGCAACGTGAGTGCCAGGGCAAACGGAGCGAGGTAGTAGATCAATCGATAGGCGAGCAGCGAGCCGAGCAGCTGGTCCGGTGGAACCTTGCGAAACAGCAGCAGCAGCACCGTCTCGAATACACCGACCCCGCCCGGTACATTCGAGATGATTCCCGCGGCGATCGCGATCAGGAACAGGCCCGCGAAGGCGAAGTAGCCGATGGCCGCCTGGGGCGGCAGCAGCACGTACAGCACCCCGGCCGCGCACAACAGGTCGGCGCACGCGGCGCCCACCTGCGCCAGCGCGGTGAGCCCGCTCGGCACCGGCACCGAGAGACGTCCCACTCGCAGCGTCTCGTGCCGGCTGCAGGCGAGCGAGAAATAGGCTGCGACGCCCGCGAGCAGCGCGCAGCCCGCGAGCGCCACCAGCCAGGGATGCAGGTGCAGCACCTGGGCGGAGAGCCGCGATTCGATCAGCAGCGAGAGGCCGAGCATCACGGCCGCACCGAGCGAGAAGGTCACCGTCCCGAACGCGATCACGGTGGCGATTTGCTTCGCCGAGAGGCCGAGCGCGGAGTAGGCGCGATAGCGCACCGCACCGCCGCTCAAGGTGTTCACGCCGACGTTGTGCCCGATGGCATAGCCCATGAACGAGATGAGGGCGAGCCGTGGATAGGGCACGCGCGCATCGGCGAAATGCAAACCGAGCGCATCGTAGAACGTCAGGCAACCGTAGCCGAGGCAGGTGAGCAGCACGGCGGCGAGGAGGCGCGAGGCCGGCAATGCCCGCATGTGCGCGAGGATGTCGTGCAGGTGGTACTGCGAGAGCAGATGCCGCAGCCACAAGAGCGCGAGGGCAAAGAGGACGAGCCCGAGCAGCGTCGTCCATGGCGGAATCTTTCGAGCTGTGAGTGGCAGGGTCAAGCGGCCTATCGTAACAGGGCGCCCCGTCACCCAGCACCGCTCGCTGCCGGCTCGATAGGCCGTGCAAGAGCGCTCGGGTTACACTTGAGGCTTCCGAACCTCGAGCAGCAGCAGGTGATCCGAATGAGCTCCTCTCTTGACGCCCGCCAGGCGACCATGGACGCGACCCAGCTTTACCGTGAGGACATATTCACCGATCGGCGCGTCGGCACGATCCGGCGATTGACGCCGGTGGGCGCCGACGGTGAGCTCGATCCCAAGCGGGCGGTGCTGTTCATCGGACAGGCCCAGGTGATGACGCCGGTGGGCGCGGTGCCGATCAGCTTCGACCTCGAGGCGGCCACGCTCGCCGCGGCCATCGGAAAATTCGGCGCGGCGGCCGAACAGGCGGTGCAGCAGACCATGCAAGAGCTGCAAGAGCTGCGTCGCGAGCAGGCCTCCTCGCTCGTAATCCCGGACGCCGCCGCCGGCGCGCTCAATCCGAGCGATCTCATCGGCGGGCGGGGCGCTCGCACGCGCCGCTGATCGATGCCGTGGCGCTCCGTGCAGCATCGGTCGTAGCCGCGCGGAAGGGTGACCTCACGCAGGGCGCTTCTGGGCACCGTGACCGCGGCTCCCCGCTGTAGGCCACTCACCGACTTGCTTTTTATGCCTGTTGCACCGAGATTGCATCGCATGCAAGCCCACCCATGGCTGCGCCCGACCACTCCGTTGCATCGGCGGTGACCTCATGAACCGCTGGGTGGTCCTCGGCGCGACCCTGTGCAACGCCTTGTTGGTGGCAACCGCCGCAAGCCTGGTCTACCGCGACGTGCGTCGTCGCGAGCTCCTCGCGGCGAGCCTGCGCGAGCAGCGCGCTCAGCTCGAGCGCGAGGTCGAGGAGCGAACCCGCGAGCTCGTGGCGCTCTCGACTCACCTGCAAAGCGTTGCCGAACGCGAGAAGGCGACGCTTGCCCGCGAGCTGCACGATGAGCTCGGCGGATTGCTGGTAGGGGCGCGCATGGACATCTCCTGGGCCGAGCAGCGTCTGCGTGCGGATGACGTGGAGCTGCGCCAGCGATTGAGCCGCGTGCAGCAGAATCTTTCGGCGAGCATCGACCTCAAGCGCCGTATCATCGAGGAGCTGCGGCCGACGCTCCTCGACAACGTCGGCTTCATCGCCGCCCTGCGCTGGCAGTTCAAGGAGACCTGTGCGCGCGCCGGGCTCAAATGCACCGAATACTTCCCCGACGAGGAGCCGAAGTTCACCGCCGATGCGGCCATCGCGTTGTTTCGGGTCGCCCAGGAAGCCTTCGCCCATATCGCCGGACTTTCCGGCGCAAAGTCCGTCGACATCAGTCTGGACATCGATGACGACGCGGTGCTGTTTCGCGTGACCGACGATGGCCCGGGGATCCGCGAGCAGCAGCTCGAGCACGGCGCGCAGGGCCTGGCCGCGATGAGACATCGCGTCCAGGCGCTGGGTGGCACGTTCGAAACCAGGAAAGGGGCCGCGGGCGGCACCGTGCTGACCGTGCGCATCCCGACGGCCCGGGCGCTGCGGCCCCTCGGCGAGCCGGAGATGTCCTGAGCGGTTCGATGCAATGAGCTTGCCGAGCGGCTCGGAGCCGGCGTGGCTTGAGATCGGTCGGGAGCTGCGTGCGATTGCCCAGACCGGACTCACCTTCAGCCGCGATCCCTACGACCGGGAGCGTTATGAGCGCCTGCGCGAGCTGGCCGCCGTCTTGCTCGCCGGGCACACGGGTCTCGCATCCCCACCGCTCCTCGAGGCGTTCATCTTCGAGAGCGGCTATGCAACGCCCAAGGTCGATGTGCGTGCGGCCGCCTTTCGCGATGGGCGGGTGCTGCTCGTTCAGGAGCGCAGCGACGGGGCGTGGACCTTGCCGGGCGGCTGGGCCGACGTGAATGAGTCACCCGCCGAATCGGCCGTGCGTGAGCTGCGGGAGGAATCGGGCTTCGAGGGTCGCGCGCTCAAGCTCGCGGCGGTGCATGATTACCGGCGGCGCAATCGCCCGCATCATCTCGACTCGATCTACAAGCTGTTCTTCATCTGCGAGATCACCGGCGGGTCGGCGCAGCCGAGCACCGAGACCAGCGCGGTCGGCTTCTTCGAGCGCGGCGCCCTCCCGCCGCTGTCCACCGGACGCACCAGCGGGCAGCAGATAGACCGGATGTTCGAGCACGCCCTCGACCCGGGATTGACGACCGACTTCGATTGACGGCGGTGCGATACTGCGCCTCCGCGGTGGTAGCATGGGTTTTCCCGCCCGCGCCGGAGTCGAAGCTTGTCGGATGACGTCTTGCTCGCGCTCGATCAAGGCACCAGCTCGAGTCGCGCCATCGCCTTCTCCGTGAGCGGTCGCACGCTCGCCCTCGAGCAGCAGACCTTCGAGCAGATCTATCCCGCTCCCGGCTGGGTGGAGCACGATGCGGAGGTCATCTGGGCCACGACCCTGTCGAGCGCACGACGCGTGCTCGAGCGGCTCAAGCAGAACGGCGACCGGGTCGCTGCGGTCGGCATCACCAACCAGCGCGAGACCACGGTGCTGTGGGACCGCAGAACCGGGGCGCCGATCTATCACGCGATCGTCTGGCAGGATCGGCGGACCAGCGACCGCTGCCGCGCGCTCGCGACGATGGGCGCCGAGGCCGAGCTCACCGAGAAGACCGGGCTGCTGCTCGATCCGTATTTCTCCGCGACCAAGATCGCCTGGATTCTCGATCGGGTGCCGGATGCGCGCAGCGCCGCCGAGGCGGGGCACGTCGCCTTCGGCACCATCGACAGCTTCCTGCTGTGGCGCCTGTCCGGTGGACGGCTGCATCTCACCGACGCTACCAACGCAAGCCGCACCTGCCTGTATGACATCCGTCGCGGCCGGTGGGACGAGGCGCTCTGCGATCTGTTCAACGTGCCTCGACAGTGCCTGCCCGAGGTGCGCGATTGCGCGGGTGATTTTGGCGAGGTCGATCGCAGTGTGCTGGGCGAGGCACTGCCCATCCGCGGTGTGGCCGGTGACCAGCAGGCGGCGCTCATCGGTCAGGCGTGCTTCGGCGCAGGCGATGTGAAGAGCACCTACGGCACAGGCGCCTTTCTCGTGCTCAACACCGCCGGACGCCTGGTCGAGAGCAAGAGCCGTCTGCTCGGCACCATCGCCTATCAGCTGAACGGCGAGGTGACCTACGCCCTCGAGGGCGCGATCCTGTCCGCGGGCTCGGTGGTGCAGTGGCTGCGCGATGCACTCGGCATCATCTCGCGAGCCGCCGACGTCGAGGCACTCGCGGGCTCGGTCGCCGACAGCGCCGGCGTGTACCTGGTGCCCGCCTTCACCGGTCTCGGCGCGCCCTACTGGGATCCCGAGGCGCGCGGTGCGCTGCTCGGCCTCACTCGCGCAACGACCCGGGGCGAGATTGCGCGCGCCGCGCTCGACAGCGTCGTCTACCAGACCTACGACCTCATCGAGGCCATGGCCGCTGACGGCCTGCGTCCGGCGCTCCTCAAGGTGGACGGCGGCATGGCGAGAAATGATCTGTTCATGCACCGGCTCGCGGACGTGCTGCGCCTGCCGATCCAGCGGCCGCACATCACCGAGTCGACCGCCTTTGGCGCTGCATGTCTCGCGGGCCTGGGCTGCGGCCTGTACCGCAGCGTCGAGGACATCAAGGCACTCGCGCGGGCCGAGGCCCGCTACGAGCCCGACGAGGGGACGCGGCCCACGGAGGAGATTCGCGGCTGGCGCGAGGCGCTGCAGCGCGTGCGCTCCTCCTGAGCCGCTATTGCATCGACCAGCCGTGGCTCACGACGAGCGACTGCCCGGTGAGCGCATTCGAGCCGAACGAGGCGAACAGCAGCGCCGCCTGCGCGATGTCCTCGGTGGTCGTGAACTGGCCATCGACCGTGTTCTTGAGGAACATCCGCTGCACGACTTCCTCTTCGCTGATCCCGAGCGCGCGCGCTTGCTCGGGGATCTGCCTCTCGACCAGCGGCGTGCGCACGGCGCCCGGACAGATGACGTTCGCCCGCACGCCGTGCGCCGCTCCCTCCTTGGCGACCACACGGGCGAGCCCGAGGAGGCCGTGCTTGGCAGTGACGTAGGGCGCCTTGAGCACCGAAGCCTCCTTCGAGTGCACCGAGCCCATGTAGATGATGCTGCCGCGGCCTTGAGCGTACATCGGTTTCAGTACCGCGCGCGTCGTGAGGAACGCCCCATCGAGATGCACGGCGAGCAGCCGCTTCCAGTCGGCGAAGGCAAGATTCTCGAGCGGCGCCACGATCTGGATGCCCGCGTTGCTGACGAGCACATCGATGCGCTGATAGTGATCGAGCACACGCTTGATTGCGGCATCGACCTGGGCCTCGTCGGTGACATCAAGCACCTCGACAATCGCCGAGCTGCCGCCGCGCTCGAGGTCGGACGCCACACGCCGTGCACCCGGCCCGTCGCGATCGAGAATGGCCAGCTGCGCGCCGGCCAGCGCGAAGCGCTGCGCAATCGCCTCGCCAATGCCGCTCGCCGCGCCGGTCACGATGGCGACCTGATTCTCGAGCGGGCTTCCGCCAGCCCCACCGGCTCGCTCCCGCTGCGGCTGCGACTCGCGCGGTTTGGCTCCCTTGCTCACGAGACGCGTCCGTAGCGGGCGAGAAAAGCGTCGATGGCGCTCAAGGCCTCGCGCTCGTCGAGGAGCGGGGTATGGCCGCGGTTCGGGATCGTCGCCTGCTCAAGGTGCGGATGCTCCTTCGCCATACGCGCCAGGGTCTGCGCCGAGAGAATGTCCGAGGTGGCGCCGCGGATCACCAGGACGGGCACCGCATGAATCGCCGCGAACACCGGCCAGAGGTCGAGTGGTGTGCTCGATGTCTGCTTGAACGCCTCGCTGATTCGCGGATCGACGTCGGGCACGGGAATGCCCTGTGGGTTCTCGCGGTAGCCACGCCGCGCATAGTCGAGCCACGCCGCCTCGTCGAGTCCGGGCAGCGCCGCACCGTAAACCGAGCGCGTCTGCGCCGCCGCTTCGGCCCAGGAGGTCACCGGCGGCAGCTTGCCGGCGTAGCCGGCGATCCGGCGAACGCCCGCCGGATCGAGCTCCGGCCCCGCATCGTTCAAGACGAGCGCCGCAATGCGTGCGGGCTTCATCGCCGCCATCACCATGCCCATGAGCGCACCGAGGGAGGTGCCGATGACGATGACTCGCTCGCGCCCGAGCGCGTCGAGCAGAGCGAACGCATCATTCACGTACGTTTGCAGCTGGTAGCGCGACGGATCGGGATCGAAGTCCGAGCGGCCGCGTCCGCGCAGATCCGGCGTGAGCACCTCGTGAGTGGGTGAAAGATGCGCGGCGAGCGCGGCGAAATCGCGGCTGTTGCGCGTGAGCCCCGGCAGGCACAGGACCGGCAGCGTGCCGGAAGCTCCTCCCGGGTACACGCGACAAAACAGCCGCAATCCGTCGGCACTCGAGAAAGTGTGCTCGCGGGCCGTGAGCCCCATGATCAACCCTCGCCTCGCCTCAAGCTGCGCCGCTTCAGAAATGATACGTCAGCGTCGCCGCGTAGGTGCGTGGGGGCCCGTAGAAGCCGATCTGGCTGATGCCGCCAATGAAGGAGTTCGCGGGTCCGATCGGCGGGCCGCCGAAGTCATAGCCCGCGACACGGTAGTAGCGGTTGGTGAGGTTCTTGCCGTCGATCGACAGGCGCCACGCCTTGTCATGGGTCGTGAAGGCGATCCCGCCGTTGAGCAGCCCGTACGCCGGCTGATCGGTCGGGCTCGAGAACGTGGTCGCGACCTTGGTGAAGCCGCGCCAGTCGTAGCCCATGCGCGCGACCAGCTCACCCGGCGCGAGGGTCCAGAGGTAGCTCGCGTTGGCCGAGAGGGTCCAGTTGGGCGCATTCAGCGGCCGGTTGGCGTCGGCGATGTTCAAGGTCGAGACGCTCGCGCCGCACCCGACTGCAGCCGTGAAGATGCTGCAAGGAACCAAGATGTCCTTGTAATAGGAATCCAGATACCCGAGGTTCAGGCCCAAGGTGAGCGGTTGCATGGGCCGCCAGACTGTCTCGAGCTCCGCGCCCTGGTTGATCTGCTTGCCGGCATTCAGGATGGCGGTGAGGTTGGTGGGCGTGCCCAGATAGGAGACGAACTGCTGGATGGGAATCTGCGCATTGCGATAGGGGTCGTAGAACACCGTGAAATTGAGAAGCAGCGTGTCATCGAGCAGCGTGGTCTTGATGCCGGCCTCGTAGTTGTCCGCCGTTTCCGAGCTATAGCCCTGCTCGGTGCCGGGGAAGACGGCGGCATTGCCGCGCATGTCGAACCCGCCGCTCTTGAAGCCGCGGCTGTAAGAGATGTACGTCATGATGTGCGGCGTCCAGTGATAGTCGAAGCCCAGTCGCGGCGTCGTGTTCACGAAGGCACGCTTGCCCGTGTAGTCCGTGACGACGCCAGGATCGGGGAAGAACCCGGCCGGCACTGCGTTCGCATTGAAGAACTGCTGACCCGGCAGCAGTTGGGTCGGCGCGATGCTCGCATAGTCGGCTTGGTAGACCCGGGCGGTCTTGTCGTCCTCGTTCCAGCGCACGCCGACGTCGAGATTGAGCTGATCGGTGAGCTTCCACGAGGTATCGCCGTACACCGCCGAGCTCTTGGTGAGCACGCACCCATCGACCAGCTCGGTGATGTAGAGGTCGAAGGCCGGGATGCCGAGGAGCGTCAAGGTACCGATCGAGGCGTTGTACGAGCCGCAGGCGGTGCTGTCCATATAGAAGAGGCCGCCGACCGCGGTGACGAGATCGTTCTTGAAGGTGAGCTGTGCCTCGCCCGAGGACTGCTGATCGTGATAGGCGCCGGGCACTTCGAACAGGTTCTGATCGAGCTCGGCGAAATTGATGAATTGCTGCGTACGACCCTCGTAGTAGGCGGCCACCACCTTGAGCGCGAGCTGCTCGGTGAGATTCTGGGTGTAGGTCGCCGACTCGCCGCTGCGATGCGAGTAATCGCGATTCACAGGCATGTCGGTGCGTATGTCGAAGGGGTTGCCGAAGGCGGGGACGAGATAGTTGTTGAGCCGCTGGCCGCCCGCGGCGTTCGAGTTGTCGAGGATGTCATCGGCGATCAGCTTGAGCTTCGAGCTCTCGCCCCACTTGATCGTCAGGTTGGCCCGTCCCGCCTGCACGTCCTTGTTGGAGACATCGTCCGAGCCCACATTGACGGCGGGCTCGCCCGGCTGGGGAATGACATGGCCGTAGCCGCTGTGCTTCAGGTTCGCGAGCGCAATGCCGAAGTACACGTGGTCATCGATCACGGGCGTCGAGAAGGAGAGTTTCTCGTCCCGCTCATTGTAGTTGCCCGCGGTCACCGAGGCGGTGAGCCACATCGGGCCGTCGATCTCGCGCGTCGTATATTTGATCGCGCCGGCGATGGTGTTCTTGCCGTAGAGCGTGCCCTGCGGGCCGCGCAGGATCTCGAGGTCCTGCACGTCGATCACGTCGAGGAGCGCGGTCTGCGGGCGGGCGAGATACACATCGTCCACGTACACGCCGACTCCCGGCTCGAACCCCCAGAGCGGATCACTCTGACCGACGCCGCGGATGTACACGTTGATGGTGCTGCTGGTGGCGCGGTCGGCCGAGATCTTCATGTTCGGCACGAAGCTGTTGAGGTCCTGAAGGTTGGTCACGTCCTGTGCCTGCAAGGTCGCCGCGCTCAGGTCGCTGACCGCGATCGGGACATTCTGCAGGTCTTCCGCGACGCGGCGGGCGGTGACGACCACCTCCTGAAGCTGGGCGGTCTCGTTGGGCCCGACCTCGGCATCGGCGGCGCGCGCCGCCCCGGCGAGGGTGAAAGAGCATAGGAGGATTGCGCTGCAAGAGCTGCGTAACATGGCTTGTCTCCCCATCAAGACAGTCATTCTGATTCCCCGCCCGGCTGCACTGGCCTCAGCGTTTGTTGAATCATATTTCAACGTATGTTGAATCTCAAGTAGGGGGCAGGCCGTCGACCCGCCGCCCGGACGCACGCGGGTGCGGCGCGCCGCACCCGCCCCACCGTGACGGGCTCGCCACTTTTCGCAGCGGCGCCGGCGCCCGCACTTCCCAGCGCGGGCGTTTTATGAAAAATAGGCTCCCGACCGGGATGCCGGCACGATTCTCGGGTGGCCTCTGCACATGCGTTTTCGACTCAAGGCATTCGGCTTTCATCTGCTCGCGAGCGCAAGCGTGCTCACGCTCGTGCTGGGTGTGCTCTATCTTGGCTGGTATCACTGGCCGGGCTGGTACCTCGCGAACGTGCCGCCCGTGGTGGCCATCATGGTCGGGGTTGACGTGGTGCTCGGGCCGACACTCACCTTCATCATTGCCAATCCGAAAAAGCCGCGGCGCGAGCTCACTCGCGACGTTGGGCTCATCGTCGCCGTGCAGCTCGTCGCGTTCATCTACGGGGCAACGACCCTGTGGAACGGGCGTCCGTTGTATTACGCCTTCTCGGTGAACTGCCTCTCGGTGGTCCAGGCCTACGACCTCGATCCCCAGGACGTTGCGCGCGCACGCCAGGCGAACACTCCCCTGGCTCCGTACTGGAACAGCCTGCCGCGCTGGATCTGGGCGCCGCTCCCCTCGGACTCCGCCGAAGCGGACAAGATCGTCGCCTCCGCCATCGGCGGCGGCTATGACGTGATCGCCCTGCCGCGTCTCTATCGCCCCTGGAGCGAGGGTCTGAGCGAGCTCAAGGGGCAGCTGCACAAGGTGGACGACATCAAGTTCTTCTCCCTGAGCGAGAAAACGACGCTCAAGGCGCGTATGCGCGCCGCGGGATTCGATCCCGACCGACCGATCGGCATCGCCTTCACCGGGCGCACCCGGCCGCTGCTCGCCATCGTCGATCCCGCCAAGCTCGAGATCCTCGCCCTCCTGCGCCCGAATTGAGAGTTCGAGTGAAATCTCTCGGGGCCGGATGCGGTCTTATCTGCAAGGAGTCCCCGACACCCTGACCCGCACCGGCGGCGGGCGCGGGGTTCAGCGACCCGGTAGGTGGAGCGAGACTTGAGCCCGATTTTGCTTTGTCTGGTGTTTCTGGGAGGCGCGCTCACGATTCTGAGCCCGTGCATCCTGCCCGTGCTGCCCTTCGTCTTTGCCCGCTCGGAGCGGCGCTTCGCGACCAACGGCCTTCCCATGCTCCTCGGTATGGCCGTCACCTTCGCTGGCATCGCCTCCCTCGCCGCGGTGGGCGGGGGATGGGCCGTGCGGCTCAATCAGACGGGCCGCGTTCTCGCGCTGATCGTCCTTGCGGGCTTCGCCGCAACACTGCTCTCGCGACGTCTCTCGGATCAGCTCAGCCGTCCCTTCGTCGCGCTCGGCAACCGGCTGCTGCCCACGGAATCCTCCGCCGCTCACGGAGGCTTGCTCACCTCGATTCTGATCGGCGTCGCGACCGGCCTCCTGTGGGCGCCCTGCGCGGGTCCGATCCTCGGGCTCGTGCTCACGGGCGCGGCGCTCTCGGGACCCACCGCCCATACGGCGCTCTTGCTGCTCCTGTATGCGGCCGGCGCCGCCACCTCGCTCGCCCTCGCCCTGCTCGCCGGTGGCCGGGTGTTCGCCGCGCTCAAGCGCTCGCTCGGGGCGGGGGAGTGGATCCGACGCGGCCTCGGCATTGCGGTGCTCATCGCAGTCGCGGGCATCGCATTGCGACTCGACGACACGGTGCTCACGCGCTGGTCCCTCTCGCCCACCAATCGCATCGAGCAATCCCTCCTCGAGCATCTGCCGGGAGGCCGGGGCGCGTCGATCCACGATCGCATGGAAAGCCACGACGGCATTGTGAGCCGTGACGGCGAGGCGGGGCGCGACGATGATGCGGGCCACGATCCGAAGCTCACACCGGCTTCGGCCGGGGGTGCGAACGCAGCGAGCGCCCTTCCCATCGAAGGGACGCTTCCGGCGCTCTCGGGTTCGACGGGCTGGATCAACTCGGCGCCGCTCAGCGCCGAATCGCTCCGCGGCAAGGTCGTGCTGATCGATTTCTGGACCTATTCGTGCATCAACTGCCTGCGCACGCTCCCGTACGTGAAATCATGGTACGCGAAGTACAAGGATCACGGCCTCGTGGTGCTCGGCGTGCATGCGCCCGAGTTTGCCTTCGAGAAGGACCCGGACAACGTGCGCCGCGCCGTGGCCGATCTCGGTGTCTCCTATCCCGTCGCGATCGATGATCAGTACGCGATCTGGCGCGGCTTCGACAATCAATACTGGCCCGCGCACTACTTCATCGACGCCGAGGGACGCATCCGTGGCCATCATTTCGGCGAGGGGGATTATGCCGAGTCCGAGCGCACGCTGCGCACCTTGCTGAGCGAGGCTGGCTACAGGGACTTGCCCGCCGAAGGCGCCGTGCCCGCGGCTCGCGCGGGCGTCGAGGCGGCCGCCGATCTCAACCACGATCAGTCGCAGGAGACCTATCTCGGTTACCGGCGTGCCGAGCACTTCCGCTCGCCCGGCGGCCTTGCGGGCGACCGGCCCAAGAACTATGAGTTTCCGGACTCGCTCGACCTCGATCAGTGGGCGCTCGCCGGACGCTGGATCGACGATCGGGAGAAAGCCGTGCTCGAGGCCGCTCCGGGCGCCCTGCGATTCCGCTTCTCGGCGCGTGACCTGCACCTCGTACTCGGCGGCGGACCCAAGGGCGGCCCCGTGCGCTTCCGGGTGCGCCTCGACGGCGCCGCGCCGGGCGCGAATCATGGCGTCGATACCGACGCGCAAGGCGAGGGGGTGGTACGCGAGGAGCGCCTCTACCAGCTCATCCGTCAGAGCGGCTCGATCGACTCCCATACATTCACCATCGAATTCCTGGACCCGGGGGTTCGGGCGTACTCATTCACTTTTGGCTGAGGAAGCAACTCGTGAAGAACATTGACAGGCGGCGATTTTTGGATGCGGGCCTCCTGGGCGCAGCGGGGCTCGCGATCGCGATCCTCGGGCGCAAGGTGTCCGCAGATGCTCCCGCAGCGGCGGGAACGGCCGGCCCGGCGGATGGTTCGGCGATGTCGGCGAGCGATTCGGTGCTGATCGAGGAATTCGCCGCAGACGGCCACAGTCTCGGTGTGCAACGCGTCGCCAAGGTCAAGAAAAGCGATGCGGAATGGCACGCTCAGCTCTCGCCGCTCGCTTTCGAAGTCGCGCGCCGCGAAGGGACCGAGGTCGCCTTCAGCGGTGAATATGCGAGCAATCACACCGATGGGCTGTACCGCTGCGTTTGCTGCGATACGGCTCTGTTCGACTCGAAGACGAAGTTCGAGTCGGGCACCGGTTGGCCGAGCTTCTACCGGACGATCTCGCGACACAACGTCGCCGAGCGCAGCGACACGACCTTCGGCATGGTGCGCACGGCGGTGTCTTGCCGGCGCTGCGATGCACATCTGGGCCATGTCTTCGACGACGGCCCGCGGCCGACGGGCCTCCGCTACTGCATGAACTCAGTGGCGCTGCATCTGGCGCCGCGAGGCGCGGCGGCGCAGGTGCACTCATGAGGCGCGCGCGCTCTGCACGCATCGCAGCCGTCGGCCTGAGTGCGCTCCTCGCGGCGCTCGCGCTGCCCGCGTGCGCGCCGCTCTACGGCGCGGAACAGGCGGTGACCCTGCCGCCGCCCGCAACGGATGCACCGAAGGCCGCCGGGACGAGCCAGATTGCGGTGCTGGCCGCGGGCTGCTTCTGGGGCGTCCAAGGCGTCTACGAGCACGTTCGGGGTGTGACCAAGGTCGTCTCGGGCTATGCGGGCGGAAACGGCGCGACAGCTCAGTACGAGACGGTGAGCCGCGGCAATACCGGACACGCGGAATCCGTGCAGATCACCTTCGACCCCGCAGAGATTTCCTACGGCGAGATCTTACGAATCGCCTTCTCAGTGGTGCACGATCCGACCGAGCTCGATCGGCAGGGTCCCGATTACGGCTCGCAGTATCGTTCCGCCATCTTCTTTGCGGACGAGAGCCAGAAGCGCATCGCGCAAAGCTATATCGAGCAGCTCAACGCGCAGCACGCCTTCGGGAAGCCGATCGTGACGCGTCTCGAGCCACTCAAGGGGTTCTATCCGGCCGAGAGCTACCATCAGGACTTTCTCGTTCGGCACCCGACCCACCCGTACATCGCCTATAACGATCTGCCGAAGGTCGAGAACCTGAAGCGGGTCTTCCCGGATCTGTATCGCGAGCAGCCGGTGCTGGTCAACGCGCGCTGATAGGACTTAGAGCGGGTCGACGTAGCGTCCGAGGTCGGAGTGCGCGACCAAGAGCTCTGCGATCGCATTCAGTCCGTGCGCATCGACCTCATCGAAGCGCGCCGCCCGTGGGCTGTCCAGGTCGAGAACCCCGAGCACCCGGCCCGCACTCAGAAGCGGGACGACGATCTCCGAACGTGAGGCCGCATCGCAGGCGATGTGGCCGGGAAATTCATGGACGTCCGGTACGACCAGGGTCGTGCGTCGCTCGGCGGCCGTGCCGCATACCCCGCGCCCCCACGGAATACGCACACAGGCGACCTTGCCCTGAAACGGTCCAAGGACCAGGTCGGTATTCGACCTCGCAAAGTAGAAGCCGACCCAGTTGAGATCCGCCAAGCGCTCATAAAGAAGCGCAGCGGTGTTGGCGCAATGGGCAAGCCCGTCGCGCTCGCCCTCGAGCAGTGCGCGCAGCGCCGTACGAATCTCCTGGTACTGATCCTGCTTGGACGATCCCGGCGTGGAGTGGCTGACCTGCGCCATGGGGTAAGTTTAGCGCAGCACGGGCACAGCGGTCGCCTGCCTCATGACGAGCGAGCATGCCGATAGAACCAACGGGTGTTGGTCGGCGCCGGGCCAAAAGACTATCGTCATTTGCGGGTACCACGATCCGCGCGCGTTTCAGCCGATTTCCCCCCATCGCCCTTTCGCCGCGGATCGTGGATACCCACCACACGATTCCCCTCCGATGAGATCTAATGGCGCTCGCATGAGAAGGCGATCGCTCGACCGGGCCGCTCTGCTTACAACCACGGTGCTGGGGATTCTTTGGGCGGTCCCGGTGGCGGCCCCGGCGACAGCGGCGCCCTGCACGCTCGATCGAGCACGCGCGACCTCCATCGATGCGAAGCCCTTCATTGGCAACGGCTACGGCGCGCGCTGGAATGCGCCGAGCGACCGAGTGGCCTACATGCAGCCGAGGACGGACGGCTATTACCGCATCTACACGATGTCCGCTGCGGGCGGCGATCCGAGCGACCCCACCGCGCATCAGCCGAACATACCGCGCAAGCATCTGGGCTCGCCGTACTGGCATCCCTCCGGTCGCTATCTCGTGTTCACCGCTCAAAAAGAACAGTGGCACGGCGCCAAGCTGTTCGGCTCGCCCGACTACGAGGCGCTGCCCGGTTTCGGCCGACACGATGATTTGTGGCTCATGGAAGCCGACGGAAGTCATGGCTGGCAACTGACCCATGACCCCAACACGAAGGACGAGGGAATTCTCATCCCGGTCTTCTCCCCGGATGGGACCCGACTCGCCTGGTCCGCGCGCCAACCGGGTGGAACCTACGCGCTCACGCTCGCCGACCTCGTACTGGCACCCGAGCCCCATCTCGAGAATCTGCGCGCCTTTCGGCCCGGCGGCGCCGCCTACTACGAGACCGGATCCTTCACGAGCGATGGTGCTTCCCTCACCTACTCGAGCGATCAGGACAGCCACAGCTTCTGGCGCAGCCAGATCTACCGGCTCGATCTGGCGAGCGGTCAGGCAATCCGCCTGACTCAGGGCGGCGATTACAACGAGCACCCTACGGTCATCAATACGCCGACCGGAAACTGGATCGTCTACATGAGCACACGGGGTGTGCAGCGTTATTCGTGGAGTCTGTTCCTCGGAACCGATTGGTATGCGATGAGGATCGATGGCACGGGCGCCAAGCGCCTGACGAGCATGAACCTCAATCGTAACGACAATCCGCAAAACCGCGGCGCCCTGCAGGTGGCGGGAACGGTCACGATCGCACCTTCAGGGGATTTCATGCTGGGGAACGTGCAAGACAACCTGCTGCGCCAGACCGGAATGGTCAAGATCATCCGCTTCGTGTGCGATTGACGAGCGGCACACCTTGGAAGCGCGTAGATTCAAGCGCTTCCCGCGGCACTGCACCCGGGACTAGAACCAAACCTAAAACACTTCAGGAGATTTCGATGCGTCTTACCCAAGGACTCTGCGCGGCTGCTGCGCTGCTCGCGCTCACCTCGCTCACCAGCCCCGCTTTCGCGGACGGCCGCGACTGGAACGACGGACCCGTCGTCAACGTCGCCTCGATCCGCACGGTCGATGGTCATTTCGATGACTATATGCGCTGGCTCTCCACGACCTACAAGAAGCAACAGGAAGCCGCCAAAAAGGCCGGACTCATCACGGGCTACCGGGTGTTCGTGATCGAGCCCCGCGGACCCAACGATCCGGACGTCCTGCTGGTCACCGAGTTCAAGAACTGGGCTGCTCTCGATCATCTCGGCAGCAAGCTCGACGGAGTCAGCGTCCAGATCGAAGGATCGCTCGAGAAGGCTGCTCAATCGGAGGCGGACCGCGCCAAGATCCGTACCGTCCTGGGATCGAGGACCCAACAGGAAGCGTTGCTCAAGTAACCAGCCGGCGGCCGGAAGGAAGCCACGAGGCGGCCCCCCGGCCTTTGAGCCGTTCCGTTTCGCCGCGCGCCGAGCGCGCGTCAACGCGCCGGAGGCACCGATCGACCTGCGACCGTGTCAGTTCCACCCGCGCCATCACCCTTCTGGATCTCGTAGGTCTTGAGCTTCGATCGCAGAAACGACGCGGTGGTCATCTCCCGGCCGTCCGCAAAGCGAATCAAGTAAGGCGTCCCTGAGACCGATGAGACCGATGCGCAATAGGTGATGAAATCCTCGGCAGATTTCACGCGCGATCCGGCCATTTTCAATTTCAGCCGCAGGTGGTCGGCGGCAGCCTTTGCATCGTACGCGGTGCCATTTCGAATGAACCGTGCGTCCGCCAGGGATGCGACCGAGGCGATGAGGTACTCGATCTTCATCGCTTCGCCCGCCGTCGTGTCCGCCGCTCGCGCATCGAGGACAAAACATAGAGCGAGCAACGCCAGTGTGCGAACCATTATGTTCATGATCGAGCATCGTCGAGCTGCATCGACGAAGCTTCACCTACTGCAAGCCGCGCCTCTGTCGGGCAAGAGCCGATATCCCAGGTTGCTTTCTCCTACTCGCCCTGGGCGAGCGGCCTGCACCGGGCCAGCGGTGCTCCAGGCATGGGTCGTTCGTATCGTCGACGACGCCCCACCACCGGTCAGCGGCTTTCCAAAAATTTTGCTTTGTAGATCACGATCGTCAAGCGCACGCCGAGCCACGCGCCGGCGCCCATGGCGAGTGGGACGAGCGACTCGATGAAGATCGGCCGCGCCGTCAATAGAAGGCGTGACAGCACCGCGATTCCCTGCGTGATCGCGAGAATTGCCGCGAAATGGAGAATCAAAATAGGGTCACGGAAACTCAAGGGATTCACCGTCCAGGATGGGCGTCTCCAAACCTTGCCACTGCGCGGGTTGAAGCGCTGCAACCCAATGATGATGGGGAGCACGACTGGAAAGAAGGCGAAGATGATCAACAGAGCCGGCCAGTTCAGCGGGGGATCAAACGGAGCTCGCAACGGTACCCGCCAGGCCACGTTTGCGACGAGCATCATGGCGCCCACGCGCACCGCAACCCAAGGGTTCACGGCGTGCAGCTCTGAAGCTCGCCTGGGGCCGCCTTGAACTCGGGACACTGCGCCACGAGTTGCTTGAGTCTCAAGCGAGCAACCTCCGGCAAAAGCCCCGCCGCTCCGCCGTCCTGCGGGTTGGCGACTGCCTCTACAGAGGCTATGCCTGCGAGCAGACGCGTCACACGGCCATGAAATGCGATCCGCTCTGCGTAGCGCCGGAAAAGATCGCGCTCTTCCCGCGATGCCCCTCGACCGTCCAAGGCATACCGATAGTAAAAATCGCCATTCGTTGCCAGGAATTCGAGGACCGACACGGACCCCTCGACGCATGCTGCCACCAAGCGATCATGAACATCCAGCAACGCAGAAAGTTGGGATTCCACCATGCCGCAGGTTGCTCCAGCTCTTGAGCCCGAGCCGGATCGGCTCGAAAGGAACACGTCGGCTCCAGGTTACACGCAGACTCGGCCGTTGGCGCGTCCGAATCATCATCAATCACCCACCCGACCTTAATGAATGCCGGCGTTCTTGAGCGCGTCCACCTCGGCGCGAAGCCTCGTCACCTCCTCTTCCAGCAGCGAGAGCCGCTGGTGCACGCTGGTACCCACCGCCGCGGCCGGCTCGACGGGCCGCTCGTCCGGCGCAGACTCGATGACTCCGGAGAATAAGTGCGCATACCGGGATTCCCGCGCGCCGGGAGCACGCGGCAGGCGCGCAATGAAGGGGCCGTCTTCCCGCGACATGAGGCCGCGCAGCGTCGCTTCCACGGCCTCGGCATCGGCAAACTCGCACAACCGGTTGGTGCGCGAACGCAGCTCGCCGGGTGTCTGCGGCCCGCGCAGCAAAAGCACACAGAGGATCCCGAGCTCCTGCGAAGAGAATTTGAGCGAACCGAACTCGGAGTTGCAAAGGCGCTGCTTGTATTTGGTCACGCGCCCGCCGTAGCCGGCCGATCGGTCGCTCACCAGGTACTTCTTCATCAAGGTATCTACAGCGCTCCGTACCTCGGCTTCGGACAGCTCGAGCACCGGCTCGCGGTTGGTTTTCTGATTGCAGGCGTTGGTGAGGGCGTTCAGAGACAGCGGATATTGATCGGGCGTCGTGATTTCCTTCTCGATGAGACAACCGATGACGCGCGCTTCGTTGGGGGACAATACGATGTTCATACCGATGTGTACTTCCACGCCATCCAAGCTGAAGGGCACCGCAAGTATAGGCCGGGCCCGATGGCCGGGGTCGGCTCATTAGCGCGCGAACAGTGCGCCGGCGGGTGCTGTCCCCGGCGGCCAGCGCCAGCGTGCGCCGTTCACGGCGCCCATCCCGCATCATCCGGTCTCGGCAATCACCGCTATCGACACTTTTAGACCGGGTATTCTTGCCGGCAACTTAGCGCCCTGCCGCGCCGGCGGATTCGAAGGAAACCACTTCAAGTACTCCTCGTTCATGCCCTGAAAATCATCCTCATCCGCCAGCACGACCGTGACGCTTGCAATCCTGGCGAGCGAGCTACCGCCCGCTTCCAAAATGGCTTCGATATTCTTCAGGCATTGGCGCGTCTGTTCCTGAATGGTCGAGCCGACCAGCGCCCCAGTCTGTGGATCATGCGGCGCGGTACCTGACACAAAGATTAAACCCGCCGCCCTGACTGCTTGGCTGTAGGTAGGAGGTGGCTTTGCAGCCTTGGGCGTAAAGATGATGTGCCGAGACATGATCTCTCCTTATTGCCATCGAGCCGTGGTTTCATTCATCGGGGCCCCTGGGTAGAAAGCTCAAACAACAGCGGGGCCTTGGTTCGCTGCCGCGATCGCGGGCACCTTATCGTTAGAACGCCGCAACAGGTTCATTGTGATCGATCCCCCCACCGCCATTTCGGTGGCTCGCCCTTCCAGTAGCACACGAGCGTCAGGACGATGATCATGATTGAGATGAATGCGATCCTGAACGGAAGTTGCTGACGAGCGTGTCGCAATAAATAGAGTCCTTCCAGAAGAGCTGCGACCCAAAGCAGCAAGACCACCCAGCCCTGCCACCGGGTGGGCGGACCCCAACCCCATCCGTATCTCTTCGCGGGGAACCAGTAGGACTTGACCATGGGCACAGCGTGTCTTCGGCGGCGGTCAGACATCCGAGTTGAGCGGCACAAGGCCGGGCAAGCTCAAACAAAGCTACTTCAACCCGCTCGGGCCAACCTCTCAAATAACGGATTCTCGCAGTGCAAGGACAATATCTCCACCCGCAGCCGCGATCCGCCGGTCTCTCTCCCTTGGAGCCTTCACGCCGTCGACCCGCCGCTTCAACCCGCTGAATCCCTGCCTTGTACTCGCTCTTGCACACTGTTCTTTTTGTGGTTATATATGATTGTATATAACGCACCTGCAATACGGTCGGGGCCAGGTCCTTTTATCGCTGCCAGAGTGCTTACGGGGAAAGGTAGCCATGCGGTTTCTTTGCCGAGCTGCTCTCGCGGCGCTCGTTTCAACGGGTGCAGGTCATCGCGCTCACGGGTCAGATCTCGCAAACACCGCGCCACCTTCAGCCGCGCCGCGCAACCCCGGAGCCTGCGCGACCTACCGGGAGTTTCTCGACACCGATTGCCCGCTGACCTGGAACGGCATCACTCTGTATGGCGCCTATGACATCGGTGTGGGTTGGGTGAGTCACGGGCTACCCGAAAATGGGTACAACTATGAGGGCGAATCGCTGGTCAACCGCAACGGCAATCGCGCCCAGTTCCTCGTCGCACCCAATAACCTTTCGCAGTCGGGCTTGGGCATCAAGGCGAGGATTGAGTTCGCGGACGATGGGTACCTGGTATTCAATGCTTCGACGGGCATCAATCCGCAATCCGGTCAGCTCGCCAACATGGCGGCCACCAACACGACCAACATCGGCCTTCCGAGGAGCAGCTATTCGGTCACCGGGGACGGTGCACGCGCCGGCCAGGCGATCAACGACGAATTCTATGGCGGCCTGTCCTCCCCCTATTGGGGCACGCTCACTTTCGGTCGACAGCGCGCGCTCGGTACCGATGCGATGCTTGTCTACGATCCGGCGGGGGGTGCCTACTCCTTCTCGTACATCGGTTATAACGGCACCATGGCCGGGGGCGGTGACACGCAAGACACCCGCTGGGATGATGCAATCAAGTACCGCATCAATCACGGCCCGGTCCATGTCGGCGCAATGTACAAGTTCGTCGATGGATCGGGAGGCTGCTACTCCGCAACGGCCGGCTGGACGGCGTCCACCTGCACTGCTGAAGAGCCGCATAACAACGCCTACGGATTCGATCTCGGCGCAACCTACGGCAAGCTCTCCGCCGAGGTCGTCTATCAGCATTACAACCAGGCGATCAGCGTACTCAATCCGTTGCTGGGACCTGAAAGCCCGACGCAGCCCTATCAGTCGACCCTCAACAGCATCAACACCCACCCCATCACGGGCGCTAATGTGATCGGGACGCAGAACACCGAATACGGCATCGTGACCGACAACACCGCCCTCATGGCCGCGGCCAAATACACGTTGGACCCGGTGAAAATCTTTGCAGGCTACGAGCACATCCGGCAGACGAACCCATCACGCCCACTCGGTGTCGGCGCCTCGGCCCAGGGGGGTTATCTACTGAGCGGCCTCGAGGACAACAATCTGGATTCTCCCAAGGTCGTGCAAATTTGGTGGACGGGCGCGAGATACGCGTACGATGGCAGGACCGATCTCACCGTGTCTTACTATCACCAGCTGCAGAACGACTTTCGCATCCCCTCGACCTGCTCACCGGCCGCCGGCTTCCGCAGCTCGTGCGCGGGCACCCTCAATGAAGTGTCGTTCTTTGCCGATCGACGCCTCGCCAAGCGTTTCGATGTGTATGCCGGGATTGCCTATTCAGGGGTCGGCGGCGGCCTGGCGATCGCCATCCCTCACGGGCCTGGCGTGCCCTATTTCCACAACGAAAACCTGGCCCCGACGATCGGCGGTCGTTTCACCTTCTAGAGGACACCCTCTCGTCGGTGGTCACCGCGGGTGATGCATTCCACCAGCCGCCGCCAAGCGCCATATAGAGGGCCACCGTATCCTGGTAACGAACGGCGGTGCCCGCAAGATCGTTGATCTTGGCCTGATGGTACTGGGCGTCGGCATTCAGCACATCGAGATAGGTGGCAAGGCCCGCCGAATAGTTGTAGTTCACCAGCTTCAAGGCTTCCCGTGCGGAGTCGAGCGCGAGATCCTCGGCGGCGAGCGCGGCGGCGTCGTGCTCGAGTGCGCGCAGCGTATCAGCCACCTGCGCGAACGCGCCGAGCACGGTTTGTCGGTATAGCGCGGAGGTCTGCCGATAAGCGTCGACCGCAGCCTTGCGCCGATACCACAGCGTCCCGCCCTCGAAGATCGGCGCCGTGAGATCCGCGGCCGCACTCCAGGCACGGCCTTTCGATGAGAGCAGGTTCTGGGTACGGAGGGCATTGGCACTGTAATCGCCGGTCAAGGTGATGCTCGGCAGCATGTTGGCGGTGGCCACTCCTAGATTGGCGCTCGCGGCATGCGCGTTCGCCTCGGCCATCAGAATATCCGGCCGCCGGCTCACGAGCTCGGAAGGGACTTCAACCGGGAGCTCGCGCGGCAGCGAAAGCTCGGCGAGAGTCACCTTGGGAGCGTCCCATTGCGCGGGCGCGTACCCCGCAAGCGTCGCGAGCAGATCTTCGCTCTGCGAGAGTTTCTGCTGTAGTTGGGGAATGCCGGCTTGGTAGGAGGCGAGCTGGCTCTGCAGACTGAGAACGCTCGAGTAAGGCACGGTTCCCGCCTGAGCCTGGATCCGCGCTATCTTCACCTGCTCGCTCTGCAGGTCGATCAGCCGCTGTGTCGCATCGATCTCCGCCTGATAGGCCGCCCGCGCCACAACCGTATTGACGATGTTGGCAATGAGCGCGATATAGACTCCCGCCTCGTTCGCCCGTGCAAGATCGACCTGAGTCTTGAGACCCTCGACCATGCGCCGCTCGCCACCGAACACATCGAGCACATAGCTCACCGAGGCGGAGAGCGTGAAGAGGTTGAAGATGCTCGAGGGCTGCGCCTCGCCAAAGCGGGCCGTGGTGAAGCGCTGACGTATGCCGCTCGCATCGAGCTCGGCTTGGGGGAAGAAGATGCCGTACCCGCTGCGCAGCGTGTCCTCGCTCTGCCTCAAGCTCGCACGAGCCGCATCGAGTCCTGGGTTGTTGCGCAGTGCCTGCGTGACGACCTCATCGATGGCCGGAGAGTGGAAAGGATGCCACCAGTCGCCCGTGAGCGCCGCACCGGGCACGAAGCTCTGCGCGACCCCCTGCGCCTGCGGGGTGTCAACGGGGTCCGCGCCTCGCACATAGTGATCCACGGGCGGTGGAGGCGGGCGCCGGTACGTGGGACCGACCGCGCAGCTGCCCAGCAGCAGCGCGAGACCGCACATGAGTACTCGGAGCGGGCGCTGGCACCGTCGCGGCTCACTCCCCCACATACACGTCCACCAGCTGGCCGGGGTAGAGCTGCGAGCCCGGCGGGTTCTGGAGCTGGAAGATGACCGGGAGCACGCGCACATCGACTCGCTCCTGTCTCTGGTTCGACAGCTCGATCTTGGGCGTCACATAGGGCTGCACGCGCACGAAGGCGAGCCCGAAGTGGCGGTCGGTGCCGCGTACATACATCTCGGCCTTCATCTTGCTCGGGTCCGGCAAGCGATGGATGAGAATCTCATCCACATAGGCTCGCACCTGCAGATGCTGCTGCGGCGTGGCCATGACAATCAGCGGTTCGTAACCCTGGGTATAGGAGTCGTAGGCACCCTGCGGTGAGACATAGCTGCCAACACCCGTCTGCACCGTGAGGACGACGCCATCGGAGGGTGCGCGGAGGGTGTACTTGGAGAGCAGCGACGACGCGGCGGCGTAGGCCTTGGAGAGTGCGAGGTACTGACGCTCCTGGTTCTGCACATCGTAAACCCAGGCGCCCGCCTTGGTGAGCTCATATTGACGCTGGACGACTTTGAGGTTGGTGGCAGCGACCTTCTGTGCGTTCTTGGCATTGTCGAGCGTGTCGAGACTCACCGATCTGGGATCCATGTCGTAGGAGCGCTGCTGCTTCGCGAGCGTATCCTCGGCACTCTTCAAGCTTGCGCGCGCATTCTCGACCTGGGCGACGCTCACCTCGAGTGTCTCGGGACGGGGCTCGGCCTTGAGCTCATGCAGCAGCGCGAGCGCAGCCTCGGCTTGCGAACGTAGCTGCTCCGCGGTCGCACGCTGCACCGAGTCGTCGATCGTGAGCAGCACATCACCCTTGTGGACCGCCTGGCCTTCCTTGACCAGAGCTTGCGTGACCGGACCTGTGACCTCCGGAAAGATGTTGATGTTCTGGCCTTGCGCTTGATCACTCTCGATCATGCCCTCCGTGTACACCCCGTTCGCGTACGGATTCGCCGCGGGGTTGAAGACGGGCGGCAGGGCCTTCGGTTGCTCGCTGAAGATGTAGGCGCTGACGAGCGCGAGCAGAATTCCGCAGGCTGAGGCGATGAACAGAATCTTATTGCGCATCCAGATTCCCGCCCTTGTCGAATCCGGTCAATTTCCCGTCCTCCATTTTCATGATTCGGTCCGCGAATTCGTAGATGCGACTGTCATGGGTGACGATCACGATGCAGCGCTGCGGCGTGAGAATGTGCTCGCGGACGAACTGCAAGATGTTGCGACCCGTGTCGCCGTCGAGCGAGGCCGTGGGCTCATCGAGAATCAGCACGTCCGGGCGACTGACGATCGCGCGTGCGATCGCGACGCGCTGTTGCTCGCCACCGCTCAGCTTCACCGGCGGCAACTGCGCACGGCTCTTCAGGCCGACGATCTCGAGATCCTTGGCGGCCTCCGCCACGGCCTCATCCCAGGCGCGGTGCTGCAGGATGAGCGGTATGGCCACATTCTCGACGGTCGTCAGCCGGGGAAACAGATGAAAGTCCTGGAAGACGAACCCTATTTTGTGAAGGCGGAAGTCCGCAAGCGCATCGTTCGAGATGCCCCAGATGTCGACGTCCTCGACCTTCACCGTACCGCTGTTCGGCCGTAGGATGCCCGATACCATGCTGAGCATGGTCGTCTTGCCGCTGCCCGAGGGTCCAACCACGTAGAGCATCTCGCCGAAGCGCGCGTCGAAGGAGAGGTCCTTGACGGCGTGCGTTCGCGCTTCGCCCTCACCGAACCACTTGTTGAGCCCCTTGGCTTGGATGGCGAACTCGATCATTGATCAGCCTCGAAAAATGTCGAAGGGCTCGATCTTGAGCACCTTGCGCACGCCGATGTAGCTCGAGAAGCCGGCAATGATGACGACCATTGCAAAAGCGAGGCTCAGGTTCCCGTAGGTGACGATGGCCGCGTAGTCGGGCAGGTACAGGCGCGCCATCCAGATCACCAGAGAGCACAGACCAACGCCCAATCCATAGCCGGTGAGCGAGACGAAGGTGGCCTGAAACAGGATCATGCCGACGAGCTCACGGCTCTTCGCCCCGATCGCCTTCAGGGCGCCGAACTTCTCGATGTTCTCAAGAATGAAGGTGTAGAAAGTCTGCCCCGAGATCGACATTCCGACGATGAAGCTGATCAGCGTCATGATGAGCAGATTCGTGCCGAACCCGGTGTGGTACTTGTAGAAATCCGATATCATCGTCGTGAACTCATCCTTGGTGAGCGCGAGATACCCCGCCGCCTTGACCTCGCTCTTGATGCTTGCGACATCTGCAGGGGTCTTCGGCTCGACGAGCACGTAGGAGATCGTGAATCGCGTGTTCGGGATGTACTGCAAGGCCCTGTTGTAGGTCGTGTACAGGGTGGGCACGCCGAACAGGCCGCTCGAGGCGACGTGCGCGATGCCTACCAGCACACCGCGGTGATCGTTGAGCTCAAACTCCTTCCCGATGCGTGCATCTTTTCCGAGCTTGTAGAACTCCGCGTCAGCGATCGCGATGAAGGCGTTCTCGGCAAAGATGTTCTCGATGTTGCCCTTGATCAGCTCGGGACGGCCGAATAAAGAGGTGTCGTCGAGACCGATCACGTTGGCGGCCTGATAAGTCCCATCACCGAGCTTGAGCAGCGCGGAACCCGAATAAAGAGGAACCGCGTACTTCACCCCGGGAATGCTGCGGACCTCGTCCAGCACATAATCCGGTACCGGAATGCTGTTGGCGACGGTCTGCACCGCCGGATCCATGACCCAGATCGAGGCGCCGATGTTGATGACCGTCGAAGAGGCACGACTCAACACCCCGGCAAACAGCGAGGTCATCTCGATCATGAGAAAGACGGCGAAGGTGATTCCGACGAGCAGTGCTGCGAACTTGGACCGATCGTTGACCAGGAGCTCGAAGGCGATCCGCAGGATGCCAGGCAGCCGGAATTGACGCATGCTCCATGCTCCCATCCGCCCCGCTTTCGTCACCATAAGCAAAAATGCGTAGGGAATCCGGGCGAGCCCTTCGGTGCGCCCCGTATCGGGAACTCCTTATTGAACCCGCATGGTCGCGACCTCCAGTATGGCCGGGACTGCCTCGGCATCCGGGTTGCTCGAAGGAGCGGCTATGATCAAGAATATTCTGGTTCCAACAAGCGGCAGTCCGACCGAAGAGCCGGTTTTGCCGTTGCGCACGCGCTCGCAGGTCCCCCAGGGCCCACCTGCACTTCTGTCACGTGAGGCCGTCGTTGATGGAAGCGGCCGTGCGCACCCTCATCTCGACTTTTGCATGGGTCAGGCGCTGCTTGTTCCGACCCACCCCTCAATGAGAACGTCCCGGCGCAATTCCATGGATTATCGGCTGTAGAGTGTCACTCATGGATGTTGCGAGAAAACACGAAAAGTACGATGCGTTGATCCGTGCGAGTCAGGCTCTCGCACCGATGCGCACGGTCATCGTTCATCCTTGTGATGAAACCTCTCTGATGGGAGCAGTGACCGCGGCTGCGGCAGGCATCATTCAGCCGATTCTCGTCGGACCCGAGTCGCGTATCCGCACCCTCGGAGCCAGGCTGCACATGGATCTTGCACCCTTCGCGCTCATTGATACCGCACACAGCCACGCAGCTGCCGCGAAGAGCGTCGAGATCGTGCGAATGGGGCAGGCAGAAGCCCTGATGAAGGGGAGCCTTCATACGGATGAGCTGATGTCGGAAGTAGTGAGCAAAGACACCGGACTGCGCACGGCCCGGCGCATCAGTCACGTCTTCATCATGGATGTTCCGACTTACGAAAAGCCGCTGTTCATCACCGATGCGGCAGTCAACATCTTCCCCACGCTCGAGGATAAAGCGGACATCGTGCAAAATGCGATCGACCTCGCCCGTGCACTGGGCATCGATCGACCCAAGGTCGCAATCCTCTCGGCGGTGGAGACGGTTACCTCCAAAATTCCTTCGACGATCGATGCGGCCTCTCTCTGCAAAATGGCGGATCGCGGCCAGATCGTCGGCGGTGTGCTCGATGGACCCCTCGCATTCGACAATGCCATCAGCCTCAAGGCCGCAGCCGTGAAGCACATTGACTCACCCGTCGCGGGCCACGCCGATATCTTGGTCGTCCCTGACATGGAAGCCGGCAACCTTCTCGCCAAGGAGCTGACGTTCCTCGCCAATGCCGATGCGGCCGGCATCGTTTTGGGCGCGCGGGTTCCGATCATTCTCACGAGCCGCGCTGACGACGTGCGTACCCGCATGGCCAGTTGTGCGATCGCCGCTTTGTATGCGCATGCGCGCCGCGAGAGCGCTCAGTTCGTAAAGGTGTAGATCGCACGGATGGGAGCTCGAGTCTAAGAGACAACTCCGACCCTGAAGGCACTCCGATTGAGCTTTGGGAACCGCCAAGCCCGGCATCATCATTTTGAAGTGAATGCGCCTTTGACCGCGGGATCCAGCGCGCGCCGGTCATTCAGAAATGCTCCATCCGGGCGAGCTTCACGATTGAGGCGGGTTAGAGCGGCGCGCATCCTTGCGCGCGCCTTTGACGCCCCCAGGCACCCTGACAATCCTGCCGGGTGATCCGAGGACGACGGAGTGCATCCTGCTCCCTGAATCGAATCTCGGTCGGTGATGCCCTTCACGGATTGCCGGCCCATCAGGGTAACTTGCCTCCGCGACCGCACTCCCCCACCACTGGTCGGACGTTAGAAGTCGTCGGTCAACGTCGGTTTGGTCGATGGCGGGCGCAGGCCCGCCCCCGGCAAGACTTCGACCAATTCGGACGATTCGGGTTGCAAATGGCCGCCCTTGCGGCGGCCACGTCCCTAGGCGTCGTCGACTCGCGTACTACATTTTTATGGCCGACGCATGCGTGGCAACGCACTGCCACTTACCGTCCGGCATCTTCACCCAGGTATCAGTGAAGCGAGAATGCGAATCCATGGGCTTACCCGATGAATCCGTACCCTTGTACCTGGCGCCGCCTATCGCGATGGCCGTATCGCCAAATACAGTGACCTGCACATTCTCGTAGGCTGCGAAGGTATATTTCGTCGCTTTCGCATCGGCAAGACTCTGAGTCTTGGTCATCACTTTCCCATCTTCGCTGGTGTAGACGTACTTGTCGGCCAGCAGCGGGGAGGTCAGATCAGGATTATTCGTTTTTTGGGATTTCAACCACTGATCTTCAAGTGCCGCAATGGCTTTTTCGGTCCCCCCAGTCGCTTGCTGCGCCTGCAGCGACGCAACGCTGAATAGCGACAGCAAAGCAAGCAAACACAATCCCGTTGTATATTTCATTGATTTCCCCTTATGGTTTAATTCGTCGGAAATTTTGGCCATTCCATTACACGCCCCGGCAGCGCCGTTGTCTATCGCCGCTGACGAATTGACTCGTACCGCCCCCGAGGGCCCGTTCCGGCCCTAGCGACAGGCGGCTTAAGGGTGAGCCCGTTATGGTCGCCGGATCCGATCCGTCTCAGTCGGATCTTCGCCATATTGAATTAGTTTTGAGCACTGACTGAAAACTTCATCGCTCGGAGAGAGCTTTCCACCCGCGCAGGTATCCGAGTCAGGGGGTCGGGCGACTGCAAGGCAAGGAGCTTATTCCCGTCGACGCGGAACAGGGCTAGCGCAATTGCGGTACATATCAATACCTGTTCATAGCCAAGTGCGCGCTGGTTATAGAGACCAAAGCCAGGGCTGATGGTTGGTCCGTTCGGATTGCCCGAAACTTCGATCAACAGCACGGCGTCCACACTCTGTAACCGCCCCTGGTCAATGAGCTGCCTGCGGCCAACGGGCCGGAGAGCGGTGCGTGGTCCGTCAAGATTCATCAATTGTGTGCCTGGAGGAAGATTCAAAACTTCAAAGGAAAATCGTTGATCAGCTCGTAACAGGTCGAGTACACGCGCTGATAGATGATCGTCGACTTTCCACTCAGGCACGAGCACTTCCGCCACCTTATTTTGGAATACGGTCAAACCAATATTGTCGAGGTGCAACGTGTTGCCAAGAGCTGATATCACGGCAATTTTATGGATCGAAGCCGCGTCCTTTTCTGACAAGCTGCTCGAAGCAAATAACCCGGCAAACGCAGAATCCGAAGTGGCGAGAGAAAGCGCGACGGCGAAGAGTGTTTTCATAGGTCACTTCTGTAGTGCCTGCAACGAAAAATGGAAGTCTGTACCCGTCTTTGGCGTTGACGAGAACAGCGAAAACTACGAGAGCGCGTTCGAAACTCCTTATCAAATAGGCACCCTTTGCCTCGCAATAGTAACGTTCGGGTGGTTGGAAGACCTGAATGGCTGCTTCAAGGCAGGCACAGTTAGGCGTCGAATGTCGCTAAATGGCCGGCGTGGCCCGGCCGCGGATCGCGCTGCGCTCACCGATTTGCGAATAGCTCGAACTCATTGGCTTATACACTACGATCCGTGCCGTGGAAGCGCCGACGGGGGATGAACACATGAGACAAATAAGACTGATCGTTTTGGAGTTGCTTGTTGCAGTAGCCGGCGAACTGGCGGGCTGTGGGGGCGACAGGGCCCCTAATCTCTCCCAGACCACCGAAAACACGATGAGCCTCTATATGTGGGCCGATGAAATCGCCCCGGACACCCTGCCTTCCTTCGAGAAACTGACCGGCATCAAGGTCAATGTCTCCTGTTTCGACAGCCCAGAGATGCTCGAATCGCACATGCTCACGGGAAGCAGTGGATTCGACTTGGTCATGCCATCGGACGCGTTTATTCAGCGCCACCTGCGAAGTGGTGCTTATGCTGTGCTTGACAAGACCAAACTCCCTAACTTCAAACATCTCGACCCCGCGCTCATGGCGCGGGTGGCGAGCAGTGATCCGGCGAATGCCCACACCGTCATCTATGACTGGGGCACCATGGGCATAGGCTATAACAGCGCCATGTTGGCGAGGAACCTTCCCGGCGTAACACCGGACAGCTGGAGCCTAGTCTTCGACCCCACCCTCGCCAGCAAGCTTAGCCAATGCGGCATCAGTCTCATCGACGATCCGGTCGGCGTGGTGCGCATGGTACTCATATCCATGGGGCGCAGTCCCAATAACCCCAGGCCCCAAGACCTGACCGACGCCGAACGCGTGATGAACAAATTCCGCCCATTTATTCGCAACATCGACACCTCCAGCCAGATTCAGGGGCTGGCAAATGGCGACCTCTGTATGGCGGTGGCGTACAGTGGCAACATTGTGCAGGCGCGCAAACGTGCGCGAGAGGCTAAGAGCGGCATCGTAATTGACTACTTGATCCCCAAAGAGGGCTCTTTGCTCTGGTTTGACCTGCTGGCCATCCCCAAGGATGCGCCGCACCCCGACAATGCCTATCAGTTGATCAACTACCTGCTGGAACCCGCCGTCATCGCCCATATTTCCAATGCCGATAGCTTTGCCAACGCCAACAGCGACGCAACACCACTGCTGGATCCGTCCATTGCATCAGACCCGGCCATTTATCCGACGGCGGGTCAGCAACAGCGCCTCTTCATGCAAACCGAGCTCACCTTCGAACAGATTCGAGCGATTACGCGCATCTGGCAGGAGTTCAAGACGGGGCGGTAGCGAAAGCCCAACTCCCCGTCGCCCGCGCGGAAACGACGTGGTGAACGTCGACGGCACCGATGTGCAAGGGCCCGATCGAAGCAGAGTTGCTCGGGCGCTGCGGCGACCCGGAGCCGCCCAACAGCGGGCGCCCGACCCGGCTGTGGCATCCTTGCCTGCATGTTTACGTTTCGAAGATTCGCGCGACGGTGGTGGCTCGGAGCGATCGCCACCGTCCTCGTCGTAAGCCTGGCCGCGCTGTTGCTGCATTCCCTGCTGGAGCAGGCGGTGCGAGCGCGGATCGAGTCCGCGGCCGCGCGCCATGGCGCAGTTGCCCGAATCGGGCTGATACATGTCGGCGTCTGGCCGTTGCTGCGATTGGAGGGATTCGATCTCGACCTCGGTCATGGGATGCGACTGCATGCCGACATGATCGCGGCCACATGGCCCGGCCGCTGGCGACTCGCAGTGCGCGCCGCCACTCTCGCGGGGCCAGCAGGGGTGAGTGTCAGATCGCCGGCCACAACCTGGGACATGGCGGGCATTTTCCGCGAGGACCTCCGACTCGCGCTGGTGAAGCCACAGGCAGGCCTGTCAATCCGCAAACTGGCGTATCCGGTGGGCAGCGCGTGGAACATAGAGGCACGTGAGCTCAACGTCGGCGGTCTGATCGACGTGCGGCGCGACGCTCACCCGCTGCTCGATGGTGGTATCGCGAACGGCCACGTGGACCTTCAGGCCAGCGCCGATGCGCTCAGTTTTCACGTAGACATGGGAGCGCGCGGCGCGCGGTTGGGAGCGCTGGCAGATAACGCCGACGACGAGCCGCAACTCGGCGAGCCGACGGACGTCACCATACGATTCAGTGGCACTTGGCGCCGGATCGGGGCCGCGGTCGAGATCCCCGAGGTCCACGCGACGGTGGCTGGTGCCGCTTTATCAGGCTCGATCACACTGAGCGATCTCGATACCGATCCGGTTGTCGATCTCGCACTCGGCGTGCAGCATCTGGACTTCGCGCAACTGCTGGGTGCATCCGGCCTCACGGTGCCTGAAAGGTTGGAAATGGTGGCCGGCGCCAGCCGTGACCTTGGCTCGGCCACGATCGATATGCGTGTGCGCGGACGCCCTGCGGACCCTGCCTCGCTCTCGGTGAGCCAGAAGATCGACTTCAGGCCGCCACGTCAAATGCCACCGGCGATCGCGCGCCTGCGCGGTGATTTCATTTTCCGATCCGAAGACGGCCCCGGCCCGCACCGCCCCATCGACGTCTCGCTCGTGTCCCCCGACTTCATCGCTCTGCGCGACGTTCCGCCGCTGTTCGTGCGCACCCTGCTGCTTGCCGAAGATACAGGCTTTTACGGGCATCGCGGCATTGACCTGCGCGAGCTACCCGTCGCGCTGCTCACCAACTGGTCGCGTGGCGGTGCCGCGCGCGGAGCGTCGACAATCACCCAGCAACTGGCCAAGAACCTGTTCCTGTCGCGTGACAAGCAGCTCGGACGCAAGCTGCAGGAACTGGCGATCACATTCCTGCTCGAGTCGGCGCTCGGCAAGGATCGTATTCTCGAGATCTACCTGAACATCATCGAATGGGGACCTGACCTGCGTGGCCTGCGGCCCGCGACCCGCCATTATTTCGGGCGCGAACCGGGAGAGCTGACGCCGGCCGAGATGGCCTTCCTGGTCGCGATCATCCCCGCGCCGATCAAGTACCAGAGTTCCTTCGCGCACGGCACGCCGGGCCCTGGGCTGCGTTCGCTCATCGACGAGCTGCTTGCGAAGCTACGGTCGGTGCATGCGATCGGAGAGGAGGAATATCGGCGAGCGCTGGGCGAACCCATCGTCGTGGCCGGCGGCAGGCCGCGCGGATGATCGCTGGCGAATGGAAACGCACGGGCGAGGGAATCGACAAAGGCCCCTTCTAGTTCGGTTCAGGCTCCCGCTGGCATCATTTCGGGAGTTGAGTGTTTTGGGGACGATCGCGATGGGTTGGACCGTCCTTTTTCGCTTGGATAGGTTTTAATTGAGGGTCCACTTCTGGCCGGTCGCCGGCAGTCTGCGC
>DATGIA010000139.1:0-2592 GCA_035307465.1 Steroidobacteraceae bacterium
CGAGCACCTTCGCGCCATCGGCCACCGCGGCGTGCAGCAGCGCGATCTGGAACGCGTAACCCTGGACGCGAAAGCGCTGCATATCGATGCCGCGCAGAACCGTGCTGCGGATCGCGCGGAAGCCCGCGGTGCAGTCGCGCACCCGGTAGATGCCCGCGACGTAGCGCGCGACCACGTTGCCGAAGCGCGAATTGAGCCGCCGGTAGAGCGCCCACTCCTTCGGGATCGAGCCGCCGCTCACGTAGCGGCTGCCGATCACGAAATCGGCGCCCTGCTCGAGCGCGGCGAGCAGTCGCGGCACGTCGGCGGGCTTGTGCGACAAATCCGCGTCCATCTCGAACACCACATCTGCCTTGAGCTCATCGAGCGCATGGCGCATGCCTCGGATGTACGCGGCGCCCAGACCCTGCTTCCTGCCTTGGAGAAGGTGGACATTCGCGCTGCGGGCCTGACGTTCGCGCACGACATCCGCCGTTCCGTCCGGGGAGCTGTCATCGACCACGAGTATCAGCATCTCGTGGGAAAGCGAGCGGAAGACCTCCTGAAGCTGATCGATCAGCCTGCCGACGTTCTCGCGCTCGTTGTAGGTTGGAATGATGAGGACCACGCGCATTGGCCGGCGGATCCTCGCGGATGCTGGATATTCAATTCCCATGCGAACCACGCCGTTACATAAACACGCTGCGGGGTCATCGGCAAGCTGGGCGGCGCAAACACCGTCGCCCCCCCGCCGCAGATTCAGGCACTGCCACCGGCATCGACCGTCAAGGTGGTGCCGGTAATGTTTCTTGCTTTGTCACTGAGAAGAAACTCTACCGTGGACGCCACGTCTGCCGGTTCGGCGAGACGCCGCAGTGCACTGCGGCGCACGATCTTCTCGAGCTGCTCGGGCGCCATGGCGTGCGTCATGTCGGTCGCTACAAACCCTGGAGCCACGGCGTTGACCGTGATTCCGAGTGGTCCGAGCTCACGGGCGAGCGAGCGGGTGAAGCCGATGAGCGAGGCCTTGGTCGCCGAATAAACGGCAAGCCCCTGGAAGCCCGTCGCTGCGGCGATCGAGGCAATGTTGACGATACGGCCGGCTTGCTCGCTCATCATCGAGCGCACCACGTATCGGGTGAGCACGATGGGGGAGAGCGTGTTGAGGTGAATGAGCTTCTCGATTTCCTCATCGCGCATCATCGCGAGCACGCCTGCGGTACCGACGGCGGCGTTATTGATGAGCCCATAGAGCGGGCCTGACTCCTTGCGCAGCTTCGCCACCAGTTCGGCCATCTTCTGCGTCTCGAGAAGATCGAATGGACAGAACCGCACTTCCCCCTGCCCCCTCCCGAGGAGCGATGCGGCGAGCCCACGAAGTGCCTCGCTCTCGGAGCGAGCGACCGCGATGACGCGGTAGCCAGCCGCGGCGAGTGCCGTGGCGATGCCCAACCCGAGGCCGCGGCTCGCGCCGGTGACGATGACGTTACGCAACGGGACGCACCAGCTTTCCCGATGCCGACACCTCGAGCGACGGCACGAAGCGGATCAGGGCAGGCACCTTGTGCGGAGCGAGCCGTTGGCGACAGCTCTCCGTCAGCTCGCGCTCGAGCTGGCCCGGGAGTGGGCGGCCGGCACCCACGAGCTCATCCGCAAGCACCACGTCAGCGGCGACGAGCGCCCCGGTAATCGGGCTGCCGCGAGCGCGCACCAGCGACATGCGAACCCAGGGGTGAGCGTTGAGCACGGCCTCGACCTCCTCCGGATGGACTTTCAACCCCCCGACGTTGATCACCCCGCCGCGGCGGCCCAGGAAGTAGCAGCGCCCGGCGCGCTCTTCGATGCGATCGCCGGTATCGACGAAGTCGTCCTCATCGCGAAGCGACTCAGCACTTGTTCCGAGGTAGCGCTGCGCAGTACCCGCTGAGCGGATCCGCAGGGTCCCATCCACGATCCGCAGCTCCACCGGCCCGCGCGTTCCGAGCAGCCCGACCGGAAATCCCGCCTGCCCGTCACGCACCTCGAAGGCCACGCCCGCTTCGGTGGAAGCGAATGCATGCGCGATGATCGCGGCGGGATAGCTCGCGCGCAGCGCATCCAGGACCGGCTGATCGGCGATCTCGCCGGAGAGCCGCACATAGCGGGGCGCAATCGTCGCGGCCGCGCCACTCATCAGCGTCCGTCGCCAGTGCGATGGCGTACCCGAAATGTGGGTGACTCCTGCGGCGGCCACACGGGCGAGAAAGTCAGTCACGGCCTCGGCGCCGTCCGAGAGCACGAGAGATCCCGCGTGCATCGCGCGCAGGAAGATCTGCAAGCCCCCGTAGCGGCGGATGTCGTAGTGCGTGCTCCATACCAGGGCCTCCTCCGGCCGCGCAGCACCCGCGAAGGCGCTCGTCAGGCTGGCCAGTGTGTGCAGGACGAGCTTCGGGCCGCCGGTCGTTCCCGAAGTGAGAAGGATCCACTCGGTTGCGCACGATGAGCGCCGGGGACGCGTGAGCGGAGTGAGTGCCGGCTGCACCGCGACGGACGTCCCGCGCGTGCCCAGCCCGCGCGAGCGGGCTGGCGCGCCCTCTCCCGCTTCGACGACGGTCGCCTCGGCGTCAGAATCCG
>DATGIA010000140.1:0-4670 GCA_035307465.1 Steroidobacteraceae bacterium
CCACCGGGGGCTCGACCAATGCGTTGTTACACCTGCCGGCGATCGCGCACGAGGCCGGCCTGCGCTTCGGTCTCGATGAGGCGGGCCGGGTCCTGTCCCGCGTTCCCCTGATCGCGGATCTGCGCCCGGGCGGGCGCTTTCTGGCGAAGGATCTGCACGAGGCCGGGGGACTGCGCGTCATCCTGCGCGAGTTGCTCGAGCACGGTCACCTGCACGGGGACACGCCCCATGTCGCGGGAGGAACGCTGGCGGATCAAGTGGTGAGCTCGGCAGCACCCGACGGACAGATCGTGCGCCCGTGTGGCGACGCGCTCGCGCCCGGCGGAGGCCTGCGCATTCTCAGGGGGAACCTGTGCCCGGAAGGCGCCGTGCTCAAGGTCGCAGGGCTGCGGGTGCGCACCTTTCGAGGAAGCGCGCAGATATTCGAGTGCGAGGAGGAGTGCGTCAAAGCGATCGAAGCGCAACGCATCGAGCCGGGCCGCGTGATCGTCATCCGCAACGAAGGGCCCCGCGGCGGTCCGGGCATGCGCGAGATGCTGGGGGTCACGGCGCTGCTCTACGGCCAGGGTCTCGGCGAGCAGGTGGCGCTGGTGACGGATGGGCGCTTCTCGGGCGCGACCCGAGGCCTGTGTATCGGCCACGTGAGTCCTGAGGCGGCGGTGGGCGGGGTGATCGCGTTGTTGCGCGAAGGCGATCTCATCAGCGTCGATGCCGATGCAGGCACGCTGCAGGTGGAGCTTACGGAGCAGGAGCTCGCGCAGCGGCGCGCGCATTGGCGCGCGCCGGCCGATCCGGTTGGAGGCCTGCTCGAGAAATACGCGCGCTGTGTCGGATCAGCGAGCGCGGGCGCCGTCACTCACAGCGGCCCGGTCACCTGGGAGAAGGACGAGGTCGATGAGCGCTGAGAGCGCCTCTCCGATCAGATCGCTGGCATTCATCGGCACCGGGCTCATGGGCGCCCCGATGGTGCGCCGGCTTCTTGCAGCGGGTTTCGAGGTGCGCGTCTGGAATCGAACGCGCGCGAAGCTTGCGCCGCTCGCTGCCCTCGGCGCACGCGAGTGTGCGAGCCCCGCGCAGGCGGCCCAGGGCGCGGATCTCCTGTGCACTTGCGTGACCGATGCGGCTGCGCTCGAGGCGGTGATCTTCGACAATGACGGTCTCGCCAGCGCGCGCGAGGCAGCCGACCTGCTGGTCGATTTCTCCACGGTCGGCCCCGAGGCCACGCGCACGCTGGCGGCGCGCCTGCAGGCGGTCGCGGGGTGCCGCTGGGTCGATGCACCGGTCTCGGGGGGCGCGACAGGCGCTGAGCAGGGTCGGCTCATCGTCTTCTGCGGCGGCGAGGACGCGGACATCCGGCGCCTCGATCCCGTGTTCGGCGCGATTGCTCAGCGCGTCAACCGCGTGGGCGCTCTGGGCAGCGGACAGACGCTCAAGCTGTGCAATCAGCTGATCGTCGCCACCAGCGTGTGCGCGATCGCCGAAGCGCTGCTGCTCGCACGGGCGAGCGGGCTTTCGCTGGCGGCCGTGCCGCCGGCTCTTGCGGGCGGTTTCGCCGATTCCTTGCCGCTGCAGATCTTCGGTCGGCGCATGGCCGAGGATGTCACGACTCCCGTGCTCGGAGAGCTCGGGCTGATGCTCAAGGATCTGAGCGCGGCCGAGGCGCTCGGGCGCAGCGAGGCCATCGAGCTGCCGCTTGCGCGGGCCGCGCTCGATATTTACCACCGGGCCCGAGCGCGCGGGCTGCTCGACAAGGACATTGCGGCCCTGTTCTCGCTGTACCGGGACGCACCGCCGCGCGAGGTGTGACGGCGCGCACGGTGCGCCACAATTGGCGACTTTCGCCAAGCGGCGTGCTTGGAACGGGCTCAATTGGCGAATCTCGCCGAGAAGGCCGGGCTAGGCTTCGATCAGGCTCGCACCCGGAGGCTCAACGCGTTGGCTGCTACCCCCGATCTGCCGATGCCCGAGCGGCGCCGCGCCCTGGACTGGCATCGGATCGTGCGTCTCATCGCGTTGTCGCGCGCGCTCGATGATCTCGAGGAAACGACACTCCTGCCCCAGCGCAAGGTGCTCTATCAGTTCTCGGCCCGCGGTCACGATGTGACGCAGATTCTGCTGGGTGAGCGCCTCACGGGCCGACGGGATGCCGTGAGCGGCTACTATCGCTCGCGCCCGCTCGCCCTCGCGCTCGGGCTCACACCCGAAGAGGCGCTTGCCTCGAGCATGATGCGTACCGGCGGCATGAGCGAGGGGCGCGACATCGGCGTCGTGTTCAATTTGCCGAGCCGCGAGGGTCCGACCCTCTTGCCGGTGTGCGGGGGCGTCGGTACGCAATACACGCCGGCCATCGGTTGGGCGCAGGCGCTGCGTTACCGGCGCGGTGTGCTGCACGATGAGCGCTTCGCCCAAGGTATTGCGGTCGCCCACGGTGGGGAGGCATCCACGGCGACCAACGGCTTTTGGGCCGCACTCAACATCGCCTGCGTCGAGCGCTTGCCGGTGCTCTTCTACATCGAGGACAACGGCTATGGCATCTCGGTGCCGGCCAGCGTCCAGACTCCGGGCGGCAACGTGGCGCGAAACCTCGGCGGCTTTCGCGGCCTGAAGGTCCTCGAAGGCGAGGGCTCAGATCCTCTCGCGGCGGCCCGTCTCATCGAGGCGGCGGTCGAGGGCGTGCGCGGCGGCGAGGGGCCTGCGCTGCTGCGCCTCACGGTGCCGCGGCTCTGCGGCCATTCAGGCCAGGACACCCAGACTTACAAGGGAGCCGCCCTCATCGCGGCGGAGCAGGAGCGCGACCCGTGGCGGCGATTGCGCGCACAGCTCGTGCCCGCGCTCATGAGCGCCGAGCAGTGGGAGCAGGAGACGCGCGCGGCCCGCGAGACGGTGGCGGCCGCGCACGCGCGCATCGAGGAGCGTGCGGCGCCTGACGCGCGTCGCGTCGCGCGCCACGTGTTCACCGAGCGGGCGGACGATGGCACCCCGGAGATCCAGAGGCAGGGCGGGCTGTGGGCCGAGGGCATGCGAGGCCCCGCAGGCATCCGCGAGCCGGTCCAGCAAGGTCCGCGCATCAACATGCTCGCGGCCATCCGCCGCACGCTCGAGCACGAGCTCGAGGTGAACCCGCGCCTCGTCGTGTTCGGCGAGGATGTCGGGCGCAAGGGGGGCGTGCATGGCGCGACCTTGGGCCTGCAGGAGCGCTTCGGTGCCGAGCGGGTATTCGATACCAGCCTCTCCGAGGAGGGCATCATCGGTCGCGCGGTCGGCATGGCGCTCGCAGGGCTCATGCCGGTGCCGGAGATCCAGTTTCGAAAGTATGCGGACCCCGCCGCCGAGCAGCTCAATGATTGCGGCACGTTGCGCTGGCGCACGCACAATCGCTTCGCCGCGCCGATGGTGGTGCGCATTCCGGGCGGGTTCTTCAAGTGCGGCGATCCGTGGCACAGCCAGTCGAACGAAGTGCAGTGGGTGCACGGCATCGGCTGGCGGGTGGCGATGCCCTCGAATGCGCAGGATGCGGTGGGGCTTTTGCGCACGGCGTTGCGCGGCAACGAGCCGACGATCTTCTTCGAGCATCGCGCGCTCCTCGATGGGAGCGGTGCGCGGCGCGCCTATCCGGGCGATGAGTTCGTGCTGGAATTCGGCGAGGCGAAGCGGTTGTCCACGGGCGGCGCGCTTACCGTGGTGAGCTGGGGCGCGATGGTCGAGCGCTGCGAGGCGGCGCTCGCGCGCACGGGCATTGGCGCGGACCTTCTCGATCTGCGCACCCTGTGTCCCTGGGATCGGGCGGCGACGCTCGGCTCGGTGCGCAAGACCCATCGCTGCCTGATCGTGCACGAGGACAATCTCACCGCAGGCTTCGGCGCCGAGATTGCCGCGGTGCTCGCGCGCGAGGCGTTTTTCGATCTCGATGCGCCGATCGAGCGGCTCACGATGCCCGATATTCCGAGCCCGCACAGCCCGGTTCTGCTCGAAGCCGTGCTGCCGAGCGTCGAGCGAATCGCCGAGTCCATGACCCGGCTCGTGGCGCTGTGAGCGCGCCCGAGCTCACCGACATAACTGCTCCTGCCAACCAGGACGGGACCATGGCGCGTGTGCTGCGCTGGTGCAAGGCGCCCGGGGATGCCGTGGCCAAGGACGAGCCCCTCCTGGAGCTCGAGACGGACAAGGTCACCGTGGAGATTCCCGCACCGGCCAGCGGTGAGCTCGCCGAGATCCTGCTGGGCCCGGATGCCGAGGTGACCCCCGGGCAGGTGCTCGGACGGGTCCGTCCCCCGGGCGGCGCCCCGCGGCAAGCCGCCGGTGCCGCCGGTGCCCCCGGCGCCGCCGGCGCCGCAGGCGCGAGGGCGAGCGGCCCGTCGAGCCGCGGCGCAGGCCGGCCCGTGGAGGTCGGCCTGTCGGGCGAAGGCGCGTCCTCTGCAAGCGGGCTTTCCGAGAGCGGTGCCGGTGTGCGCTCGGGATCCGGGCCCTTGAGCCCGGCGGTGCGCGCGCTGCTGCGCGAGCACGCCCTCGAGGCCGCTGAGATCCCGGGCAGCGGCGAGCACGGGCGCATCACCGTCGCCGACGTCGAGCGCCACATCGACCGGCAGGCGCGCGCGGCCTCGGGCGGCGCGCGCGGGGCGGAGGCCACGGAGCGCGCGCGTGGCGCTGAGGCGACGGCGGGCGCGCGCGTG
>DATGIA010000141.1:0-9714 GCA_035307465.1 Steroidobacteraceae bacterium
ACACGCAGCTCGCGCACCTCGATCGGCCGTCCGTCAATCTGGTGACCCGTGCGCAGGCGCTTGAGCTCCTGAGCCACGGCCGGCGCTTCGAGCACGGCGATCACGAACGGCGTCGTACTCTTCATCTCATCGGGCCAGTTCACGTAGCTCGCAAATCGAAAGAGATAAGCGGCCTTCACGGCGTCCTCGGAAAACGACTGCGCGAGCGCCCGCCCGCCCCCACCGCCGACCGCGAGGACCAGAATCATCGCCACGACCGCAGCGCGCGGCAGGCGACAGAGAATCGCTCGAGTCAGGCTCAGAATCTCCACCGCACCTCCGCCAGCACGCTGCGCAGGATCTCCTCGCCGCCCGTCCCCGGGCCCGTCGGCAGCTCGGTGTGCCGTTGGTGCAGCAGATTCTGTCCGTTCAGCGAGAAGCTGATATCGGGGCTCAGCTGCCAGCCGAGGCGTGCGTCGAGCTCATAATAGTGGGACATCACGGGCTCCGGCAGGGCCCCCATGTAACGCCAGGTTGCATCGAGCGTGACGTGCCGCGGCAGATCAAAGCTCGAGGTGAGCGAGGCGTGCACGCTCGGATCATTGCCCGCCTGCACCGTACCCAGCAGCTGCGAGGCGCCTGGCTCGAAGCTCAAGCGATCCCGCACCCAGACCATGCCCGGCGAAAGACGCCACCTGTCCGTGACCTGCCAGTCTCCCCAGGTGCCGACGCCAAAGGCAGCGCCACGCAGCTCGTTGCCGAAGTAGAGCGGGAAGAAGCCGCCGGCCGGCGAGGGATCGACGGTGCGTAGATGGTCGTAGACATCGTAGAAAGGGGTGACCGAGAACGAGAAAGCGCGGGCAGGCTGAGCGCGAAAACCGAGCTCATAGCCGATGAGCTCCTCCGGCCGGAAGCGCCCGGTCGCGATGAGCGCGTTGCCGATTCCGGGAACATGCTCGACGACATCCTCGTCGAACGGCGTCGGTGAGCGGATGGCGCGCGATGCCGCAGCCCACAGTGTCTCGTGCTCGCCGAGCGCGAAGGAGATCCGCACGTCGGGCAGGGCCGACCAGCCCGAGTACGGGTCGTCCTCGAGCTTGAGACCGTAGACGAGATTCACGCCGGGGACGACCGTGAAGGTGTCTTGTGCGAATACGTTGGCGAGCGTGAGGTTGCGGGCGGGCGGGTTCCAGATGAGCGATGGGGAATCGGTGATGCCATAACTATAGAGGCGCTCGCCCCCGCCCCACACCAGTCGGTGCGAGGATCCGACCTGGAGCGAGTGCTGCAGCGAGAGATCGTAGGTATGCACCACGAAGCCGGTGCTATCGCCGGGCCCAAACTGCTCGGTCTGGTCCGCGTAGAGCTGCACCTGCAAATCCGACTCATCGCCGCGATGCTCATAGCGGGTGAGGAGGTTGCCACCCTGCACCAGCGCATCGGAGTTATTAAGCACCTGGATCGCCCCGTGATAGTAATCGCCCTGCACCGTGATCGCGTCCCGATCGCTCGACCAGTCGCCGCGAAAGCCGGCCTGGCCCTTGTTCCAACCGTCGCGCGCCGTCGCGCCGCCCGGGAGGAGCTCAGAGCCGCGGTGAAAGCCGAACGCGTACGCGCGCGCAGTGAGGTCCTCGCTGACTCGGCCGCCTTCGCGCAGGTCGACGAACTGGGTCGAATTGCCGGCGCCGGCGTCGAGAAAAGCTCCCTGGGTCAGGTAAGAAGCGCGGGTGATGATGTTGATGACGCCGTTCATGGCATTGGCGCCCCACAGAGTCGCCCCAACGCCGCTGATCACCTCGATGCGCTCGACGTCTTCCAGCATCACATCGACCGTATTGGCATAGATCCCGGAAAAGAGCGGCGTGTAGACGCTGCGACCGTCGATCAGCATGAGGAGCTTGTTGGAGAAATTTTGCGCAGCCGCATCACCGCCCAACCCGCGCGCTGAGATGGTGTAGGCATCCGAGCTTTGCTGCTGCACCAGCAGGTTCGGGGCGAGGCGCAAGGCCTCGATCACGCTGGTCGCGCCCGAGCGCACGATGTCCTCGTGGGTGATCACATAGATCGTCGCGGGCGCGCGCTGCAACACCTCGCTCGCCTTCGACACGGACGTGACATCGAGGTTCGCAAGCTCGCTGAGCGACATCTTGGTGAGATCGGCCGATTCCGACGCGGAATCGGCCCCTTCCGCATCGGCAGCGGCGTGGGCCGAGGACGCGCTCAGCGCGCTCCCGGCCAGACAGGCCTGAAGCAGCAGGTGGCGAGCAAGGTGGAAGCGGTGGGCAGGGTAGCGGATCGTGAAATGCACGCGAAGTCATCCCCCGAGCGTGATGGCCATGCCGGCGCGCTTGCAACCAGGAGCCGCACGCGGCAACGGTATTTCTTCTTCATCAGGGCATGCATGTTATCTGACCGCCGTTGGAAGGTAACAGGACCACGGCCTGTAGGAATGTTCCGACGAGGAACTTCCGTTTCTCGCCCTACGGCCGCGCTGCGACGGCGGGGTTGCGCGTTTGAGGGGGCGGGCGCGTTCCTTTATTGTGCGCGGGCCATGTGCAACGCATCGATCCTTCGTTCATGAGCAGCGTCGAGGCAGCCCCGGTCCCGGCCGCGAGTGCGGCGCTCCCCTGGCGGGTGGCCCCACCGCTCATCAGCACCGCGCTCATCATGCTCGGCGCCGGGGTGCTAGGCTCGCTCTTGCCGCTGCGCTTTTCGGCGCTCGGCTATTCGCCCGGGGTGATCGGCCTCATCGCCACCGCCGAGGCGCTCGGCTTTCTCGTGAGCTGCCTGTACGCACACAAGCTCATCGCCCCGGTCGGTCTCGAGCGCGCGTACGCCGCGTTTGCCGGCATGAAGGCGGTCGCGATTCTGGGCCTGTGGTTCGCCGAGACGGTACCGGCTCTGGCTTTGCTGCGCTTCATCATCGGCATCAATGCGGCCGGTCTCGCCATCATCGTCGAGAGCTGGCTCAACGCGCTCGTTCCGAATGAGCAGCGCGGGCGCGTGCTCACGGTGTACGTGCTCGTCTACGGCCTGTTCTTCGGTGCCGGACAGCTGGTCGGACAGAATCTGAACGTGCGGGGACCGGAGATGCTGCTGATCGCGGGGATCGGCACGACGCTCGCGCTCGTGCCGATGGTCGCCATCAATGTGCGCGCGCCGATCCTGCCGCGACGGGTCAAGCTCGAGATTCCCAAAGCCCTCGGCACCTCGCCCGCCAGCGTGCTGGCCTGCCTGCTGAACGGTCTCATCCTGACCGGCTTTTTCACCGTGGGGCCGCTGTTCGGCGAGCGCATCGGCTTCGATCAGCCGCACATCGTGCTGTTGATGGCCTGCGTCTCGCTCGGCGGGTTGGTGCTGCAATGGCCCATCGGCTATCTGTCCGACAAGATCGATCGGCTCTACGCGCTCATCGGCCTGGGGCTCGGTATCCTGCTCGTTGCGGCGGCCCTCAGCACGGTGAGCCACGCAACGCTCTTCGTGTTGTTGCTCCTGCTGTTTGCGGTGTTCGGTGGGTTTGCGGAGAGTCTCTATGCCGTCGGCGTGGCGCACGCCAACGACCGCGCGAAGTCGTCCGACTACGTTGCGCTTTCCTCGACGCTCCTGTTCGTCTGGGCCCTGGGCGCCGCGATCGGCCCGACCGCCGGCACGTTCGCGATCCAGCTCGTCTCGCCGCACGCGTTCTTCTATTACGCAATGATCCTCACGGCCTGCTTCACCGGTTTCGCCGTATGGCGCTTGAAAAGACGACGGATCGACCGGCTCGGCGAGCAGCGCGAGGAATTCCTCACTTATCCGCAGACCTCGCCCGAGATCTACGAGTGGCTGCCCTATCACAAGGAAAGTGCCGAGCCGCCCGGTGGGAGGCCCGACGTGCCCGCGGCACCCGTCGCGGGGGCGGCGAGCGCGGAGCGCTCAGAGCGCCCCTAGCACGGGCTCGAGGGCCTGGGCGAGCGCGAGAATCTGCGCATCAGTGTGTGCGAGGCCCGCCAGGGTGAGCCCCACCGGGGCTTCACCGGGGCGATGACAGGGCAGGCTGACGGCGCACCCATCGAGCAGATTGACGATCGAGGCGTTGCGCAGCACGAGGCGATTCACGGCGACATAAGTGACGTCGTCCGTGAGCTCATCGATGCGCGGCGCGATCATGGGCACCGTCGGCATCAGCCAGCCCGAGCACCCGGCGAGCGCCGGACGCAGCGCCGCTATGCGCAGCGACCGGCCCTCGAGCGCCTCGAGGTATTGCCAGGCGTGAATCGCAGCGCCGAGCTCGAGGCGCGCGCGCACCCGCGGGTCGTACAGCAACCCATGCCGCGCGAGGTTCTGGCGATGCCAGGCGAAGGCCTCGGAGCCCACGATCAGCGGACCCAGGCCCGAGGCGGGCGCGTCCTCGATCTCCGGGATCTCCCGCTCCTCGAGCACGACCCCCTGACGGGCGATGCGCTCGAGCGCGCGCGCGAACGCCGTCCTCACCGGCGCATCGGTGTCGAGCGTCTTCAGGCGCGTCGGCACCGCAAGGCGGACCCGGGTGAGATCGGGACGCTCGGGGGGCGGTGCATCACCGGAGAGCACCGTGTCCACGCGGATGCAGGCGGCGAGATCGGCCGCGAGCGGGCCGATCGAGTCGAGCGAGCGCGACAGCGGCAACACCCCCTCGCGTGAGATGCGCGCCGCCGTGGGTTTCCAGCCGACCAGGCCGCAGAGCGCCGCCGGAATGCGCACCGAGCCGCCCGTGTCCGAGCCGATGGCGATAGCCGCCAGCCCGTCGGTGACGGAGACCGCCGCACCCGAGGAGGATCCTCCCGGAATGCGCCGTGCGGGCCGGTCGAAAGGATTCAAGGGCGTTCCGAAGTGCGGATTGAGCCCCAGGCCCGAATAGGCGAACTCGGTCATGTTGGTGCGGCCCAGAATGACGGCCCCCGCTTCGCGTAATCGCACGATCACGGGAGCGTCCGCGAGCGCTGGGGCGGCATCCACACGCGCCCGCGAAGCGGCTCGGGTCACTCGGCCTTCGAGGTCAAAAAGGTCCTTGACGGAAACAGGAATCCCCTCGAGCGCACCCAGGTCCTCATCGCGCAGGCGCCGCTCATCGGAGCGCTCGGCCTCGGCCCGGGCGGTATCCTCAAACAGCTCGGTATAGGTGCGTGCGCCCTCACCCAGGGGATCACGGGCGGCAGCGAGGCACTGCTCGGCGAGAGCGCGGGCGGTGGTCGAGCGGGAGCGCAAAATCTGCTCAAGGTCGGCAAGTTTCAACATGCGAGGCGCACCTTCGCCGGAGGGGTGCATTGTAGAGCCTGCCGGCACACCGGATGCGAGCGGCGTTGAGCAGTACACTGCAGGGCGCGAGCGGGCACGCCGTGACCGAGCGCGGACCCCGGGCGGTGGGCGTGGGGTCTTTACGGCAAGGGGGATGCTGATGCAGATCCGGGACATCATGACCAAGCGGGTGGTGACCGTGGAGCTCGACGACTCGCTGGCCGTCGTGAAGCAGATCTTCGATTCGATGAAGTTTCACCATCTGCTCGTGCTCGACGCGGAGCGCAAGCTGTGCGGGGTCATCTCGGACCGGGATCTGCTGCGGGCGCTGAGCCCCTTCATCGGGACACTCTCCGAGCACACCCGCGATGTCGCGACGCTGCAGAAGCGGGTGCACCAGATCATGACGCGCGCCCCCATCACGCTTGCTCCGGAGGACGGCCTCGACGATGCGGTACGGATACTGCTCGAGAGACGGGTATCGTGCATCCCGGTCGTCGATGCGGCATTCAAGCCGGTGGGAATCTTGAGCTGGCGCGATGTGCTCAGACGGCTCCGGGTGTGATGAGCGGAGGATCTGCCGTGGAGCCCCTTTTGGCGCTTTCGCCACCTTCTGGTGCTCCGCTTTTGGGACTAAACTCGATACCCGTAGTCCGGAGCGCCCTGGCGCTCCCCACCGATGCCCTTGAGGATGTGATTCGTTCTCGTCGATCGCGAAACAATCATCTCGGAGGATTCGAGCCATGGGTACTCTCACAGCGACCGCCGAAAGCTCCGCGCTGCACGTCGAGATCAAGCACGCGGGGATCCTGCGTCCATTCACCTGGCTGTGGCGCGGTGCCGTCGACCTGCGCCATTGCCTGCCCGCAAGCCTGGGCTACGGCGGCCTGACCGTGGCGTTTGGCTGGACCCTGCTCATTTTTTGCGCAGCGCACCCGTATTTCGTCGCCGCGGCCATCACGGGCTTCCTGCTGGTGGCGCCGACGCTCTCTGCGGGTTTATGCGAGATGGCACGGCGGCGCTCCGAGGGCTTGCGCGCCAACTTCGACGATTCACTCGAAGGCTACGTGCGCAACCGGCCGGCTCTTTTCGAGTTCGGAGTGATTCTCGCGATCTGCGCCTTCGTCTGGTTCGGCCTGTCCGCACTGCTGCTCGGACCGGTGTTTCACGTGACCGCGCCCTCGGTGAGCGAGACCATGTATCGCGGCTTCATCGACTCGACCAACCGCTCGCAGGTCATCGCTTATGTCGCGATAGGCGGCATACTCGCAGCCTGCGTGTTCGCCGTCTCCGTCGTTTCGGTGCCGCTGATGATCGATCGTCATGCCACTGCGGGCGAAGCGATGCGCGTGAGCGTGCGGGTGGTGCTGCGCAATTTCCCGGCGATGATCGTCTGGAGCGCGCTCATCGCTGCGCTCACGATCGTGGGCTATGCGCCGTTCCTGTTCGGGTTGCTCCTCATCACGCCGCTCCTCGGATACGCAAGCTGGCACGCCTACCGGGACATGGTCGCCTGATCGATGCATGGACTCGATCGTTCGCGCCTCAAGGACCTGTCTCGACGCTCGAACGCTCGCGGCCTGCTGCAGCTCGGCGTGCACCTGGCGCTGCTGACCCTGAGCGGCTTCGCCGTGTACTTCGCGCGCGGCAGCGCATGGGTGGTGCCGGCGCTCATGCTCTACGGTGTGGCGCTCATTTTCCTGTTTTGCGCTCTGCACGAGACGGTGCATCGCACGGCGTTCGCCAGCCGCGGTCTCAACGATGCCGTCGCCTGGTTCTGTGGAACGCTCCTGATGCTGCCGCCGGAGTACTTCCGCCTTTTCCACTTCGAGCATCACCGCTACACCCAGGACCGTGAGCGCGATCCCGAGCTCGGCCAGCCGGCTCCGCAGCGCCTGCGAACCTACCTGTGGCGGATCACGGGGCTGCCGTACTGGATCAACCGCCTGACCATCACTGCGCGGCATGCCTTGAGCGGACGAGTGTCCGAGCGCTTCGTTCCCCCGGTGAAGCGCGCCTGGGTGGTGCGCGAGGCGCGCATCCTGTGGAGCATCTACGTCGCGATCATCGCAGGCTCCTGGCTGTTACATCGGAACGAGGCGCTCATCTACTGGGTGGTGCCCGCGCTCCTAGGACAGCCGGTGCTCAGGCTCTATCTCATGGCGGAGCATACCGGCTGTCCCTTCACGGATGATGTCTACATCAACACCCGCACGACACTGAGCAATCGTCTCGTGCGTCTTCTCGCCTGGCAGATGCCCTACCACGTCGAGCATCACGCCTTCCCGTCGGTGCCCTTCCACGCGCTTGCAGCGGCGCATCGGCTCATCCGCGAGCGCATCCAGGTGAGCGCGACGGGCTATATTGCCGTGCATCGCGAGCTCATCCAGGCCCTCGGGTCGGGCGTCCTGCGGGAACGGCCCGGCCAGCCTTCTGCGCCCGCCTCGCATCCGCGATAAAATGCGCGCACGTGCCGCCGCCCGCGGCGACTCGTGCCGCTCCCATGTGTGGTCGATACGTAGCTCCCGACGATGCCGCGATCGAGCGCGAGTTCAATCTCGTCCGGGCGGAATGGCAGTTTCCGGAGAGCTACAACGTCGCACCGACCCAGCTCGTACCGGTCGTGCGCATGCGGGAGGGCCTGCGGGTCGGGCGGTTGCTGCGCTGGGGATTGATTCCTTTCTTCGCGCGCGGCGTGCCTCCGAAATACTCGACCATCAACGCGCGGATGGAGACCGTGCAAAGCTCGGCCTGCTACCGTGAGCCCTGGGCGAGGGGGCAACGCTGCCTGCTGCCGGCCCGAGGCTTCTACGAGTGGCAAACCCGCCCCGACGGTTCCAAGACCCCGTACTACATTCATCTCGAGGATCAGGAGATCTTCGCGCTCGCAGGTCTGTGGGAGCGGTCGCCGAGCGAGGGCGGTGAGTGGATCGAGTCGTGTGTGCACCTCACCTTGCCCGCAAACCGGCTGGTCGGCGAGATTCACAACACCCAGCACCGCATGCCCGCGATTCTCACGCGCGAGGCGCGCGAGGCCTGGCTCACCGGCACGCCGGCGCAAGCCTGGGCCGCGCTCGCGCCCTACCCCGATGAGCACATGGTGGCCTGGCCTGTGAGCACGCGCGTCAACAAGCCCGCAAACAACGACGCCGGCCTCATCGCGCCACTCGCAGCGGCCTGACGGAGACACAGCGGCCTGACGGAGACGCAGCGGTCTGACGGAGACGCGGGCAGCCGTTACCAAGAGTCGCTCCGGCAGTTTTCGTAGGGCCGCCCCGCCGAGCGAACGACCCGCACCGCGCCTACCGACGCCCCGTGTCCAGCAACTCGATGCTGCGCGCATCCACCGTCAGAGTGCGCGCGTACTCCCGCCCGCGATCGACGTAGTGCTTTGTGGTCTCGACCATCATCTCGAGATCACGCTCGTCGATTTCACGAACGATCTTGCCCGGCGTGCCCATCACCACCGATCGATCCGGGATTACCTTGCCCGGCGGTATGAGCGCACCGGCGGCAATCACGCAGCGGCGCCCGATTCGCACCCCGTCGAGCACGATCGCGCCGTTCGCGATGAGCGATCCCTCCTCGACCGTGCAACCGTGCAGCATCGCGCCATGTCCGACCGACACATCCGACCCGAGGTGCACCGGCACGCCGGCGTCGGTGTGAATGATGGTGCCGTCCTGCACGTTGGTACGGTCACCGAGCACGATCCAGTCGCTGTCGGCACGGATGACACAGTTGAACCAGATGCTCGCCCCGATTCCGAGCCGCACCTGCCCGATGACGCTCGCCCCGGGGGCGACATACCATTCATCGCTGGCCGTCACGATCCGCTTATCGCCGAGTGCGTAGATCACGGGGGACCTCATGGCGCTGGTGAACACGCCTCAAGAATAGGAGAAAGGCGTGCGCCGCGCATCAACACTAGGCAGCGATCGCATCCTCCGCGGAGGCGATCGGCAGCTCGAGCACGAAGGTCGCACCGCACCCCGGCCCAGCGCTCTGCGCATGCAGGCTGCCGCCGAGCTCTTGCGCTGCGAGTACGGCGCTGTGCAGACCGAAACCGTGTCCCGAGGCGCGGGTCGTGAACCCATGGCTGAACAGCCGTGCCATGTTCTCGGGCGAAATGCCGATGCCATTGTCGATGACCGAGATACGCACGCCGTGCCCGGCGCTCTCGATGCGCAGGATGATCAGCTTGTCGGGCCGCCCGGAGTCGTCGCAGGCGTACTTGGCGTTGCGAATCAGGTTCACCAGGATCTGCAGCACCTTGTGCCGATCGACGTTGATGGCGGGCACCTCGTTGAACTCCCGGCGCAGTGTCACACCATGGCGCTCGAGCGCGCCGGCATTCAAGCGCAGGCTGTCCTCCACCAGGTCGGCAGGGAGCACGATCTCGGTGACACCGCAGCGCTTCGCATACTTCTGCTGCATGGCGACCGTATCCTTGATGTGCTCGAGGTTCTCGCGCAGCGC
>DATGIA010000142.1:0-13989 GCA_035307465.1 Steroidobacteraceae bacterium
CAAGGTCCATGGCAGCCAGGTGCGCGTCTATCACGTGGTGAACGAGTTCATTCTCGACTACAGCTACAGCTCCGGCATGTACGCCACCAATCTGATCGAGGTGCTGCGCGAATCGGGCGAGAAAACGCTGCGCCAGGCGGAGGCCTTTGTGCGACAGCGCGGGGTGAGCGTCGACAGCGTGCTGCAGGAGTCGATCGGCGGCCCCGCCGCGGCGCTGATCCTTGCGCAAGCCCAAGACTGGCATGCGGATCTCATCGTCATGGGGACGCATGGCCGGCGTGGCCTGCGACGCTTTGCGCTCGGCAGCGATGCCGAAAGCGTCGTGCGCGGGACGACCGTCCCGGTGTTGCTCGTGCACGAAGCGCGCGAGACGCAAAGCGAGGCTGCCGCGAACGAGAGCCGCGAAAAGGCCGTCGACGCCTAGCACATCGCTCCGCGCCTTTGCGAGGCCGCGGCCGGGTGAACCCCCAGCCGGGCGAACCCGCAGCCGGGCGAACCCGCAGCCGTGCTGCACGGTCTAATGGGGCTCGCCCGCAGTGCGGGTCTCGCGTGAGGGGAAGGCGTTGAGCGGATCGATGCACGGTGCAGCGCGGCGAACTCGCCGGCCGCGACTCGCGGCCGCGCTGGGCGTTGCCGCGTTGCTTCTCGCCCTGGTATGCGTGCTGGCCTCTCGCAGCCTGGGCACGGTCGACGACAGCCTGCGGTTGGTGGAGCGCACCGAATATGCGCAGTCGCAGCTCATCGACATCGGGCAGTCGCTGAGCGACCTGGTCAATGCCTCACGGGCCTACGCGCGTCGGCAAGACCCCGCCGACCTGGCAGAGATCCAGCGGCTCACGCCGCGCATCGATGCGGCGCTGGATCGGCTTGACGCGCTCGTCCCTTCGCCAGGGCTCACGCGCTATGGAGTCGATGCGCTCGCGGCGCTCGCGCGGGGCCGCGAGCAATTCGCTGCCGAAACCGTTGCAGCGGTGCGCCGGGGCGACCTGGACGCCGCGCAGCGGCTCATCCAGCGGGGCGAGGCCGGTGGCCCGATCGACCCGACCCGCGCCACGATTGCATCGCTCGAGACCGAGGCGCGTCGAGCCCTATCGCTCGAGCAGCAGTCGATCGCGCGCTCGCGCCGCGTGTTCCTGATCGCCCTGTGGCTGAGCGGTGCGGCTGCGGTGCTGCTGCTCGCGTTCGTTGCTCAGGGGCTGCTGCTCGCCGGCCGGCGAAGCCGCGAGGAAGAGGCGGACTTTGTGAAGCTGCGGCAATCCCTGTAAATTGAGCGGGCGAGATCCTCGACCCCGATGCAGCCGCTGCTCCTTCTTTTCATCCTCGCCCTGTGCGCGGAAACCGGCGTGCGGCTCTGGCTTGCCGGACGCCAGATCCGGGCAGTGAGGGATCGCCGCAGTCGCGTGCCCGCGCTGTTCGCCGATGCGATCTCGGTCGCCGATCAGGAGCGCGCCAGCGATTACACGCTGACGCGGGCACGCTTTGGCCGCGGGGTGATCGCCTGCAACGCGCTTCTCAAGCTCGCGCTCACGGCCGGCGGGGGCGTCGCGCTCGCCGATGCGGTGGCGCGGCGGCTCGGCTGGGCGCAGCCCTGGCAGGGACTCGCGCTCGTTGCGATCGTCGGATGCGTGCTGTGGGCGATCGATATCCCATTTGCGGCCTGGCGGACCTTTCGCATCGAGGCGCGCTTCGGCTTCAACCGCACGACGCCCAAGCTGTTCGTTCTCGATCTGTCGAAGCAGCTCCTGCTCGGCGTGGCCATCGGTGCGCCGTCGCTGCTCGCCCTGCTGGTGCTCATGCAGCGGGCGGGACCGGTCTGGTGGCTGTACGCATTCCTGCTCTGGCTGCTCGTCATGCTGGCGCTCACCTGGGCGGCGCCGCGCTTCATTGCGCCGCTGTTCAACCGCTTCACGCCGCTCGAGAGCGGGGAGCTCAAGCAGCGCGTCGAGTCGCTGATCGCGCGCTGCGGCTTCGCCGCGCGCGGCGGGGTGTTCGTGATGGATGGCTCGCGCCGCTCGGCCCACGGCAATGCCTACTTCACCGGCCTCGGGCGCAACCGCCGCATCGTCTTCTTCGATACGCTGCTCGCGCGCATCGACGCGCCGGAAGTGGAGGCGGTGCTCGCGCACGAGCTCGGGCACTTCCGGCTGCATCACGTGAGACAGCGCCTGATCGTCTCTGCGATCTCCTCCCTTCTCGGACTCGCGCTCCTCGGCTGGCTGTCCGCGCAACCCGGGTTCTATGCGAGCTTCGGGATCGAGCACCCCTCGCCAGCGGCCGCGCTGCTGCTGTTCGCGCTGATCGTGCCCGTATTCACCTTCTTCATCACGCCGCTCAATGCCTGGTGGTCGCGCCGGCACGAGCGCGAGGCGGATGATTTTGCGGTGGCGTATGCCGATCCCCGGCATCTCGCTGCCGCGCTCATCAAGCTCTACCGCGACAACTCGACGCCGCTCATGCCCGACCGGGTGCACTCGGCCTTCTACGATTCGCACCCCCCCGCGCTCGAGCGCATCGAGCGGCTGCGGGCGCTTTAGATCACGCGGGACAGGCGCTCCCCCGAGCCGCTGGCGGTGTCGAGGTACGCATCGAAGGTCATCGCCACGGTGCGCATCAGCAGCCGTCCCGCGGGCGTGATCTCGATGCGGTCCTCGTGGAGGTCGACGAGTCCATCGGTCGCGAGCGAGCGCAGCCGTTCGAGCTCGGCGCGAAAATGACCCTTGAAGTCGATGCCATGACCGCGCTCGACCGTGCCCAGGTCGATCTGACCGTGGCACATCAGGCCGTGGATCACCTCCTTGCGCAGTCGATCCTCGGCGCTCATCCAGACACCGCGCGCCGCGGGTAAAGCGCCCTTCTCGAGCGCCGCTTCGTACTGCGCAAGGCTCTTGTGGTTTTGTACGTAGAGGTCGCCGATGCGCCCGATCGCGCTCACGCCGAGCGGCACGAGGTCGCGCTCGGCGTGCGTCGTGTAGCCCTGGAAGCAGCGCCGCAGCGTGCCCTCGTCCTGCGCGAGCGTGAGCGGGTCGTCCGGCAACGCGAAGTGATCCATGCCGATGTAGCGATAGCCCGCTGCTCCGAGTCGCTCGATCGCGATCTCGAGGAGCGCCAGGCGCAGCGCGGGGGAGGGCAGCTCCTGCGGACGGATCTGGCGCTGCGGCTTGAATCGCTCCGGCAGGTGCGCATAGCCGTATACGGCGAGCCGGTCGGGACGCAGCGCAATGATCTGCTCGAGCGTCGCGGCGAAGCTCTCGAGCGTCTGCAGGGGCAGCCCGTAAATGAGATCGAAATTGATCGAGCGAAAGCCAAGCGCGCGGGCGGCCGCATAGGTGCGCACGACCGTATCGAGATCCTGCACGCGGTTGACGGCGCGTTGCACGCGCTCATCGAGATCCTGAACTCCCAGGCTGACCCGGTTGAAGCCCAGGGCCGAGAGCAGCTTCAAGGTGCCGCCATCGGCGGTGCGCGGGTCGATCTCGATCGAATAATCGCGATCGGGCGCTGCGCTCAAGCTGAAGTGGTGATCGAGGCGGTCGATGAGCTCGACGAGGCGCTTGCGCGGCAGGAAGGTCGGTGTGCCACCGCCGAAGTGCAGCTGCTCGACCGTGCGGCCTCGCTCGAAGTAGCGGCTGCGCCGCTCGATCTCCGCGCCGAGGCGCTCCACGTATCGGTCAGCACGATCGAGCTTGCGGGTCACGATCTTGTTGCAGCCACAGTAGAAGCACGGGCTCTGGCAGAAGGGGATGTGCACGTACAGCGAGAGCGGCGCGCGTTCCAGCGCGCCGCGGCTCGTGGCCGCCGCGCGCGCGAAGTCGCTCTCACCGACCCCGCCGTGAAACTGCAGAGCGGTGGGATAAGAGGTGTAGCGCGGCCCTTCGCGGTCGTAGCGACGCATGAGACCGGCATCGAAGGGTACTGCCATGCGGGCGAGCTTCGCGCGGGCGGCATCTCGGGAAAATAAGGACTTGTCCCTATCGCCGTCGCCCGCCGCTCCCTGCGCCCGGCGGCACGTGGACTGTACGTAGCGCCTCTCGGTCCGTCCGGATATCGAGCGCCGCCGCCGCTTCCTAGAATTCGCACTCGGCCGATAACCCATCGAAGGATGACCCCGGATGTCTACGACGTCAGAGAGCCTTTCTGCTGCACCCGTCGCCTACAACGACAAGGTCGTGAGGCAATTTGCCTTCATGACGGTCATCTGGGGCATCGTCGGCATGGCGGTCGGCGGGTTCATCGCCGCCGAGCTCATCTGGCCGGCTCTCAACTTCAACCTGCCTTACCTGAGCTACGGCCGGTTGCGCCCGCTGCACACCAACGCCGTCATCTTCGCGTTCGGAGGCTGCGGCCTGTTTGCCGCCTCCTACTACATCGTGCAGCGAACCTGTCACGTGCGGCTCATTTCCGACCGCCTCGCCACCTTCACCTTCTGGGGCTGGCAGCTCGTGATCGTGCTCGCGGCGATCAGCCTGCCGCTCGGCATCACCCAGGGCAAGGAGTACGCCGAGCTCGAATGGCCCATCGACCTGCTGATCGCCATCGTCTGGGTGGTGTACGGCATCGTTTTCTTCGGCACGCTCGCGATCCGCAAGGTCAAGCACATCTACGTCGCCAACTGGTTCTTCGCCGCCTACATCATCACGATCGCGGTGCTGCACATCGTCAATAACCTCGCCATCCCGGTCTCACTCACCAAGTCGTACGACATCTACTCGGGGGTCACCGACGCGATGGTGCAGTGGTGGTACGGGCACAATGCGGTGGGCTTTTTCCTCACCGCCGCCTTTCTCGGCATGATGTATTACTTCGTGCCGAAGCAGGCCGGGCGGCCGATCTATTCCTACCGGTTGTCGATCGTGCATTTCTGGGCCCTCATCGCGATCTACATGTGGGCGGGGCCGCATCATCTGCAGTACACCTCGCTCCCCGACTGGGCACAGTCGCTCGGGATGGTGTTCTCGCTGATTCTGCTCGCGCCTTCCTGGGGCGGCATGATCAACGGCATCATGACGCTGTCGGGCGCCTGGCATAAGCTGCGCACCGACCCGATCCTGAAGTTCCTCATCGTCTCGCTGTCCTTCTACGGCATGTCGACCTTCGAGGGACCGATGATGTCGATCAAGACGGTGAATGCGCTTGCGCACGATACCGACTGGGTGATCGGCCACGTGCATTCGGGCGCCCTCGGCTGGGTGGCCTTCATGACCATCGGCTCGATGTACGCGCTGATTCCGCGGGTGTTCGGCCGTCCCTCGATGTACAGCACGCGGCTGATCGATCTGCATTTCTGGATCGCGACCCTCGGCGTCGTGCTCTACGTGAGCGCGATGTGGGTCGCGGGGGTGATGCAGGGCCTCATGTGGCGTGCGACCAACCCGGACGGCACTCTCACCTACACCTTCGTCGAGTCGCTCAAGGCGACCTACCCCTACTACGTCGTGCGTCTGGGCGGCGGCCTGCTGTTCCTGATCGGGATGTTCATCATGTTCTACAACGTCGTGCGCACGGTGCGCGTGCCGGCCGCGCAGCCTGCCGCGCTCGCCGTGCCGGCCTGATGCCAAAAGAGGTTTTTCGATGAATCACGAGACGGTCGAGAAGAAAGCCTGGCTGCTGGGCACGCTCATCGCCATCGTCATCAGCTTCGGTGGTCTGGTGGAGATCGTGCCGCTCTACACGCAGGCCTCGGTGATCAAGCCGTCGCCGGGCATCAAACCCTTGGGGCCGCTCGAGCTCGCAGGGCGTGACGTCTATGTGCGCGAAGGATGCTACCTCTGCCACACGCAGATGGTGCGGACCCTCGAGGCGGAGGTGGAGCGCTACGGTCACTATTCGATGGCCGGCGAGGCGGTCTATGACCACCCGTTCCAGTTCGGCTCGAAGCGCACGGGGCCCGACCTCGCGCGCATCGGCGGGCGCTACAGCGACGAATGGCATCGGATCCATCTCAACAATCCACGCGATCTCGTGCCCGAGTCGAACATGCCCGCATTCACCTGGCTCGACCAGGGGGTGGTCGACCCGGAGCTCACCGCCCGGAAGATGCGGGTGCTGGTGCGACTGGGGGTGCCCTACACGCAAGCTGAGATCGCCGGCGCACCGGCCATCGTGCAAGGTCACACCGATCTCGATGCGCTGGTCGCGTACCTGCAGACGCTCAAATTTCACGGCGAGGTCCCGCCGGCCGGCGAGGCCCCGGCGGCGGCGCCCGCCGGAGCGGCGGCCGGTGCCGCAAGCGGGGCGCCATGATCGGCCTGGTGCGCGGCGGCGCGACGCTCATGTTGCTGCTGGTGTTTCTCGGCATCGTCGCCTGGGCGTTCAGCAACCGGCGCAAGGAGGAATTCGAGGCGCTGGCCCGAGTTGCGCTCGATCCCGATCCGGGCGAGGTCTCGAAGTCCACGCCCCCCCACTGCGAGGAAAGCGGCCGTGAATGAGATCGTTGCCTGGATAGTCATCCTCATCGTGTTCGCCAACATCGCAGGCTGCCTCTGGCTCATCTGGTTCACGACGCGTCCGACGAATCTCCCCGCTGAGCAGACCACTCACGTCTGGGATGGGGACCTGACCGAGTACAACAATCCGCTGCCGCGCTGGTGGCTGTGGCTGTTTCTCATCACCATCGTCTTCGGGCTGCTGTATCTGGCCCTGTATCCGGGTCTCGGCAACTTCGCCGGCATCAAGCACTGGAGCGAGGTCTCGCAGTGGCAGCGCGAGGACACCGCGGCGCGCGCTGCGATCGCGCAGCGCTTCCATGCCTACGACGGCAAGAGCCTCGCATCGCTCGAGCGCGAGCCGGAGGCGATGGCGACCGCCCGCAACCTGTTCGCCTTCAACTGCGCGCCCTGTCACGGCTCCGATGCGCGCGGCGCCAAGGGCTTCCCCAACCTCACCGATCAGGACTGGCTGTGGGGCGGCACGGAGGATCAGGTGTATCAGACGATCGCCAACGGTCGCGATGGTGCGATGCCCGCCTGGGGACCCGTGCTCGGCACGGAGGGCGTTGAGCAGGTGCTTTCCTATGTCCTTAGCCTGACGGGTCGCACACCCAGCCCGGCGCCGGTCGCGCCGGAGGTGCTTGCAGCCGGCCAGAGCAAGTTCGCCACCTACTGCGTCGCCTGTCACGGCGCCGATGCGCACGGCAACACGCTGATGGGCGCACCCAACCTCGCCGACTCGATCTGGCTGGAGGGCGGCTCGGTCAAGGAGATTCGCGAGACGATCACACGCGGTCACAGCGGCCACATGCCCGCGCACCTCGAGAAGCTCGGCGAGACGCGTGTGCGGCTGCTCGCGGCCTACGTGCTCAGCCTCTCGCAACCGTCCGGCGCCCCGGCCCAGCCGCAGACTGCGCCGGTAGGAGAGACTGCGCCGGCAGGATCGAACCATGGCGGACGATGAGCGTGCCGTCGGCCGCGCCGCGGCTGCGCGCGCGGTGGAGTCCATCGGGCCCGCACCGGCGCAGTCCGAAGACTGGTCGCGGCTCGCCGAGTGCCTGGGTGTCACGCTCTGGACCTCCTTCATCGCGTCCTGCCTCGAGACCGGGCTCATCTTCGCCTGCTTCGATCCGCTGACCCTGGGCAGCGCGATGGGGCTCGACGTTTACGTCGCCCCCTCGGTACTCGCGCTGCGCCCGGCAATCTACGCCCTGGGCTTCTTCGTGTTCTGGCTGTTCACCTTCGTCGCGGCCTCGCTGACGGCGTACATGCTGTCCTCCGGGCCGCATGAATCATGAGCGCCGCCTTGGACCACCCCGCCCCGCAAGCCGCAGCCGGCGCTTCGCTGTACGCGGCCCACCAGAAGGTCTACGCACGCGAAGTGCAAGGGCGCTTCGCCCGGCTTCGTGCACTGGCGGTGTGGGCGCTCCTCGGCCTGTTCTATGCGCTTCCCTGGGTGCGCTGGAATGGCCGTCAGGCGGTGCTCTTCGACCTTCCCGCGCGCAAGTTCTACCTCTTCGGTCTCACGCTCTTCCCGCAGGATTTCTACCTGCTCACCTGGCTGCTGACGATCGCGGCGCTCTCGCTCTTCTTCTTCACGGCGCTCGCCGGCCGCCTGTGGTGTGGCTATGCCTGTCCACAGACGGTGTGGACCGAGATCTTCGTGTGGATGGAAAGACTCACCGAGGGCAACCGCTCGCAGCAGATGAAGCTCGATCACGCGCCCTGGTCGCTCGCCAAGCTCGCGCGCAAGGGAACGAAACAGCTCCTCTGGATGAGCTTCGCGCTCTTCACCGGCATCACCTTCGTCGGCTACTTCTCGGCCATCGTGCCCCTGAGCGGGCGCCTCGTGCGGCTCGATGTCTCCTTCTGGGAAGGCTTCTGGATGCTGTTCTATGGCTTTGCGACCTACGGCAATGCCGGCTTTCTGCGCGAGCAGGTGTGCAAGTACATGTGCCCTTATGCGCGTTTCCAGAGCGCGATGTTCGACAAGCAGACCCTCGTGATCTCTTACGACGAGGCGCGCGGCGAGCCGCGCGGTCCGCACCGCTCGGGCATGCCCGCCCCGAAAGGCCAGGGCGACTGCATCGATTGCACGCTGTGCGTGCAGGCGTGCCCCACCGGCATCGATATCCGCCACGGCCTGCAGTACGAATGCATCGCCTGTGCCGCCTGCATCGATGCCTGCGACTCGGTGATGGACCGCATCGGCTCACCGCCCGGGCTGGTGCGCTACGCGACGCTCGCCGGTCTCGAGGGCAAGCCGACGCGCTTGCTGCGCCCGCGCATCGCGATCTACGCGATCATCTTGGGCTCGCTCCTGACGGGCTTCGCGTACGCCCTCGCGCATCGCATGCCCTTCGACCTCGATGTGCTGCGCGATCGCAATACGCTGTTTCGCGAGCTCGACGATGGGCGCATCGAGAATGTCTACTCGGTGCGCGTCATCAACAAGGATCAGCATCCGCACACCTTTCGCCTGCGCGCGATCGGGCTTCCCGATGCGCAGATCGACTCCGATGCGCCGGCTCAGCGAGTGCCCGCCGAGGAGGTGCGCACGCTCGTCATCCGCGTGCGCATCCCGGGCGGCGAGCAACGCGGCGGGCGCACCTTCCGTATCGCGCTCGAGGCGCTCGATCGGCCCGATCTCACCGTGACCTCGAGCGCGCGCTTCCTCGCGCCGCAAACCCAGGAGAACCCATGAGCGCCAGCCTCGATCCCGTTTCCGGTCCGTGGTATCGCTACGGCATCGTGTGGCTCGTGCTCGCGCCTCCGGTCGGCGCGGTGCTCGCGGGCATCGTCACGTTCATTCTGATCCTCCAGCACCCCGATCCCGTGCTCTCCCGCGCCACTGCCGAGCCTGCCCAGGTCTCGAGCTCCGTGATGCCGCCGACGGATTGAGCATGCCCCGCGAGGAGCTCATCTGCTTCCACTGCGCCGAGCCCTTGGGTCAGCGCGCGCCGCTCTGGATCCAGGTGCTGGGTTCCGACCGGCCGGTGTGCTGCCCCGGTTGTCACGCCGCCGCCGCGCTGATCGGCACGCTCGAGCTCGAGGATTTCTACCGCTTTCGCACCGCGCCGGCCGTCGTCCCGGTGAGCCGCCGCGACCCGCGTCCGCAGTCTTTCGCAGCCTATGACGAGCCCGCGCTCCTCGAAGCGCTCAGCCAGCCGTTGGAGCATGGCCGCGTGATCGATCTTTCCATCGAGGGCCTCACCTGCGCGGCCTGCAGCTGGCTCATCACGCGCTCGCTCGAGCGCATCCCGGGGATTCTCGAGGTGAGCGTCAACAGCGCGACGGCGCGCGCGCGGGTCGCGTGGGACCCCGGGCGCGTCAGGATGTCCCGGTTGCTCGAGCGCATCGAGACGCTCGGCTATCGGCCGCAGATCATCAGCGCGCGCTCGGGGCACGAGGGCGGCGAGCGCGAGCGCCGTGCGCTCCTCACGCGTCTCGCGGTGTCCGGGCTCGGCATGATGCAGGTCATGATGTTCGCGGTGGCGCTCTATGCGGGGCGCGCACAAGGGATGGATGCGGAGGTGCGCGAGTACCTGACGCTCGTGAGCCTGCTCGTCGCCACCCCGGTGATGCTGTACGGAGGTTGGCCGTATTTCACCCATGCGATGCGTGCGCTCGGCGCGCGCGCCATCACGATGGACGTGCCGGTGAGCCTGGCGCTGATCCTCGCCTACGGAGCGAGCGTGTTCAACGCCTGGCGCGGCCGCGGTGAGGTGTACTTCGACTCGATCACGATGTTCATTTTCTTCCTCACCGTCGCGCGCTACGTCGAGATGATCGCCAGGCATCGCAGCACCGATGTGAGCGACACGCTCGGCCGCATGCTGCCCATCATCGCGCATCGAATGGATCGAGCTGCGGCAGGGTCTGCGGCAGTCGATGTCCCGCTCGCGCTCCTGAAATCGGGCGATACCGTACAGGTGCGCGCCGGAGAGATCGTGCCCGCGGACGGGGTGCTCGCGCTCGGCGAGGGCGAGTTCGACGAGTCGATGCTGACCGGAGAGTCGATGCCGATCGCGAAACGCATCGGCGATCGGATCTCCGCCGGCACTCTCAACGCCGGCTCGCCGGTGCTCCTCACCGTGACGGCCACCGGCCCGGCCACCGTGCTTGCCAGCATCGTTGCGCTGTTGAGTCGCGCGCACGGCGAGCGGCCGCGTCTCACCCGGGCCGCCGATCACATGGCGAGCCGCTTTCTCGCCTGCGTGCTGCTGATCGCCTGCGGTGTCGCCGCGGTATGGGGCTACGTCGACCCGGGCCGCGCCTTCGCCGCGACGCTCGCCGTGCTGGTCGTCGCCTGCCCCTGCGCGTTCTCGCTCGCGACTCTGGTCGCGGTCGCGAGCGCCCAGGCGGCGCTTGCGCGCCGCGGCGTGCTCATCACGCATCCGGACGCGCTCGAGCGCCTGGCCCAGGTCACGCGGGTCGTGTTCGACAAGACCGGCACGCTGACCCGCGGCAGCTTGCGGGTGACGCGCACCCGCGCGTATGCCGAGCTGTCGGAGGATCGCTGCCGGGCGATCGCCGCCGCGCTCGAGGCCGGTTCCGAGCACCCGATCGCGCGTGCATTCCTCACGGACGCGTCCGCGACCTCTCTGCGTGCCGAGCAGCTCGAGGTCGTCCCCGGAGGCGGTGTCGCGGCCACCATCGGACCGCAGCGATACCTCCTCGGTCAGCGCTCCTTCGTACTGCGGGTCGGGGACCTCACCGCGGGCACATCCGCGGACGATGGCGCGCTGCTTCTGGCGAGCGAGGACGCGGCGAGCGGCCTGCGCCGCGTGCTCGCGAGCTTCGTGGTCGAGGATGTGCTGCGGCCCGAAAGCCCGGCCGTCGTCGCCGAGCTCGCGGCTCACGGTCTCGGCTCGGAGATCCTGAGTGGTGACGCCGAGCGAACCGTGCGGCGGGTCGCACGGGACTGCGCCATCGCATCGGCGGCATCGCGGCAATCTCCCGCGCAGAAGCTCGAGCATGTGAAAGGGCTGGCGCGCGCCGGGGAGTTCATCGCCATGGTCGGTGACGGCATCAACGATGCACCGGTTCTCGGCGGTGCGGGCGTGTCGGTGGCGATGAGCCGCGGCTCCGCCCTCGCGCTCGCGAGCGCGGACTTGATCCTGGTCGCGGACTCGCTCGAGGCGCTTCCCGCCGCCTTCACCGTCGCCCGTCGGACTCTGCGGATCGTGCGGCAGAATCTCATCTGGGCGGGTGGCTATAACATCCTGTGCATGCCGCTCGCCGCGCTCGGCTGGATTCCGCCCTGGCTCGCCGCGCTCGGCATGTCCTCGAGCTCGATTCTGGTGGTGCTGAACGCGTTGCGGCTGATGCGCACGCCGCGCCCCTCGGCACGGGCTCCTCGCAACTGCGCTCCCGGCGCCCGGCTCGACACCGCCCTCGATGCGTCGCACCCGCTGAGGCCTGAAACGCGATGAGCATCGTCAGCATCCTGATCCCGGTGAGCCTGGTCCTGCTCGGGCTCGGAGTGTGGGCTTTTTTCTGGGCCGTGCGTTCGGGACAGTTCGAGGAGCTCGATGTGGCCTCCTGGGAGATTCTCATCGAGGAGCGCGCCCCGCGCGGCCCGGCCGCATCCTCTCCTTCGGCCGCGCCGCGGCAGGAGCGCGGCTGATGGCGTACTGCGAGCCGGTCTCGATGAGCGCGGCCTTCCTCATCGGTCTCGCCGGGAGCGCGCACTGCTTCGCCATGTGTGGTGGTCTCTCGAGCGCGCTGGCGCTGCGCGCGCGCGGCGCCTTGACCGGCATGAGCGCCCCGCCGCCCGCGGCTGCAGCCGGGACTGGGGCTCGGACGCGGACAGCGCAGCGCCTGCTCGCGCTGCAGGCCGGGCGGATCACGAGCTATGTGCTGATGGGGACGCTCATCGGAGCCTTCGGTCAGCTGCTCGTCACCCTGTTCGATCTCGAGCGCCTCGCGATCCTCGCGCGGGTCGCCTCGGGCTTGGTGCTGCTCGCAGTCGCTGCAACGCTCCTGACGGGGCGCCGGCCGCTGGTCGCGCTCGAGCGGCTGGGCGGGAGCCTGTGGCGTCACCTCGTGCCGCTGGCGCGGCACATCCGGGTCTCGGGCAATGCAGGCAGCTGGTTGCTCGGGATGCTCTGGGGAGGTTTCCCCTGCGGGTTCTTGTACACGATGCTGCTGTTCGCGGCGCTGCGCGGCAGCGCGATGCAGGCTGGGCTCATGCTGGCGAGCTTTGGGCTCGGCACGCTTCCCGCGCTGCTCGGCGCCGGCTTCATTTCGGCGCATCTGAAACGGCTCTGGCCCCGTGTGGCCATGCCGAGCATGGCCGGCTGGGTGCTCCTCGTATGCGGCGCCTGGACCCTCTTCGGTGCCTGGGTGCCGGGCCACCACTGAAGCTCAAGTCGCTCGGGGGAGCAAGGCCGAGGATCTTTGCCGATCGATCTCGAGGAGCTGGCGGCGGGCGCACAGGTAGACCGCTTTCAATGCCTCCTCCCGCTCGCTGGCGGAATTACCGCAAAATGTGCAGGCGGCGTGAATCTCCGCGCCCGGCATACACAAGTGGATCTTGACCGCGAGGTCGCTCGGGTCGTCTGCCTGGGCCTCGAGCGTGAGATGGCAGCGCGTCACTCGCGGACTCTGCCGAAGCAGCCGCTCACCGATGTCGCGCAGCCGGCCCTCGAGGGCGCCGGAGCGCTCGACACTCGTGAACGTCATGGAAAGGGGCCCATGCATGCATCCTCACTATGCAGGGCTCCGGAGCGAAGCAAAATCCGTATTTCTACGGGGAGCGGCCGCCTCTTGGATGCGAGAGGGTCAGCCGTCGAGCGGGATGCGAAACCAGAAGCGGCAGCCACCGGCCGCGAGATTCTCGTAACCGAGGCTGCCCTGATGGGCCTGGAGGATGGCGCGCGCGGCGGCGAGCCCGAGTCCGGTGCCGTGCGGCTTGGTGGTGAAGAAGGGCCGGAAGAGCTGATCCTTGATCTGCGGCGGCACGCCCGGCCCGGAGTCGCTGATGCCGCACTCGAGCCCATAACGGTCCGCGCTCGCCTTGAGCTCGACCCGCGGGTGGGGCCGACCGGAGGCCGCATCAACCGCATTCTGGACGAGCGCGAGCAGCACGTGCTGGATGCGCAGCCGGTCGATCGACACCGTCGGCAGGTGCTCGGGGATGTCGATGCGCAGCTCGACGTGCCCTTGCCGGGCGAGGGAGCGCAGCAGCGGCTCGATCTCGCGCACGGTCTCGGCAAAATCACACAGCGTCGAATGGGGCGCGTGATGATCGAACAGGCGGCGGATCTTGCGCAGATCCTCGGCTGCCTGCATGGCTTCCGCATTGATCTGTCGCAGGACCTCGAGTGCTCGATCGATGAGCGGCTCGGGGCGCTTGAGCAGCCGCTCTCCGGCCTGAGCGAAAGTTGCGATGGCGCCCAAGGGCTGGTTGACCACGTGCGCAATCCCGCTCGCCATTTCCGCCAGCGCGCTCAGGCGGGCCACCTCCATGAGCTGTTGCATCAGCCGCTCGGGGGCGCTCCCGGTGGATTCGCCCGCCGCCGGCGGGGTCGGGCTCGAAAGAAGCTTGGATGCCACGGCG
>DATGIA010000143.1:0-2545 GCA_035307465.1 Steroidobacteraceae bacterium
CGGGTGGGAGTCGCCTGGCGCTACGGGGTCGCGAACCTGAGCCGCCGGCATGCCGAAAGTGTCGTCCAGCTCGTGGCCTTCGGCACCGGTATCATGGTGCTGCTGCTGCTCGGCATCATCCGCTCGGACCTGAACAGCGACTGGCGGCGCACCCTTCCGCCGGACCTTCCCAACTATTTCTTCATCAACATTCCGCCCGCCGAGCGCGATGATTTCATCCGCTTCGTGCAGTCGCAGGGCGCGCGCACCACGCGCGTGCTGCCGATGATCCGCGGGCGTCTCATTGCGATCAATGGACAGCCGCTCGCGGCCGGCCACCGCGGCGATCGCGATGAGGACACGCTCGCCACGCGCGAGCAGAACCTCACCTGGGCCACGGAGCTCGGGGCTGATAACCGCATCATTGCCGGGCAATGGTGGAGCGCCGCGGACGCCGGCAAGCCGCTGGTCTCGCTGGCCTCCGAAATGCAGGACGCGCTCGGCGTGCATCTCGGCGACCGTCTGAGCTTCGACATCGGCGGCGAGCGCGTCGAGTCGACGGTCGCGAGCATCCGCAAGGTCAAATGGGACACCTTCCAGCCGAACTTCTTCATCGTATTCGCGCCGGGCGTGCTCGATGCGATCGCCGGCACCTACATGACCAGCGCCTACTTCACGCCGGGCACCTCGCGCACGCTCGCTGCGCTGGCCCACCGCTTTCCGAGCGTCTCGATCTTCGACATCGAGGAGCTCCTCACGCAGGTGCGGTCGGTACTCGATAAGGCGGCGCTCGCCGTGCAGAGCGTGTTCGTCTTCACGCTGTTCGCGGGCCTCACGGTGCTGCTGGCGGCGGTGCAGTCGAGCCGCGACGAGCGCCGCTACGAGAGCGCGATGCTGCGCACGCTCGGGGCGAGCCGCGGCATCGTGCTCGCAGGCGTACTCGCCGAGTTCATCACCCTCGGAATGCTGTCGGGGCTGCTGGCCGCGGCGGGGGCCTCGCTCGGGGCGTATTTCCTCACGACCCGCTGGCTGGAGCTGCGCTACGTGTTCGAGCTGACGCCCTGGGTGGTGGGGATCGTGGGTGGTGCGTTGCTGGTCGCGACGGGCGGCTGGCTCGCCACGCGCTCAGTGGTGAATCAGTCGCCGCTGAGCACGCTGCGAGCCTGAGGCCTCCGGCGGACCGGCTAACTCGCGCAGCTACTTTTGCGCGACCCGCTTCTCGTCCTTTGCGGCCTTCGCGCGGTCCTTCACCGTTTGCAGGTGGGCGTTTGCCTTGTCGCGGCACTGCTTCTGAGCATCGCCCTCGAGAGCTTCGCACTTGGCCAACGCAACCTTGGTTGCATCCTCTGCCTCCGTTACCGCCTCGTCAGCTACGGCGGCCACACTCTTGTCCGCGGCTTTCGCCTGGACCTCGGCTTGATCCTTGGCAAGGTCCTGAGTGGCCTGGGCTTCGGCCTGCTTCCGCTTCGCCTCCGCCTCGGCATCGTTCTTGGCCGCCTCCTGGGTGGCCTTGGCCACATCGGCCTGAACGTCGTTGGGAGCCCTCGCCTTGTTACACCCGGCAAGCCCCAGCGACAGGCTGGCGAGCAACGCACACGTGAGCGCAGCTTTCATTCGCATTCTCCAGATGACTTTGATCCGCCGTAGCTTCCGCCCGCGGTTGGTATTGTTGCAGTCTTCCTTGGCCGGCTTTACTCGTGAGAGGAATCCTACGTGGGCCGACCGCCCGCAATTCGGGGGCCGGATTCGCGGCCGGCGAGTTGGCTTAGGAGGCGGCCTGCGCTTCCTGTCGGGAAGCGCTGACGCGATCGCGCGGAAGAGGGCTGTTGGGTCGCGCGCGGCTCCGGAAGAGCCGCCGGAAACTCAGCGCTGCGCGACGCCGATCGTCACCCAGGAGTCGGGTTGCGGCTCGAGGCGCGTGGTGAGCCCCTCGATGGTGAAGAGGTAATTGCCTGGCCCGAGAGCGGAGCTGTTGAGCGCAATGCGCAGGTGCCCGTTCGAATCCTTGGAGAGGTTATCGATCACCATCACCCGCCCCTGATCGATGCGGTCGATGGTGACGCGGAAATCCCGGTAAGGCGAGCGCGACTCGTCGAGGCGCAGATCCGCAAGCTGGGCTTCGCGTCCGCCGCCAATCGTGATCGCCGGCGAGTTGGTGGCGCCCGAGCGGTTCGGCAACAGGCGAATCACGCGGGTGCTCGCGGCCGGGTCGAGTGTGCGCTCGGCGACCTGCGTCTGCAGATCGAGAATCTTGTGAGTCTTGCCGGCGCTGCTCGCCGCGACGAGGGCGAGCGAGAGCGCCAGAATTCCCGCGAGCCCCGCGAGGCCGAGTGTCACCATCGGCTGCTGCCACAGGGGGCGTGAGGCCTCCTGCCAGGGCTCGGGCTTGCCGCTCGCCTCGAGAAGACGCAGCCCGGCATTGACCCGCTCGGGCAGTCCGAGCTCATCGAGGAGCTCGGGATGCTCCTTGCAATAGCGCTCGAAGTCGGTCGCCGCCTTGATCGGCAGCTTCCCGGAGAGATAGCGCTCGACCACCTGGTTGCGGGCGATGAAGTCGCGGTCCATG
>DATGIA010000144.1:0-23606 GCA_035307465.1 Steroidobacteraceae bacterium
AAAAAGCCGAGCAGGGCGACGGCGAGGAGCACCCCGGTGGCGTACGCCAGGCGCTCATCGCCCCCATCCGCATGCACCGGCAGCCCGTCCCACCACCAGGCGATGAGCAGAGCGCACCCCGGCAGAACCGGAGCCAGATAAATGTTGCGCGCGGTGGCGGCCAGCGAGAGCAGCAGGATCGCGGGGACGGTGCTCGCCACGGCAAAGCGGACCGCGCGCAGGTCGCGCCGCGGCGCGCGCCGCAGTTGCCAGGCCCGGCGTGCGGCGGCGACCGCGAGCAGCGTCCAGGGAAAAAGATACATGGGCAACTCGAGGAGATACTTGCCCGGGGTGTTGCGGTGACCGCTCGTGTACTCGAGCGCGGCCGGCGCGTCGAGGTGCACGAAACGGCCGGCGAGGTTGTTCCAGAAGAACACCTTGAGGTGGGCGGCTCCGTCCGGTGCCTGGTACACCGCCCACACCCACGGCACGATCACGAGGGCCTGAAGCGCGAGAGGGGCATAAAGCTCCGGCCGGCCGAGCTCGCGCCAGCGCCGCTCCCAGATGCACAGCGTCAGCAGCGTGAGAGCCGGCACCACCCAGGCGGCCGCGCTCTTCGACAGAAACCCGAGCGCGAGCGCGGCATGCATGAGCGCGTAACCGCCGAGCCGCTCGCGGGAGGTCTCGGCGTGGTAGCCGATCCACAGGCCGAGCATGGCGAGGGCGTCGCAGGCGAGGAGCGGGGCGTCGGTCGCGAGCCAGATCGTCACCTGATAGGCGAGCAGGAACGTCGCCATCACTGCGGCGGCGACCGGCGCCGCGCGCGCGCCGAGCGCGCGCCGCGCGAGCGCCGCCACGGCCAGCGTGCCCAGCAAGGCATAGAGGAGGTTCGGGAGTCGCGCCGCCCACGGATGCAGGCCGAGGAGGGCGATGGCGCCGCCCGCCATCCAGTAGGTCAGGGGCGGCTTTTCGCAGAAGGGGATGCCGGCGAGCAGGGGCACCGCCTTGTCGGCCTGAACGCTCATGCGCCAGGAAAGGTCCGCCTCGCGCGGCTCATCGGGTGTCCAGAAGTTGCGGGCAAAGAGCCCGACGCTCCAGAGCGCGAGCAGTGCGAGCGAAAGCACGACGAGTGGACGCCTGCGGTCGGACACGAGCGGCGCCGCGCTCGTCACGGACAACGCAGTATACTGACCAGCCCAACGAGGAGGGCGCATGGCATCCGCTGACTATACTTCACATGGCGCCATCGCCGTGATCACGCTCGATCATGCGCCGGTGAATGCGCTCTGTCTCGAGCTGCGCTCCGGGATTGCGGCGGGCCTCGAGCGCGCCTGGGCGGCTCCCGAGGTGCGTGCGATCGTCATCACGGGCGCCGGAGCGGGCACCTTCTGCGGCGGGGCCGACGTCTCGGAGTTCGGCAGTCCGCAGATGACCGCTGCACCCGACCTGCGTGAGCTGTGCACGCTCCTCGAGCGCTCCCCGAAACCCGTCATCGCCGCCCTCAACGGCACGGCGCTCGGCGGCGGTCTCGAGCTCGCGATGGCCTGCCATTACCGCATCGCGCTCGCCTCCGCCTCGCTCGGACTACCGGAGGTCAAGCTCGGACTGCTGCCCGGCGCGGGCGGCACGCAGCGCCTGCCGCGGCTGATCGCGCCGGATCGTGCCTTGAGCATGATCGTGAGCGGCAACCCGGTCGCGGCCCGGGACCTTGCGCCGAGCGCGCTCCTCGATCTGGTGGTCGAGGAGGGTGTGCTCGGAGCGGCCCTCGAGTTCGCCGCCCGCTTCGCGCCCGCCCAGGACGCTATCGCCAAGGACACGCTGCACGCCCGCGATACGCTCAAGAAGGCGCGCGACCGCACCGTGTCGCTGCAAAATGCCGAGGCTTTTTTCGACTTCGCGCGGGGCGCCATTGCCCCGCTCGCACGCCACTACCCGGCACCCTCGAAGTGCATCGACGCCGTCGAGGCCGCCGTGCTCAAGCCGTTCGAGGAGGGCATGGCCCTCGAGCGCGCGCTGTTCGGGCAGCTGCTGATCAGCGATGAGTCGCGCGCCCTGCGCCATGTTTTCTTTGCGACGCGAGCGGCCTCGAAGGTGCCCGGCATCTCGGCCGAGACCCCGGTGCGCAACATCCGCTCCGTCGGCATCGTCGGCGCCGGGACCATGGGCGGAGGCATCGCCATGGCGTTCGCCAACGCGGGACTCGAGGTGACGGTGCTCGATGCGACGCAGGCCGCGCTCGACAAGGGCCTCGGCGTCGTGCGTCGCAATTACGAAAGCACGCTCAAGAAGGGCCGCCTGAGCCAGGCCGAGTTCGAGCGCCGCATCGGCGCGATCCGCGGCAGCGTGTCCTACGAGGACATTGCAGCCGCGGACCTCGCGATCGAGGCGGTGTTCGAGGACCTCGAGGTGAAGCGCACGGTGTTCGAGCGGCTCGATGCGGTGATGAAACCCCGGGCGATTCTCGCCTCCAACACCTCGACGCTCGACCTGAATCGCATCGCCGGCTTCACGCGCCGGCCCGAGGATGTGGTGGGACTGCATTTCTTCAGCCCCGCGAACGTCACCCGTCTGCTCGAGATCGTGCGCGGCGCGCGGACCGCGCCCGATGTGCTCGCCACCAGTCTTGCGCTGGCCAAGCAGATCAAGAAGATCGGCGTGGTGTCGGGCGTGTGCGATGGCTTCATCGGCAATCGCATGCTGAATGCGTTCTTCCGCGAGATGCAGCTGCTGCTCGATGTGGGCGCCTTACCGCAGCAGATCGACCGCGCGCTCGAGGCTTTCGGCTTCGCCATGGGCCCTTTCCGCGTGAGTGACCTCGCCGGCAACGACATCGGCTGGGCGATCCGCAAGCGCCACTACGCCGAGCACCCCGAGCAGGTGTTCTCGCGCGTCCCGGACCGGCTCTGCGAGCTCGGCCGCTTCGGTCAGAAGACGCAGGCCGGATGGTACGACTACAAGCCCGGCGATCGTACGGCCATACCTTCCGACGTCGTCACCAACATGATCCTCGAGGAGTCGGCGCGCCTGGGCTTGACGCGCCGCGCGGTGAGCGATGAGGAGATCGTGGAGCGCGCCCTGTATTCCCTCATCAACGAGGGTGCGCGGGTGCTCGAGGAGGGCATTGCGCTGCGCGCCTCGGACATCGATGTCGTATACATCGCGGGCTACGGCTTTCCGGATTTTCGCGGAGGTCCGATGTTCTACGCCGATACCGTGGGGCTGCCGAACGTCCTGCGCAGCATGCGGCGCTTTGCCCAGGGCTATCGGGGCGATACCTGGGCGCCTGCGCCCCTGCTCACGAAGCTCGCCGCCGAGAATCGTGGTTTTGCCCGCTGGGAGCGCCCGTCATGACCGATGCCGTCGTCGTTTCGACAGCCCGCACCGCGCTGGCCAAATCCTGGCGCGGAGCGCTCAACATGTCGCACCCGGTGACCTATGCAGGATGCGTGCTCAAGGCGGCGATGGAACGCGCGCGCGTCGAGCCCAAGGAGATCGAGGACGTCATCGTGGGGGCCACCTTCCTCGAGGGCGCCGCGGGCGGTAACGTAGCCCGTCAGGTCGCCTTGCGCGCGGGGTGCCCGGTCACGACTGCGGGCCTCTCGATCAACCGTTTCTGTTCCTCCGGGTTGCAGTCGATCGCGCTTGCGGCCCAGCGCATCATGAGCGGCGAGGGCACGGTGTATGCCGCCGGCGGTCTCGAGTCGATCTCCTGCATCCAGAACCAGTCGAACCGGCGCATGCTCAAGGAAGCTTGGGTGGTCGAGCACAAACCCGAGGTGTACTGGAGCATGCTTGAGACGGCCGAGACCGTGGCCAAGCGCTACCACATCCCGCGAAGCGCACAGGACGAGTACGGCGCGCGCAGTCAGCAGCGCGCCGCGGCTGCCGCATCCGCCGGACTGTTCAACGAGGAGATCGTGCCGTTCACGACCACCATGGCGGTCGCGGACCCAGCCTCCGGCTCGGTGGGTCTCAAGGAAGTCACGCTGAGGGCCGATGAGGGCATCCGCCCCGATACCACCTACGAGGCGGTCGCGAAGATCCGTCCGGCGCTGCCGGGCGGGGTCATCGCGGCAGGCAATGCCAGCCAGTTCTCGGACGGCGCCTCGATGTGCATCCTCATGGAAGCGCGGCAGGCCGAGCGTCGCGGCATCGCTCCGCTCGGCATCTTTCGCGGTTTCCAGGTCGCGGGCTGCGAGCCCGACGAGATGGGCATCGGTCCGGTGTTCGCCATTCCCCGCCTGCTCGAGAAGGCGGGGCTCGGCATTGACGACATCGGTCTGTGGGAGCTCAACGAGGCCTTCGCCGTGCAGGTGATCTACTGCCGCGACCGCCTCGGCATTCCCGACGAGCGCTTGAACGTGAACGGCGGCGCCATCGCGGTCGGCCACCCCTATGGGGTCACCGGCTCGCGTCTCGTCGGCCACGCTCTCATCGAGGGCCGCCGCCGTGGCGTGCGTTACGTGGTCGCCACGATGTGCATCGGCGGCGGCATGGGCGCCGCCGGACTGTTCGAGATCGCCTAGGAGGCCGGAGCGAGTGGAACAGCCGCGCAATGCCCTGAAGCGTGCGCATGCGGAAGGGCGCACGCAAATCGGCCTGTGGTGCGGCATCACCGATCCTTGCGTCGCGGAGCTGCTCGCCGGCAGCGGCTTTGATGTGCTGGTGTTCGACACCGAGCACGCGCCGAACGACGTCCGCAGCGTGCTCGCTCTGCTGCAGGCGGTCAGCGCCTATCCGGTGCATCCGGTGGTCCGGCTGGTGAGCGGCACGACGGCGGTCATCAAGCAGTATCTCGACCTCGGTGTGCAAACGCTGATCGTGCCGATGGTCGAGACCGTCGCGCAGGCGCAGGACCTGGTCGCCGCGACGCGCTATCCGCCGCGCGGCACACGGGGAGTCGCCGTGGCGACCACGCGCGCGGCGCGCTTCACGCGCATCCCGCGTTATCTCGAGCGGGCCGATGGTGAGATCTCTCTGTGGGTCCAGGTCGAGTCGGTGAAGGGACTCGGCAATCTCGAGGCCATTGCGCAGGTGGAGGGTGTCGACGGCGTCTTCTTCGGGCCTGCGGATCTCGCCGCCTCGATGGGACTCACGGGCCAGCTCGACGATCATCCGCTGGTGCACGAGGCGTTGCTGCGCGGGATAAGTACGGTGCGCGCGACGGGGAAGGGAGTGGGCACGCTCACTCTCGATCGCGCACGCGGGCGCGTGTACCTCGAGCGCGGCGCCACCTTCATGGCCATGGGCGTCGACATGACGCTGCTCGCGCGCGCTGCGGCGGAGCTTGCGGCGGCTTTTGCCCCACGCGGATGATTCTCTACGACTATCCCCTGAGCTCGGCCTCCTACCGGGTGCGCATCGGGCTCGCGCTCAAGGGCATCGTCGTGAGCGTGGTCAGCAAGCGCTTGCGCGAGAACGAGCATCAGGCCGGCGATTATCTTGCGCTCAATCCGCAAGGCTTCGTGCCCGCGCTCGCGCTCGATGATCAGGTGACCGTGCTCACCCAGTCGCTCGCGATTCTCGAGTACCTCGAGGAAATGCATCCCGAGCCCGCGTTGCTGCCGCGCGCGCCCGCCGCGCGCGCCCACGTGCGGGCACTGTGCCAGCTCATCGCCTGCGACGTGCATCCGCTCAATAATCTGCGGGTGCTGCGCTACCTCGAGCGCGATCTCGCGCTCGGCGCGGAGGCGCGCACGCGCTGGTATGGGCACTGGGTGACTGCGGGCTTGACGGCGTTCGAGGCTTTCCTGCAGCGCGCACCGGCCCGCTACTGCTGCGGCGACACGCCGACGCTCGCCGATGTGTGCCTCGTTCCCCAGGTCTTCAACGCGCGCCGCTTTGCCGTCGATCTTTCGCCCTTCCCGCGCGTCGTCGCCGTCGATGCGGCCTGCGCTCTGCTCCCGGCATTTGCGCGCGCGGCACCGCACCAGGCGTCGAGCACAAGATAGACCCCGCCACCGGGGCGATCACCCCCGCTCTCCTACGAGGATCGTGGCCGGATACCGACGGCAGCGCGACAGTGCATTGAGGGAGCATTCGCTACTGGATTTACCCACAGAGGCTCCAACGCCATGAACCACACGGTCGCGATCGCAGTGGCCCTCGCCCTCTCCACCGCCCTCAGCGCTTGCAACAACAACGTCAACACCTCGCCACCCGCCGCGCAGAACGATCAGGCGGCTTCTGCGCCGCCGCCGGCCGATAACGGCGCGGCGCCGAGCAACGAGCCCGCGCAGCAGCCGGCGAGCAGCGAGAGCGAATACACCCCGCCAGCGCCGCAACGCGTGGTCAGCGTGTACGAGGACCCGCCGGCGCAGGAGCCTCCGCCCGTCGAGGTGGCCTCCGCGCCGCCGCCGATGCTCACCGACCCGCCGCCGCCCGCGCCGAATCCGAACGATAGCTGGACCGGCGGCTACTGGGCCTGGCAAGGCGGCTGGGTGTGGGTGCGCGGGCGCTGGTCGCCCCCACCCCGTCCGGGGTATCGCTGGCATAACCCTTATTACGAGCACCGGCACGGGCACGTCATCTTCATCGACGGCTTCTGGGGTGCGCCGGACTATGAATTCCGCCCGCCGGGCGCCGATGTGCGCCTGACGCTGGTCGAGCCGCAGCCCGGCTTTGAGCCCGGCCCCCCACCCATGGGTCCGGAAGGCGTATTCATTCCAGCTCCGCCCGGGTCCCTGCCCGGCATCATCGTGGCGGCCTTCGTCGGCTGCGCGCCTCAGGTGGTCACGGCTGCGCCGCCGGTCGTCGCCCCCGGCATGGTGGTGAGGAATGTCAGCAACACGACCATCACGAATACCACGATCAACAACACGACCGTGAACAACGTGACCATCGAGGCGCCCCCGACTGCCGTGGCAACGCACGAAGCGTTTCAGCGCGCGGTGCCCGAGCGACCCGCGCTTGCCGCTGCGCAACCTGCCGTCGTGAAGGCGATGGCGCCGCGGCCCGCCAGCACGCGTGCGTTGCCCGCCTACGTCCCGGGCCGCAAGGTCGAGCTGCCACGACCGGTCGAGGTGCGTGCCGAAGTGCCGCCGCAGCTGACCCGGCCCGCGGCCGCGCGGACCGAGGCGGCGCGGCCGGGCGAGGTGGCGCGACCCGGCGAGGCTCCGCGGGCGGCTGAGGCTGCACGACCCGGGGCACCCGAGCGTCCCGGCGAGCATCCGGGTGAGCGCCCTGCCGAGCACCCGGCGGCCATCGCCGGAACCGAGAAGAGCGCTCATCCCACGGCTCATGAAACCCCCGCCCAGCGGGCGGCCACTGAGCACGCCGGCTCTGCGCCCCGGGTAGGCTCGGCACCCCGCCCGGCCGCGGAGGCGCGGCGCACGGAGGCGGAGCATCCCGCCGTGGCGCATCCCAACGAGCCGGCCCGTGCGGGAGCGCGCACCAGCGAGGCGCATCCCGGCGAGGCGGGTCGCGGTCCGAATACGGCTGAGGAGCGCCGTCCGGGCCCGCCGCCCGGGCACCCGGCCGCCGCGACGCATCCGGCCGCCGCAACGCATCCGGCGCCCCATCCCGCCGAGTCCCAGGCGAGTCGCAAGGAGACGGAGGCGAATCGCAAGACACCGGGCAACGGCGCCGAGCACCTGTCGCCGGCGGCCGAGAAAAAGCGCGAAGAGGAAAAGAAGCGCGAGGAGGAGAAGAAAAAGACTCCGCCCGGCTGAAGCTCGGGGTCGGTCCGGGACGGCGCGCGCCCAAAGATCACGCGAGCTTGCTACGCTCAGCTTCCCGGAGCGACGTGAGCGGAAGCGATGGCCGAAGGCGAGCGATGAGGCCGAGATCGGCCGCGGTGCACAACGTGATCTTCGACATGGGCGGCGTGGTGCTTGACTGGAATCCGGAGGCGATCCTTCAGAGTCTCTTTGAGTGTCCGGGCGAGCGGGCCATGCTCAAGGCGGCGCTCTTCGAGCATCCCGACTGGCTCGAGCTCGATCGGGGCACGCTCGATGAGGCGCAGCTTCTCGAGCGTCTGGCGGCGCGGCTGCCGCCGCCCCCGCCCAAGCTCGATGCGTTGTTCGAGGCCGTGCGGCGCTCGCTCACGCCCAAGACTGCGACCCTTGCGCTGATCGAGCGCCTGGCACGGCGCCGCGTGCCCCTTTACTGCCTCTCGAACATGCCCGTGAGCATCTACGAGCATCTGCGTGCCCGGCATGAATTCTGGAACGCCTTCCGCGGGGTCGTGATCTCGGGAGAAGTGCGCATGATCAAGCCAGAGCGGGAGATCTTCGAGCATCTGCTCGATCGCTACCAGCTCGAGGCCGAGCGCAGCGTGTTCATCGACGATCTGCCGCGTAATCTCGAGGCGGCTCGTGCCGTCGGCCTCCACACGATCTGGTTCCGCGACGCCGAGCAGTGCGAGCGCGAGCTCGAGCCGCTTCTCGCGTGAATCAGTCCGCGACGCTGAGGACGATCTTGCCGACGTGGCGCTTCTCGAGAAACGCCCGCTGTGCCTCGACGATCGAGCGCAGCGGGTAGAGCGCGCTCACCAGCGGGCGGATCTCGCCGCGCTCGATGTAGCGCACCAGCGCCGGGAACACTTCCTTGTCCTGGATGGTGCCGCCGATCAGCGTCAGGTCCTTGAGATAGAGCGTGCGCAGATCGAGCTCGACCACGGGACCTGCAATCGCACCCGATACGGCATAACGGCCGCCCGGCCGCAGCACCTCGAGAAGGCTCGGGAAGACCGCGCCGCCCACCACATCGATGACGACGTCCACCGACTCGCGGCCGCAGGCGGCCAGGAGATCGGCCTCGCGCGGGATGATGTGGCTCGCACCGAGCGGCTCGAGCAGCGAGCGCTTGCTCGGCTGCGCCACCGCGATGATTTCGGCCCCGCGACGGTGTGCGAGCTGTATCGCGGCCGAGCCGACACCGCCCGAGGCGCCGGTGATCAGCACGCGCGTGGACCGGTCGACCCGCGCTCGCTGCAGCAGATTTTCCGCGGTGGAATAGGAACAGGGGAACGATGCGAGCTCGGCATCGCTCAGTGAGCTGACGATGCGCTGTGCATTCTGCGCAGGCACGCAGACGAACTCGGCGAACGCTCCGTCGCACTCGGAGGCGAAGTAGCCGCACGGTTTGCCTTGCGGGCGCAGCACCGGATCGATGAGCACCCGCTCGCCCACGCGGCCTGCGTCCACCGCCGGTCCCACGGCGACGATCCGGCCGCAGGCGTCGGTCCCCTGGATGCGGGGAAAGCGCAGCGCATCGCCCGTCCAGGCGCCATCCTCGGCGGCGGCAGCGCCGGCTGCGCTCCCTTCCTGGGTGCCCTGTTTCACGGTTTTTGAGTACCAACCGATGCGCGTGTTGATGTCGGTGTTGTTGACCGCCGCGGCGCCCACCTGGATCAGTACTTCACCCGCGGCGGGCGAGGGCACGGGAACGTCGTCGCGGTACTCGAGCTGATCGAAGCCGCCGTGGCCCTTGAGCAGCACCGCTTTCATGTGCGTCGGGAGCGGCATGCGGGCTCCTAAGGGATGCCGCGCTCGCGCAGGAAACCGCCGAGGATCGCCGCGGTGTGACTCTTCCCCGGCTTGCGCGCGAGCGCGGCAGGCGTGCCCGCCGCGGCGATGCGGCCGCCGCCCGCGCCGCCCTCCGGGCCGAGATCGATGATCCAATCCGCTTCCGCCATGAGATCGAGATTATGCTCGATCACCACCACCGTGTTGCCGCTGTCGACGAGCCTTTGCAGCACACGCACCAGCTTCTCGACGTCCGCCATGTGCAGCCCCACCGTGGGCTCGTCGAGCACGTAGAGCGTGTGCTGGCCTTCGCGCCGCGCGAGGTCGAGATCCAGCGCCTCGGTGCGGACCTTGGAGAGCTCCGTCACGAGCTTGATGCGCTGGCTTTCCCCGCCGGAGAGAGTCGGGCTCGGCTGCCCGAGGCTCAAGTATCCGAGGCCGACCTCCTCGAGGAGCTTGAGGGGGTGCTGCACGCTGCGCTGGGCGGCGAAGAACTCGACGGCCTCGTCCACCTCGAGCGCAAGCACCTCGCCGACGTTCTTTCCCTTGAAGCAGATGCCGAGTGTCTCGGCATTGAAGCGGCGGCCGCCGCACACGTCACAGAGCACCTGCACGTCGGGCAAAAAGCTCATCTCGATGCGCTGCACCCCCTGCCCCTCGCAGGCCTCGCAGCGCCCGCCGGCCGTGTTGAACGAGAAGCGTCCGGGTCCGAAGCCGCGAATGCGCGCCTCGGTGCTCTCGGCGAACAGCCGGCGGACTGCATCCCAGAATCCGATGTAAGTGGCGGGACAGGAGCGCGGCGTCTTGCCGATCGGCGTCTGATCGACCTCGAGAACCCGCGATACGGCCTCCCAGCCGGTCATGGACCTGCAACCGACGAGCTCGGCGGGATCGATCTGCGCGCGCCGCCCGCGCCCTGGTCGAGCGAGCAGCCGCTGCAAATTCGCGAGCAGCACGTCGCGCGCAAGCGTCGACTTGCCCGAGCCCGAGACACCGGTCACCACCGTCAGGCGCCCGAGTGGAAAGCGCGCATCGATCGACTTGAGGTTATGCAGCGCTGCTCCGCGGATCTCGATCGACGGGGTCGCCGCGTCGATGGGCCTGCGCAGCGCCTGCGAGTGCTTGAGCGGCGCGGCCAGACAACGTCCCGTCGGGGAGTCGGCGTTGCGGGCGAGCTCAGCGGCCGTGCCGCTCGCAACGACGCGGCCGCCCCGCACACCGGCCTGGGGGCCGAGATCGATCACCCGATCGGCGCGCCGGATCGTGTCCTCATCATGCTCGACCACGACCAGTGTGTTGCCCCGCGCACGCAGGCGGTCCAGCGCATCGAGGAGCGTGTGGTTGTCCCGCGGATGCAGCCCGATGGTCGGCTCATCGAGCACGTAGCACACGCCCTGCAGGTTCGAGCCGAGCTGGGCCGCCAGCCGGATGCGCTGCGCCTCGCCCCCCGAGAGCGAGGGAGCGGCGCGATTGAGCTCGAGGTAGCCGAGACCCAGGTCGCGGAGAAAGCGGGTGCGTGCATTGAGCTCCGCGAGCAGATCACGGGCAATCGCCTGCTCGCGGCTCGTGAGCTCGAGAGTTCCCAGCGCCGCGCCGAAGGCATCGACCGAAAGCGCGGTGAGCGCGGCGATCGAGCGGCCACGAAACAGGACGTGCAGAGCCACCGGGTTGAGCCGGGTCCCCGCGCAGTCCGGGCAGCGCGCGGGCTCGCCCTCGAGCGTGGGCTCGCCCGACTCGAAGCGGGCGATCGCGTCGCCTTCCTCATGCTCCGCCGCATCGGCGTCGGGCAGCACCACACCCACCCCCAGGCAGCTCGTGCACCAGCCATGTCTCGAGTTGAAGGAGAACAGTCGCGGGTCGAGCTCCGGGAAGCCGCGTCCGCAGCTGGGACATGAGCGCTGCGTGGAGAAGATCTGTGTGCGGGAAGCCGACCCGTTCTCGACCTGCACGACGCCCTTGCCATGCTCGAGTGCGCTTGCGAGCGCAGCGCGCAACTCGCTCTCGGCGTCGGGTCGAACGGTGAGCGTCGCGACCGGCAGCTCGATGCTGTGCTCGATGAAGCGATCGAGACGGGGCCACTTGCGGGTCGGCAGCAGCACGCCATCGACCCGCAGCTGCGCGTAGCCCTTGCCGCGTGCCCATTTGGCAAGCGCGGTGTAGAGGCCCTTGCGCGCGACAATGAGCGGAGCCAAGAGCGTCACGCGCCGCCCGCGATAGTCCTTGAGGAGCCGCGCGGCGATCGCCTCGGCGGACTGCGGCTCGATCGGCCTCTCGCACGCCGGGCAGTGCTGGGTGCCGAGCTTGACGTACAGCAGTCGCAGGAAATGATAGATCTCGGTGAGCGTGGCGACCGTGCTCTTGTGACCGCCGCGACTCGTGCGCTGCTCGATGGCGACCGTGGGCGGAATGCCGAAAATGGCATCCACGTCGGGGCGCGACGCGGGCTCGACGAACTGCCGTGCGTAGGCGTTGAGCGACTCGAGATAGCGGCGCTGGCCCTCGGCAAACAGGATGTCGAAGGCGAGCGTGCTCTTGCCGCTGCCCGAGATCCCCGTGATGACCGTGAAGCGATGGTGGTCGAGACGCACGTCGATGTTCTTGAGATTGTGCTCGCGCGCACCGTGAATCTCGATCGCCTGGCGCAGCGCCGGAGGAAGGATCCGCGGGAGGGCATCGCGCACCGCGGGCGCGTGGAAAACAGGCTCGCTCGCCGCGCGAAGCGCACGTCCGGTGTGCGAGTGCCCCACCCCCATGATCATCTCCGGCGTGCCCGCGGCGATCACACGCCCGCCGTCCTCGCCGCCCTCGGGGCCGAGGTCGATGATCCAGTCCGCGGCCCGGATCACATCGAGATGGTGCTCGATCACCAGAAGCGAGTGCCCCGCCTCGATGAGCCGGCGGAACGCGCGCAGCAGTTTTGCGACGTCGTCGAAGTGCAGACCCGTGGTCGGCTCATCGAACAGAAACAGTGAGCCGCGCCGCTCCGCGGCGCCCGTCCCTGGAGCGCCCCCGCGGCGCGGGCGAGCGGCCGGCGTGCGCCGCGTCGAGTGGAGCTGCGCGGCGCTCTCGGCGAGGTGTCCGGCGAGCTTCAGTCGCTGCGCCTCTCCACCCGAGAGCGTCGGGACGGGCTGACCGAGCCGCAGATAGTCGAGACCGACCTCCGCGAGGGGCGCAAGACGCATGCAGACCTCGGCATCGGCGGCGAACAGCTCGAGCGCCTGCGACACGGTGAGCTCGAGCGCATCGGCGATGCTCAGCGAGCGACCACCGCGCTCGAGCTGCACCTCCAGGGTCTCGGGCCGATAGCGCCGGCCGTTGCAGTCTGCACAGCGCAGATACACGTCCGAGAGAAACTGCATCTCGACGTGCTCGAAGCCGTTGCCGGCGCAGGTCGGGCAGCGCCCCTGGCCGGAATTGAAGCTGAAGGTTCCGGCGGTGTATTTGCGCTCGAGCGAGAGCGGCGCGCGCGCGAACAGTGCGCGGATCGCATCGAACGCGCCCACGTAGCTCGCGGGATTGGAGCGGGTGGTGCGGCCGATGCGGCTCTGATCCACCATGACGATCTCATCGATGTGGTCGGCGCCTTGCAGCGCGCGGTGGCGCCCCGGCGCATCGGTCGGCTTGCCCTTCGCACGCCTCAATGCCGGATAGAGCACATCATGGATGAGAGTCGACTTGCCCGATCCACTCACGCCGGTCACGCATACCAGCCGCTCGAGAGGAATCTCGACGTCGATCTCCTTGAGATTGTGTTCCGCCGCCCCCTCGATGCGCAGCACGGTGCGCGGCGGGCCGAGCGTGCGCGCTGCGGGCAGGGCGACCTCGCGCCGCCGGAAGAGATAGTCCGCGGTGAGCGACCCCTGCGCGCGCTCGAGCTCATCGATCGTGCCGTCGAATACGATCTCGCCCCCGTGCTCGCCCGGTCCGGGTCCCAGGTCGAGCAGCCGGTCGGCGGCCTGCATGACCTGGGGATCGTGCTCGACGACGACGATCGTGTTGCCCGCATCACGCAGCCGGCGCATGACCGCGACGATGCGCCCCACATCGCGCGGATGCAGTCCGATCGAGGGCTCATCGAGCACGAAGAGCGTGTTGACGAGCGAGGTGCCGAGGGCCGTCGTCAGGTTGATCCGCTGCACCTCGCCGCCCGACAGCGTGCGCGACTGTCGATCCAGATTGAGATAGCCCAGGCCGACCTCGCATAGATACCCCAGGCGGGTGCGAATCTCGCGCAGCAAAAGGTCGGCCGCATCATCGAGGGGCGCCGGCAGCTCGAGCGATGAGAAAAAGCGGCGGCATTCCACGATCGGCATGAGCGCGAGATCGCGAATGCTCACCCCGGGGCGTCCGAGACGCCACAACAGCGCGTCGGGTTTGAGCCGCGCGCCGCCGCAGGCGCCGCACTCGGTATAAGAGCGGTAGCGCGACAGCAGCACCCGGATGTGCATCTTGTAGGCCTTGGTCTCGAGCCAGGCGAAAAACCGCTTGACCCCGTACCAGACCTTGCGGGTCCATTCTCCCTCGCCATCGAGCACCCAGCGCCGCTGCGCCTCATCGAGCTCCCGCCAGGGTGTGTCGAGCGGGATGCCGCGCTTGCGCGCAAAGCGCAGCAGATCCTCCTGACATTCCTGGTAGGAGGGGCTCTGCCACGGCTTGATGGCTCCGGCGCGCAGCGTCAGCGTCTCATCGGGGATCACGAGCCCCAGGTCGATGCCGATGCTGCGTCCAAAGCCCCGGCAGCTCTCGCATGCGCCGAGCGGTGAGTTGAAGCTGAAGGTGCTGGGCAGCGCTTCCTTGTAGGCCAGGTCGCAGCTCGCGCAATGCAGCTCGGTCGAGAATCGCCACGCGTGCTCGAGGCCCGCCTCGTCCGGGTACACATCGACCCGCCCCTGTCCGACGCGCAGCGCCGACTCGAGCGCATCGCTCACGCGCCCTGGGTCCGCGGAGGACAGGTGAAAGCGATCCTGAATGACATGCAGGGTGCGACCGCGCTGCTCGTGGACGCGCGTATAGCCCTGGGCCTCGAGGAGCTTGCGCACCTCGGCCTCGGTGAAGTTCTGCGGAACCGGCACGGGAAAGGTGACGATGAGGCGCGGGTCGCCGCCCGCGGCCGAGCGCTCGGCAAGCTCGGTGAAAATGCTCTGCGCCGTATCGCGCCGCACCGGGGTGCCGCACTTTCGGCAATGCAACACCGCGGCGCGGGCGAACAGCAGCTTCAGGTGATCGTTGAGCTCGGTCATCGTGCCGACGGTCGAGCGCGAGGTGCGCACCGGATTGGTCTGATCGATCGCGATCGCGGCCGGGATGCCCTCGATCCGCTCCACCTGCGGGCGGTCCATGCGGTCGAGGAATTGCCGCGCATAGGGCGAGAAGGTCTCGACGTAGCGGCGCTGGCCCTCCGCATAGAGCGTGTCGAAGACGAGCGATGACTTGCCCGAGCCGCTCACGCCCGTGACCACGATCAGCTGGCCGAGGGGCAGGTCGAGACTCAGATTCTTGAGATTGTTCTGGCGCGCGCCAATGATGCGGATTGCATCCGCACGCGCCGGATCGAAGGGTGGCATCGCCTCGCTAGTGTACCGCGCTTCGGGGGCCGGAAACGCCCGGCGGTGCACCGTGCTCGCGAGGCGGGCGAAGCGCTTGCTTTTTCAAGGGCCGCATGAAGCGCGCATCGCGCGCCTTGCTTACCGCCCTGCGAACTGCTCCATCATGAGACCGGTGCCACCGCGCGTCACATGCGCAACGATCGCGGTGCGCCGGTGGATCTTGGTGACGAGGCCGAGATTGATGGCGAAGGCGAGCTGAACCTGCTGGCCCTTGCGCAGTCCGAGATTCAGCGTCTCGACGAACACGCCGTTGGCGCTCAGATTCTTGGCCTTGCAGATCCTGCTCTTGCGGCCGGTCATGACGACGTACACGGTCGTGCGCGCGCGATGGCGGGTGTGCAGACGACGCTCCATCCGGTCGTTCCCTTTGGGTTGGTCACCGTGGTTGCTGGCATTATGCACGGCGCTGCGGATCTCGCGAAGTCGTACAGGAATCGCCGGGTTTTATGTCAAAAGCGCTGCGTTCGCTGGCCCGCAGCGCGCGCGTCGAGACCTTCGCCCCGAGCGCGCCGCAATCGCAGCGCCTCAGGCGGCGTCCTTGCGGCGGATCGCGAGCTGCTCGGGCGCCTCGATGCCCATCTTGACGCGCCGGCCGGTGCCGCCCAGCAGCGTGATGAGGATGGGGCCGTTGGCAAACAGCTGCTCGAGCGTCATCGTGACATCGACGCCGTCGGCCGGCTGGATGACGATCGATTCGTCGGCGCGGCGGCTTAGGACCAGCATCTCATGCCTTGGCGAGCGCGCGCAGCGACTTCGAGAAAGTCCTGCCCTGCGCGGTGTAGGTGGTGAGCGTCACGCCGCGGACGGCGCCGAGCAGCTGCTGAATATGTCCGCGTCGCGTATTGATGATGTATCCGTTGAGCTCGTTGACCGAGCGGCAGCGCGAGATGATCTCCATCAACGCCCGCCATCGCTCGGCAACGCCTGCAGCCAGCGTGCTGCCGGCGCCGGGGCGGGCCCCGGGCAGCGTCTGGCTCGCGATGTGTGAGAGCGCGCGGCGCTCATCCTCCAGCTTCTCGAGCTGTCCGAGCAGCTGCATCTTGACGGCGGCCTGCTTCTCGAGCGCGTCGGGAACGCTCCCGCCGAGCGCGGAGCGCTCATCGGCGAGGGTGCCGAGGAGCGCGTGCGCCACCTCGATCTCGCGATCCAGCAGCTCCTCGAGACGTCGGCGCGCATCCTCGTTCATGGGCGTCTATTTCAGGCTGCCGTCGACTTTGAGCAGCTTATCGGCAACGCGGCCGGCATCGACCGAGTAGGTGCCGCCCGCGATGGCCTGCTTGATCGAGGCGACCTTCGCGGCATCGACCGCCGGAGCCGCCGCCACCGCGTCCGCGAGTTTCTGCAGCGCGCGTGCCGAGGCGGTGAGAGTGACCTGGTCAGCCGGCTGTGCGGCCGGCGCCGCGCCGGCCGGGGGCGCGAGCTTGTCGGCGACGACGCCGCCCGCGCTGCTGCCCTTGGCGGGCGCAACCGGCTCCGACGTCGTGTATCCAGTGATCTTGGCGGGCACCGAACTCTCTCCTCAAGGGCCAGGCCCTTGCTTTCCATTATCGTCCGTCAGTGAATGAACTTTAGCGGCACCCCAGGTGCCCCGTCGGCCGGGTTATCGGCTGTGACGCGCATCACTGAAGGGCTCACTGAGAAATAATCTCAACGACCTGATCGGAGCGCGCGATGCCCTCGACGACCTTGCCAGATGACAGATTCTGGACGCGCACGCGCTGATTGACGAGACCGTCCGTCAAAGCCCGGCCGGCCATGCGCACGCTCAGGCCGCCGGCATCGGCCACGAGGGTCACGCTCTGACCGCGTTGCACGACACGCGAGCCGAGCAGCATCTGGTTGGTGATGATGGCGCCCGAGGCGATCGGTCGGCCGGCGGCCAGGCCGAGCGCCGTCTTCGGCTCATCCATGTAGCCCGGCGGCAGCTCCTGGACGTCGCGCTCCTCGACCCTGAAATCACCCTCCGCCAGCACCGTCCCGGCGACGATCGCGTGCGCTGCGAGCAGTACCGTGGAGGTTCCGAGCACGCGCACGGGCACGTACAGATGCCAGCGAGGCGTCGCACAGCGCAGCTCGATCGTGACGCGATCGCGCGGATGGCCGCCCGGTCCGGCGACCGGCTCGATCGGGGCGAGGCAGCGCGGCGGCGCGAAGCGCGCATCGAGCGCACCCAGGGCGAGGCGCTGATGCGCACCGAGCGGCGGCAGCTCGGCCACGGCCCGCGTGCGCGCGAGCGCCTCGAGCGTGCTCACCGCCTCGGTTGCGCTGCCGCTCATCGGCTGATCGGCCGCGGGCGCCGCGCTCTCGAGCGCATGCGACGGCGCGGCCATCGCCCCGGAGAGGACGAGCCCTGCAAGCCACTGCAGGGCGCGCGCTCGCTGCTGCGCGCGCTCCCGCTCGAGGCCCCGGCACACGACGCGCTGACGAGTTTTTGACGGCTGCGGCATCTTCGAGGGAAGGCAAGCAAGTCACGTGCCAGCCGCGCGGCCCTGCAGGCGCATGCTTGCCGCCGCGTGCGGCGCGAAGCGGCAAAGGATTGCCGCGGGGCCGGCGGGCGCGCGGCCGTCCCGCGCGTGCTGCCGCCTGCGCACCGGGGCGCAAGCGCAGACCCTTTCGGGAAACCGGGCCTCGAGACCTGCGTTTCAGCGTGCATCGAGGCGCTCAACGCCGGTTGGCACAGCTCTTGCTCACCTCCTCGCGCAAGGAGGCGGCCATGTTCGAAAACATCTTCGGTATTCATGAGCAAGCATTGCGCGTGCACGGCGAGCGCCTCGGTGTGCTCGCGGCCAATCTCGCGAACGCCGATACGCCGGGTTACAAGGCACGCGACATCGATTTCGCGAGCGTGCTGTCGAACACCGACGCGGGCTCGCCCTTGGCGCTTGCGGTGACGCGGGCCGCCCACATGGCGCTCGGCGATGGCCTGCACGCCGCGGCCGATCTCAAGTATCGCAACCCTTATCAGGCCTCGCTCGATGGGAACACGGTCGAGATGCCGGTCGAGCAGGCGGCGTTCGCCGAGAACAACGTGCGCTACCAGGCGAGCCTCGCCTTCATCAATTCCCGGATCAGCGAGCTTCAGCTCGCGATCATGGGCCAGTAGACCCGAAAGGAGCCCCGGCATGTCCTTGTTCGATGTCTTCAACGTCTCCGGCAGCGCGCTCAACGCCGAGACCATCCGGCTCAACACGACCGCGAGCAACCTCGCGAACGCGGAGAGCGTGAACGGCGATCCGCTTAAGGTCTATCGCGCCCGCCATCCGGTTTTCCAGGCGCTGATGCAAAACGCGGACGTCGATCTCGACGAGGCGCAGGCGGCGACGGGCGTGCGGGTGCTCGGAATCGTGCAAAGCACCACACCGCCCCTCAAGAGCTATCAGCCCGACCATCCGCTCGCCGACAAGGATGGCTTCGTGTACTCCTCGAACGTCAACTCCATCGAGGAGATGACCAACATGATCTCCGCGAACCGCTCCTTTGCCACCAACATCCAGGCGATCGATACGGCGCGCGATCTATTGCTCAAAGTCATCGCGATGGGTCACTGAGCGGGCGACCCGAGGTAAACGACATGATCATCCAGCATACCCAGGCCGCGGCGCAGGGCGCGGGCGCGACGAACACAGGCACGGCCGCCAGCGGATCGAGCGGCGCCGCGGGCAGTACCGGCTCCTCGAGCTCGGGCAACGGCGCCGTGGCCGGCGTCTCGCTCGGCGGAACCAACTTCCTCACGCTCATGCTCGCGCAGCTCAAGAACCAGGATCCAACCAGTCCGGTCGACAGCAATGCATTCCTCACTCAGCTCGCCCAGCTGAGCGAGGTCCAGGGCATCCAGCAGCTCAACACCTCCTTCAGCGCCCTGCAGAGCTCGCTCGTCTCGAGCCAGGCGCTGCAGGCTTCCTCGCTCCTCGGGCATCAGGCGATGGTGGCGAGCTCGACGGGGAGCCTGAGTGCGGCGGGCGCCTCGCTGAGCGGCGCGGTGGGCGTGCCGCAAACCAGCTCACAGGTGACGCTCAACATCTCGAACGCGAGCGGCGTGCTCGTGCAATCGATCAACCTGGGCGCGCAGAGCGCGGGTCTTGCGAACTTCACCTGGAACGGCCAGATGGCGAACGGGGCGGCGGCGCCGCCCGGGACCTATACCTTGAGCGCGCAGGTCGCCGGCACCTCCGGTGGCAGCGCCATCTCCACCTACGTCAGCGGCACGATCGAGAGCGTCACCATGGGCGGCGCCGCGGGCTCGAGCTCCGGCTCGAGCGGGCTCACGCTCACCGTCTCCGGCCTCGGCAACGTGCCCTTCAGCAGCGTTCAGCAAATTTTGAATTAAGGATTCAGGAGCAACGACATGGCTACCTTCAGCATCGCGCTGTCCGGCCTGACGGCCGCGAACTCGGCGCTCGACATCACCTCGAACAACGTCGCGAACGCGAACACGGTGGGCTTCAAGTCCTCGCAGGCCGAATTCGCCGACGTCTACTCATCGGGTGCCGTCAATCTCAACAACTCGACCGCCGGCGAGGGCGTGCGCCTGGTGACGGCTGCCCAGCAGTTCACACAAGGCAACATCTCGACCACTTCGGGCGCGCTCGACCTCGCCATCAGCGGCAACGGCTTCTTCACGCTGAACAGCCCGAACGGCTTTGTATACACCCGCAACGGGCAGTTCTCCGAGGACGCGAACGGCAACGTCGTGACCGCCACCGGCCAGTTCCTGCAGGTGTATCCGCCGCTCGCCAACGGCGGCTTCAACACCGGGGCGCTGAGCAACCTCAACCTCAACACGGCCCAGAGCGCGCCGGTTGCGACCTCCACGGGCAACGTGATCCTCAATCTGCCCTCGAACGCGACCGCGCCGCCGCAGGCTCCGTTCGATCCGACGAACTCGAACACCTACAACCAGTCGACCTCGACCACGGTCTACGATTCGCTCGGCAATTCCTATCCCGCCACCTTCTATTTCGTGCAGACCGCGGTGCCCGATCAGTGGCAGGTGTATACGACGGTGAACGGTACGCAAGTCGGCGGCGTCCAGGCGCTCACCTTCTCGAGCAGCGGCACGGTGACCGCGCCGGCGAACGGCGATTTGACGTTCAACGGGTTCGCGCCGCCCGATGGCGCCCAGGCGATGAACCTCACCTTCAACTTCGGTCAGGCGACCCAATATGGCCAGCAGTTCGGTGTGACCTCGATCACGCAGAACGGCTACACCACGGGGCAGCTCTCGACGGTCGCCATCGACCCGTCGGGCGTCGTGTCGGCGGTGTACACCAACGGGCGCTCGACGCAGCTCGGCCAGCTGGCGATCGCGAACTTCCCGGACCCGCAGGGCTTGCAGCAGCTCGGCAACACGAACTGGGCGCAGACCTTCGCCTCGGGCACCGTGGTGCAGGGCACCGCGGGCTCGGCCGGCTTCGGCAGCATCCAGTCGGGCGCGCTCGAAAGCTCCAACGTCGACCTCACGACCGAGCTCGTCAACATGATCACCGAGCAGCGCGCCTTTCAGGCGAATGCCCAGGTGATCACGACCGCCGATCAGCTCTCGCAGACGGTCATCTCGATCGCGACCAATGGATAGAGGGCTCTATGTGGCGATGACCGGCGCCAAGCAGATCATGCAGGCGCAGGCGGTCAACAACCACAACATCGCGAACTCGAGCACCGTCGGCTTCCGCGCCGATGCAGTGTCCTTCGTGAGCCAGCCGATCTACGGCGTCGGCTATCCGACCCGGGTGAACGCGGTCGCCAGCGACAGCGGCACCGATCTGTCGAGCGGTGTGCTCCAGGGGACGGGTCGCGACCTCGATGTGGCCGTGAACGGCAAGGGCTATATCGCCGTGCGCGGCGCGGACGGCACCGAGGCGTATACCCGGGCAGGGGACCTGCGCGTGGGGCCGACGGGCGAGGTGACGACCGCGAGCGGCTTGCCCGTGCTCACCGAGCAGGGCCCCCTCGTCGTCCCCCCGGCGACCAACGTGACGATCGGCAGCGACGGCACGGTATCGGTGCTGCCGCTCGGTCTTGCGCCGCAGGCCATCGCGCAGACCGACCGCATCAAGCTCGTCAACCCGCCGCAGAAGGATCTGCAGAAGGGCGACGACGGGCTGCTGCGGCTGAAGAGCGGCGCCAAGGCGCCGGCCGATCCCGGCGTCACGCTCACCTCCGGCGTGCTCGAGTCGAGCAACGTCAATGCGGCGCAGTCGCTCATCAACATGATCGAGCTGCAGCGCCTGTACGACTTTCAGGTGAAGAGCATGAGCTCCTCCGACCAGAACGAGCAGGTGGCGGAGCAGCTGATGTCGAACGCCTCGTAACCCCATGACAGGAATGCACCCATGAACATCGCACTGTGGTCGGCCAAGACCGGCCTGGACGCCCAGAACACGCAGATGGCGATCATCGCCAACAACCTCGCGAACGCGAACACGACCGGCTACAAGTCGAGCCGCGCCGCCTTCCAGGACCTGCTCTATCAGAACGTGCGGCAGGTCGGCGCGCAGAGCACGCAGAACACGCAGTACGCGACCGGGCTCACGCTCGGTACCGGAGTGCGCATCGTCGCCACCGAGAAGGACTTCACGCAAGGCAGCGTCACCCAGACCAACGGCTCCCTCGACGTCTCGATCCAGGGCCGCGGCTTCTTCCAGATCACGATGCCCGACGGCACTCTCGCCTACACGCGCGACGGCAGCTTCGCGCTCGACAATCAGGGCAACGTCGTCACCGCCACCGGCTATCCGCTCTCCCCGGCGATCACCATCCCGCAGGGCACGCAGTCGGTGACCATCGGCAACGACGGCGTCGTGAGTGCGCTCTCCGCCGCGAACAAGTCGACCACCATCGGGCAGATCCAGCTCGCCGACTTCGTGAACGAGCAGGGGCTGCAGCCGACCGGCAGCAACCTGCTGATCGAGTCGGCGGCGAGCGGTGCGCCGCAGGTGAGCACACCGGGCACGAACGGTCTCGGCACGATGCAGCAGGGGGCTCTCGAGACCTCCAACGTCAACACCGTCACCGAGCTCGTCAACATGATCGAATGCCAGCGGGCGTACGAGATGAACTCCAAGGCGATCACCGCGGTGGACCAGATGCTCGACTACGTGACGACGAATCTGACATGAGCAGGGTGCGCCAGCGGCTGGCCGCGATACTGCTCCCGGCGATGGTGCTGGCGGGCTGTGCGATGCTGCATCCGGGCGAGCACAAGAGCGAGCCCGCCACACCGCGGGTGCTGCCGCCGCCGGTGCCGCGCACCCAGGGCGCGATCTATCAAGCGGGGCAGGAGATGGAGCTGTTTGCAGACCTGAAGGCGCGGCGCGTCGGCGACGTGCTCACCATTGTGCTCAACGAGAACACCAACGCGAGCAAGAGCGCCACCACCAAGACGACCAAGACCTCGGCGACCGCGGACACGGGCCCGCAGCTGCTCGGCCGCTCGATCACGACCAAGGGCGTGCCGATCCTCGACACGACGCTCTCGGGATCGAACACTTTCGATGGTGAGGGGGCGGTGACGCAGGGCAACAGCCTGGTCGGCAGCCTCACCGTCACGGTGGTCGATGTGCAGAGCAACGGCAACCTGGTCGTGCAGGGCGACAAGACGCTGAAGCTCAATCAGGGCGATGAGTTCATTCACATCTCGGGTGTGGTGCGCCCGGCGGACGTCGCGACCAACAACACCGTCACCTCCAACAAGGTGGCCGATGCGCGCATCAGCTACTCGGGCAAGGGCGTCATCGACAGCTCGAACCGGATGGGCTGGCTGACGCGCTTCTTCAACTCGGCGTTCGCACCGCTTTAAGAGCACACGAGCATGCTGTTCACGCGCTTTCGAATCAGGCTCGCTCTGCTGCTGCTCGCATCGATCGCACCCTTTGCGCCGCTCGCCCACGGCGAGCGCATCAAGGACATGGCGCAGGTGCAGGGTGTGCGCACCAATCAGCTGATCGGCTACGGGCTGGTGGTCGGGCTCGATGGGACCGGCGACCAAACGAGCCAGGCGCCCTTCACGGTGCAGTCGCTCACCAACATGCTGGCGCAGCTCGGCCTCACGCTTCCCCCGACCGCCAATCCGCAGCTCAAGAACGTCGCCGCGGTGTCCGTGCATGCGGTGATGCCCGCATTCGTGAAACCCGGACAGACGATCGACATCACGGTCAACTCGATCGCCAACGCCAAGAGCCTGCGCGGCGGCTCGCTCCTGGTCACGCCGCTCAAGGGACTCGACGGCCAGATCTATGCGATTGCGCAGGGCAATCTGATCGTCAGCGGCTTCGGCGTCGAGGGCAACGATGGCTCGAAGCTCACGGTCAACGTACCGAGCTCGGGACGCATTCCGAACGGCGCGACGATCGAGCGCGCGGTGCCGACGCAGCTCGCCCAGGGCGATGCGGTCATCTTGAACCTCAACACCCCGGATTTCACCACGGCGACGCGCCTGGTCGCGACCGTCAACAAGAGCATCGGCGAGGGCGCGGCGAGCATCATCGACGGCGGCTCGGTCCGCGTCAGCGCACCGCTCGACATCACCCAGCGAGTCGCCTTCCTCTCGCAGGTC
>DATGIA010000145.1:0-27761 GCA_035307465.1 Steroidobacteraceae bacterium
CGGAATTTAACCAGCGCCTGCTCGACTGGCTCGAATGGTTTAACACCCAGCGACCACACCACGCCTTGGGCCTGAAGACTCCACTTGATATCCTCGCCGCTCACATCGGGCCTGAGTGCAAGATGTTATGGCCCAGTACACTCGCTTGACGCTGGAGGCGACGGACGGCGATACTTCGGAGCATGTCGAACCCCTGGAACAATGCCTGCCGAGCCCGTGGCTGGTGGCGCAAGCGCACCGAGGAGTGGGCGCTGGGCGCTTAAGTTGTTCCATTCGATCACCAGAACCCATCTCCGTCGCAAGCCGGGATGGGTTTTTTTTTTGGAAGAAAGCCGGGATGAGTGGTTGATCCATGAAGTCGCCGTTCGATATTGCCGCCGATCTGGACACGCCGGTGTCGGCCTACCTCAAGCTCGCGCCGTTCCGGCCGCGCTTTCTGCTCGAGAGCGTCGAAGGCGCGGAACGGCTCGCGCGCTTCTCCTTCATCGGCTTCGGTGAGTGCCTGGAGGTGCGCATCGATGCGGCAGGCGTCCTGGTCGGCGGTGTGCGCAGCGCGCGGCCGCGCGGGCGCGATGAGTTCTTGAACGTGCTGCGCGGTGCGCTCGAGCGCGCGCCGCAGCCCCGTCCCGACATTCCCGGGGTACCGCTGTCGGGCGGTCTCGTGGGCTACACCGCCTACGACGCCGTGCGCTACTTCGAGCGCGTGCCCGGGCGCTCGCTCGACGACACCCTCACGCCGCATGCCCATTACGTGGCGCCCCGCTCGCTGCTCGTGTTCGACCACCTCACGCGCAGCATGGCGCTGTTGCACGACGGACCCGAGGAGGAACGCGCGCGCCTGCGGGCCGAGGTCATCCGGGCAATGCGCGGCGCGGTGCCGGTGCGGCCCGCGGCGGGAGGCTTCTCGCCCGCCACCCCCTCGCTGAGCGAAGCGGCCCACGCCGCGCGGGTGCGCCGCGCGCAGGAGTACATCGGCGCGGGCGACGTGTATCAGCTGGTGCTCGCCTCGCGCTTCGAGGGCCGTCATTCGCTCGACCCGTTCGAAGTGTATCGCGCGCTGCGGCTCATCAACCCCTCGCCTTATCTCTTCTACTGCGAGCTCGGCGACATCACGGTGGTCGGCTCCTCACCCGAGGCGCTCGTCAAATCGCATGCCGCCGAGGCGCAGCTGCGGCCGATCGCCGGCTCGCGCCCACGGGGCGAGGACGAGGCGCGCGACGCCGCCCTCGCCCGCGAGCTGCTCGCCGACGTCAAGGAGAACGCCGAGCATGTGATGCTGGTCGATCTCGCACGCAACGATCTCGGCCGCGTCGCGCGGGCCGGCTCGGTGCGCGTCGAACCGTACCGGGTCATCGAGCGCTACAGCCACATCATGCATCTGGTGAGCGGCGTGAGCGGACAGCTCGCACCCGGCCGCGATGCGTTCGATCTGTTCGCGGCGACCTTTCCGGCGGGCACGCTGGTCGGGGCGCCCAAGGTGCGCGCCATGGAGCTCATCGATGAGCTCGAGCCGGTCGGCCGCCAGCTCTACGGCGGCACCGTCGGCTACTTCGGGCGGCGGGGCGACATGGATCAGGCCATCACGATCCGCACGCTGGTGTTTCGCGGTGACGACTACAGCTATCAGGCGGGTGGCGGCATCGTCGCCGACTCATCGCCCGCGGCCGAATACGAGGAAGTCATGGCGAAGAGCGCGGTGCTGCGCCGGGCGCTCGACATCGCAGCGGAGGGCCTATGAGCGAAACGGGCGCGAAGATCCTGCTGATCGACAACTACGATTCCTTCACCTACAACCTGGTGCAGGCGTTTCTCGTGCTCGGCGCGGAGGTCGACGTGCATCGCAACGATGCGATTTCCGTCGAGCAGGCGCGCCGCGGCGACCATACGCACCTCGTCATCTCACCGGGCCCCGGAACTCCCGCCGACGCCGGGGTGTCGATGGCGATGATCGAGGCCTTTGCCGGACATCGTCCGATCTTCGGCGTCTGCCTCGGCCACCAGTCGATCGTCGAGGTGTTCGGCGGCAAGGTGGTGCGCGCCGGGCGCCTCATGCACGGCAAGGTGTCGGCCGTGAAGCACGATGGCAAGGGCGTGTTTCGCGGCGTCGAGCAGAACTTCGAGGCCGGTCGCTATCACTCGCTGATTGCCGACACCGCCCGCGTCCCCGCACCGCTCGAGGTCACCGCGCGCACCGCCGAGGGCGAGATCATGGGGGTGCGGCATCGAAGCCTGCCGGTCGAGGGCGTGCAGTTTCACCCCGAGAGCGTGCTCACCCCTCAAGGGCCGCTTCTCATGGCCAATTTCTTGAGAAGCGGCTGATGCGCAGAATCCGGCAGCTGCTCGATCAACTGCTCGAGCGTCGCGATCTCAGCGAACGCGAGGCCGCCGAGCTGCTCGAGCAACTGACCGATCCCGAGCTGCCAGAGGCGCTGGCCGGCGCCGTGCTCAGCGCCCTGCGCTCCAAGGGCGTCAGCGCGCCCGAGGTGCGCGGCTTCGCGAGCGCGATGCGCGCACTCGCCTTGAAGCCGGCGCTGCCCGGCGCGGCCGACGGGATCGACATCGTCGGCACGGGGGGCGACGCCTCGGGGAGCCTCAACCTCTCGACCGGAGCGGCGCTCCTGACCGCGGCCTGCGGGTTGCCCGTGATCAAGCACGGCAATCGCTCGATCACGAGCCGCTGCGGCAGCGCCGACTTGATCGAGGCGCTCGGGCTCGCACTGCCCCTCGATGAGCGGCGCGCCGCCGAGTGCTTCGCCGCGACCGGCTTCACTTTCCTGTTTGCGCCTTATTTTCATCCGGCGATGAAGGTGCTCGCGCCGGTGCGCGCGGCGCTGGGGGTGCGCACGGTGTTCAACCTGCTCGGCCCGCTCACCAATCCCGCCGCCCCGCGCTTTCATCTGATCGGCGCCTACGATGCGCCCACCGCGGAGCTGCTCGCGCAGACCGTGGCGGGCATGCCGATCGAGCGGGCCTGGGTGGTGCACGGCGCGGCGGGCTGGGACGAGGCGACGCCGATCGGCCCCTTCCTCGCCTTCGATGTGAGCGGCGGACAGGTGCGCCGCCTCGACATCGATCCCTGCGAGCTCGGCCTCGCCCGCTGCGGGGCCGCCGACCTTCGAGGCGGCGATGCCCGCGACAACCGGGCGGCGCTCGAGGCGGTGTTCGAGCGGGCGGATCGCGGCGCGCACCGTGACGCGCTGCTGCTGCAAGCAGGTCTCGCGCTGCACATCGGCGGGCGCGCCGCGAGCATCCCGGAAGGTCTCGAGATCGCGGCTGCGACGCTCGACAGCGGGCGCGCCGCCGAATGGCTCGAGGGCCTGCGGCGCTTCGCCGCCGCGAGCCCTCCACCGCCGGTGCACGCATGAGCGGCCCAACCGGTGGCTTCCTCGGCGACATGGCGCGCTCGAGCGCGGCGCGGGTTGCGCGCGCGCTCCGTGAGGAGCCGGCCGCAACACTCGAGGCCCGCGCGCGGGCCACGCCCGCCGCCCCGCCGCTCGCACTCTCACCTCTCGGATTCGACGTGATCGCCGAGGTGAAGCTGCGCTCGCCCGCGGCGGGGCCGCTCGCCGACGCCGCCTTCGATGCGCGCGCGCGGGTTTCAGGCTACGCGCACGCCGGCGCCTGTGCGATCTCGGTGCTGACCGAGCCCTCGCGCTTCGATGGCGCGCTCGAGCACCTGCGCACCGCCGCCGAGGTCTTGCGGCCGCTCGGGATCCCGGCGATGCGCAAGGACTTCATTGTCGATCCCTATCAGCTGCTCGAGGCCCGTGCGGCCGGCGCGGGCGGCGCGCTCCTCATCTTGCGCATGCTGAGCGCATCGCGCCTCGAGGATCTGCTCGAACTGGCGCGCGAGCTCGGGCTGTTCGTGCTGCTCGAGGCATTCGATCGCGACGATCTGGCGAGGGCGGCCGAATGCGTCGCACACCATCCGACCGGCGCCCCCGCGCTGCTCGTCGGCCTCAATTGCCGCGATCTCGACACGCTCGCGGTGGTTCCGGAGCGCTTCGCGGAGCTCGCGCCGCTGTTGCCCGCCGGCGCCTGCACGGTCGCGGAGAGCGGGGTGACGGGCCCGGCGGATGCGCAGCGCATGCGTGCGCTCGGCTATCGCGCGGCGCTCATCGGCACCGCGCTCATGAAGTGCAGCGACCCGCAATCCTTGCTGGCGCGCATCTTGCGCGCGGCGCGCACGTAAATTACTCAGGCAGGCGTGACAGTGGCTACACTCAGCACCATGTGGATCAAGATCTGCGGCATCACCAGCGCCGACGCCGTGGCGGCCGCAGCCGCGGCGCGGGTCGATGCCATCGGCTTCGTGTTCGCGCCGAGTCCGCGGCAGGTCACCCCCGGCCAGGCAGCGCAGCTCGCCGCGCTTTCCCCGCCCGGTATCTTGCGGATTGCGGTCGCCCAGCACCCCTTGCAGATGAAGGTGGACGAGATCTGCCGCATCCTGAAGCCCGATTACTTTCAGACCGACGTCGAGGATCTGCGCGAGCTCAAGATCCCGCCGCACATCAAGGTGCTGCCGGTGGTGCGCTTCGGCCGCAAGTCGCCGAGCCCGCTGCCCAAGCGCATCGTGTTCGAGGGACCGACGAGCGGCGTCGGCGAGCTGGCGGACTGGGGGCGGGCGGCGGAGCTCGCGCGCCAGACCGAGCTGATTCTGGCGGGGGGTCTGTCGGCGCAGAACGTCGCCGAGGCGGTGCAGGCGGTGCGCCCTTTCGGCGTGGATGTGAGCTCGGGGGTCGAGGGCGAGCCTGGCGTGAAGGATCCCGACAAGGTGGCCGAGTTCGTGCGCGTGGCGCGCGCCGCTGCCGAGCGGCTCGGGAGAGAGCGATGAGTGCCGATACCGGGGCGTTTCCCGATGCGCGTGGCCGCTTTGGCGCTTTCGGTGGACGCTACGTGCCCGAGACGCTCGTCCCGGCGCTCGACCGCCTGCAGGCCGGAGTCGACCGTTTCCTGCAGGCGGAGGATTTCCAGGCCGAGCTCGACCACGAGCTGAAGAGCTGGGTGGGCCGCCCCACCGCACTCACGCAGGCGCGCTCGCTCGGTCGGCGCTGGGGGGCGGAGGTGTGGTTGAAGCGCGAGGACCTTGCGCACACCGGCGCACACAAGATCAACAACGCGATCGGTCAGGCGCTGCTCGCGCGACGGCTCGGGGCGCGGCGCATCGTCGCCGAGACCGGTGCCGGGCAGCACGGAGTCGCGAGCGCGGCGGCGGCGGCCCGCCTGGGATTGCCGTGCGTCGTCTACATGGGCGAGGTCGACGTGGAGCGCCAGGCGCCCAACGTCGGGCGCATGCGCCTGCTCGGCGCGACCGTAATTGCGGTGAGGAGCGGCGAGAAGACGCTGCGCGCCGCGATCGATGAGGCGCTGCGCGACTGGGTGGCGGATCCCGACGGCACCTATTATCTGCTCGGCTCGGCGGTGGGTCCCCATCCCTATCCCTACCTGGTGCGCGAGCTGCAGGCGGTGATCGGACGCGAGGCTCGGGCGCAAATGCTTGTCGAGGCGGGTGCGCTGCCCGACGTCGCGGTCGCCTGCGTCGGCGGCGGCTCGAATGCGATCGGGCTCTTCCATCCATTCATCGGAGACTCCGGCGTGAGACTGCTCGGCATCGAGGCGGGAGGCCGCGGGCCCGAGCTCGGCGCCAACGCGGCCTCGCTCACCTTCGGCACCCCGGGTGTGCTGCAGGGCAGCTACACGCTCATCTTGCAGGACGCGTTCGGTCAGGTGTACGAGACGCATTCCGTCTCGGCCGGCCTCGACTACTCGGGGGTCGGACCCGAGCACGCGTACCTCATGCAGAGCGGACGGGTGCGCTACGAGTCCGCCACCGACGAGGAGGCGCTCGATGCGCTCATGGAGTGCGCGCGCTTCGAGGGCATCCTGCCGGCCATCGAGTCGGCGCACGCATTCGCCGGGGCGCGCCGCTACGCCGCCCTGCACCCGGGCGCCCGCATCCTCATCGGTTGCTCGGGACGGGGCGACAAGGACATGAGCATCCTGGAGCGCACCGTGCTCGCGGCCGCGCCGACGCCGGCCAGCGCCTGATGCGCCCTTGCGACCACATCACCGCCGCCATCGAGCGGCAGACGGCAGCGGGCAAGCTCGCGCTGGTCGGCTTCGTCACCGCAGGATTTCCCACGCGTGCGGATTTCGTTGAGCAGCTCGAGGCGGTGATGAGCGCCTGCGATGTCGTCGAGATCGGCGTGCCGTTCTCCGACCCGATGGCGGATGGCTCGACCGTCCAGCATGCGAGCTTCGTCGCCTTGCAAGGCGGCGTGACGCTCCCCTGGATCCTCGAGACGCTCGCGCGGCGGGCACCCCACCGGACCCCGGTGCTCCTGATGAGCTACTTGAATCCGTTGCTGCGCTTCGGGGTCGAGTCGCTGCCGGTGGCAGCGGCGCGCGCGGGCGTGGCCGGATGCATCGTGCCCGATCTGCCGTACGAGGAGCGCGCGGAGCTCGCCACGGCGCTCGAGCGCGAGGGCCTCGCGCTCGTGCAAATGGTGAGCCCCGTGACGCCTGCGCCGCGCCTTGCCCGGCTGTGCGCCGAGGCTCGCGGCTTCGTCTATGCGGTCACGATGACGGGCACGACCGGCCAGTCGGCGGAGGTGCCCGATTCGGTGCTCGAATACATGGATCGGGTGAAGCGGGTTTCGCCGGTGCCGGTGTGCGCAGGCTTCGGGATCCGCTCGGCGGCGCAGGTCAGGCGCTTCGCGGGCCACGTCGATGGGGTGGTGATCGGATCGGCGCTGCTCGAAGCGGTGGAGCGCGGCGATGACGTGCGGGCATTCCTCGGCTCGCTGCGCTGAAGCGCGGCGGAGCGCGGCGCGATGAAGCGGGTGTATCGCGCCGCCTCCCTCTTGCAGGTGGCGCATGCACGCAACATGCTGATCACGGCCGGGATTCCCTGCGAGCTGCGTAATCAGTATCTGGCGGGCGCCATGGGCGACCTGCCCTTGCTCGAGACCTGGCCCGAGCTCCTGGTCGAGGACGGTGATGAGCAGTTTGCCCTTTCTGTGCTGCGCCGCTCCAACGCTGCGCAGGGCGGAGCGGATTGGATCTGCACCGAGTGCCAGGAACGACTCGAGTCCCAGTTCACCTGCTGCTGGCGCTGCGGCCGGGAACGCGCCTCCCCCTAGCCCCGAGAGCGCTTGACGCTCCGCGCGTCACTCGCGCCGCTCGGGCCGGGTCCGCCGCGTGCCGCTTGCCGCTTGCCGCTTGCCGCTTGTCGCTGGCGCTGGCACCGGCACTGCCGCGTTCCGCTGCGCTCCTGCCAGCTCCTAGTCAGTTGTCGGACAAACACCTACACGCCCTCGCACGAAGTCTGAAGGGAGGTTCAGCAGCCGGCGCTGGTCTCGCCGTGCTGCACAGGTTACAAAATGCTTCGTTGCTCGTGTAACGATTACACGGTTGAACCGCAGGAGAACGTGAATGAATGGTGCGTGCAGCAACGCCGACCCGGTCAACCTCGCCGTCGCGCTGGCCGCCGCCGGCCCGCTTCTCGGCACTTCTGCCGCAATGCAGGAAGTCTTTCGGCTGATCGAGCGCGTCGCACCCACCGAGGCAAGCGTCCTGCTCACCGGGGAAAGCGGCTCGGGGAAGGAGCTTGCGGCTCAGTCGATCCACGATCGAAGCCTTCGACGGGGGGGGCCCTTCATCGCCATCAATTGCGGGGCCATACCGGCGGGACTCATCGAGGCGGAGCTGTTCGGCTACGAGAAGGGCAGCTTCACCGGAGCGGTCCGGGCGCATGCCGGCGTGTTCGAGCGCGCCAACGGCGGCACGCTCCTGCTCGATGAGATCACCGAGATGCCCCTCGACATGCAGACCCGCCTGCTGCGGGTGCTGGAGACGCGGCGGTTCTATCGGGTGGGCGCCAATCTCGAGCTCTCCACCGACGTGCGGGTGATCGCGGCCACCAATCGCTGCCCCTTGCAGGCGGTGCAGAGCGGACAGCTGCGCGAGGACTTGCTCTACCGGCTCGCCGTATTCCCGATCGACATGCCGCCGTTGCGCAACCGCGGCAACGATGTCGAGCTGCTGAGCGAGCACTTTCTCGGCGAGCTCAATGCGCAGGCCGGCACCGAGAAGCGCTTCTCGGCGCTCTCGCGCATGACCTTGAGACAGCACACCTGGCCCGGCAACGTGCGCGAGCTGCGAAACTGCATCGAGCGCGCCTTCATCCTGGCCGACCAGACGCTCGAGCTCGCCCCGCTCATCCAGACCAGCGCCAGCAAGGGGGAGTCCTCGAGCGAGCGCGGCCGGCTCGATATCCGCGTCGGCACTCGCATTTACGACATGGAGCGCTCGCTGATCGAAGCGACGCTCGATCATTTCCAGGGCAACAAGCGGCGTGCCGCGGATGCCCTGGGTTGCAGCCTCAAGACGCTGTACAACAAGCTCAACGGTTATTCTCAGAGCCAAGAGTGCGCCAGCAGCTAACGGCCTCGATCACAGGGAGTAGAACAACGTGTCACGCGTATTGATCGCCGACGACCACGCGGTCGTCCGCGCAGGCTTCAAGCAGTTTCTGGAGACGGATCCGACCATCACCGCGGTGGGTGAAGCGGCGAGCGGCAACGAGACGCTCGACATGCTGCGCCAGCAGGAATGGGACCTGGTGCTGCTCGACATCCACATGCCCGATCGCAGCGGCCTCGACATCCTGCGCCACATCCAGACCGGCCATCCCGGCGTGCGCGTGCTGGTGATGAGCGGACTGCCGGAGCAGCAGTATGCGGTCAACGTGCTGCGCGCCGGCGCGAGCGGCTATCTCTCGAAGGACAGCGCGCCCGAGGAGCTCATGAAGGCGGTGCGCACGGTGCTCTCCGGGCGGCGCTACGTGAGTGCGGCGCTGGCCGAGATCCTGGTCGCGGATCTCGACGGCGATCCGGACAAGCCGTTGCACGCGCGGCTCTCGACGCGCGAGTTTCAGATCTTCTGCAAGCTCGCCGCCGGCCGGGGCGTCTCCGACATCGCAAACGAGCTCTCGTTGAGTGTGAAGACGGTCAGCACCTATCGCAGCCGCATCCTGGAGAAGATGAGTTTCAGCGCGAACGCCGATATCACGTCCTACGCCCTGCGTAACGGACTGATCCAGTAGCCGTAGGACGTGCGCACATCGTGAGAATGAGCCGACAGGATGATCTGCGCCCCGGGCGTGACGGAATCACCACGGGCAGTCATACACTGCCCTCCCGATGATGCGTGCGATCAGTGTGGAAAGCTTCACGATGACTCATGCCCTTCGAGTTCTGCTGGTCGAGGACTCGAAGGTGCTGACGGAACGGCTCACCGAGGCGATCCGGCAAATTCCCGAGGTGGAGCTCATCGGCACGGCGGACACCGAGTCTGCGGCCCTGGCAGCCGTGAAGCGCGACGCGATCGATGTGCTGATCCTCGACCTGCACCTCAAGCAGGGCACGGGTTTCGGCGTGATGCGCGCGCTCGCCGCATCGCAGCTGCGGCCGCTGATCATCGTGCTCACCAATTACGATCTACCCGAGTACAAGAACGCCGCGATCGCGCTCGGTGCGACGCACTTCCTCGATAAGGCGCGCGACTACGGCCGCCTGCCGGAGGTGCTGCACGAGATCTGCGATGCGCACATGGCGAAGCACTGACGCTGCGGGCGCCGCCCGCTGACGCGCAACGGCCCGGAAACCGACGCACAAGCCGGACGCACGCCAGCACCCGCTATGCACGGATAACCTATGTTTTCGGGCCGCTCCTCCGCCCCATCATGGTGGGTGTAGCGCCTCCAATCGGAGGGAGCAGGAGGACACCCCGTGCAGAACTGTGATACCCATTTCATGAGACTCGCCGCCGCGGGCGCGGCAGTCGCGCTCGCGCTCGCCGCGTGCGCCTCGAACCCCGTCCCCGACGAGAAGGTCGCGGTCGCCGAGGCGGCCATTCAGCATGCGCAGTCCGCCGGTGCGCAGGAGGCCGCGCCGGTCGAGCTCGCCACGGCGCAGCAGAAACTGGGGCAGGCGCAGGACGCGGCGGCCAAGCATCGAGGCAAGGATGCCATCGTGCTCGCCGAGCAAGCGAACATCGATGCGCAGGTGGCCGAGGCCACCGCGCAGGAGAAGCGCGCCCACAAGGCGGCCAGCGAACTCGATGCGAGTTTGCACGCGCTGCGCCAGGAGAGCGAGCAGCCGCAGGCGTCGATGCCGGCGCCGCCGCCCACCCAACAACCCCCGACGCAGTGAGGACGTCATGAACAAGCGAATCATCCCGATCGCGGTCGCCTCGGCGCTGGCCGCATGCGTCTCCACACCCCAACCCAATGCCACACTCGAGCGCGCCCGCGCCCAGGTCGAAGCTGCCGCGGCGGACCCCGCGGTCTCGCAGTACGCGCCGCTCGATCTGGAGGCCGCCAAGAAGCACCTCGCGGAGGCGCAGCACGCAGCCGCGCAACACGATGAGCAGACGGTCGACCAGGAAGCCTATCTCGCAGCGCAGACCGCGCGGCTCGCGCAGCTTCGGGCCGAGACCAAGGCCGACGATGCTCATGTGGCGCAGGGGCAGCAGGAGCGTGATCGCATCCAGCTCGAGGCGCGCGCCCGGCAGGTGCAGGCCGCGCAATCGCAGGTCCAGCAAGCGCAGTCCCGCATTCAGCAGAGCGAGGCGCAGAACGAGCAGCTGCGAGAGGAGCTGCAGAAGCTCAAGGCGACGCCGACTCCGCGCGGCTTGTTGCTCACCCTGGGCGACGTGCTGTTCGATACCGGCAAGGCCGATCTGAAGCCGGGTGCTGCGATCAAGATGGATCAGCTCGCGCAGTTCCTCAAGGAGCACACCGACCGGCGGGTCGAGATCGACGGCTTCACGGACAGCACCGGATCGCCCTCCTTCAACGAGGTGCTCTCGCAGCAGCGAGCCGACGCGGTGAAGGCGGCCCTGGTCGAGCGCGGCGTCGATCCCGGACGCATCTCCACCGAGGGCTTTGGCAGCGCCTTTCCGGTCGCGACCAACAACGATTCGGGCGGCCGGCAGCTCAATCGGCGCGTCGAGGTGGTGATCGGCAACGGGGACAACCAGCCGATCGCGCCGCGCGGCTGAGCGGCGCGCGGCTGAGCGGCGCGCGGCTTGATCGGCGGCTTGGGCGCGGCGGTCCGCCACGCCTGCCGCCCCGTGTTCCCCGGGCGCGCGCCCCGCTCCGCGTCGGGCGTCACCCGGTGCCCGGGAATTGGTGCACAATGGAAAGGCCTCGAGCGTCGGGCATCTCCTACGCAGGTGCTTGCCGCGAGCCGATGCGTATTTTCGCGGTGCTGCGATAAGCTCGAAGAAGGAGGAATATCAACATGGCAACGACCCCCGAAGAGGCCGCGGAGCTGGCGGGCGCGGCGGCCTCGAGAACCGTGCAGGATGCAAACAAGAGCATGAATCATATGAAGTCGATGGCAGCCGATGAGATCAAGGCGTTGATTGCCGATGTGGAGGAGCTGATCGCGCGCATTGCCGACCTGAAGGACGCCGAGGTCGTGCGCATGCGGGAGCGCGTCGTGCAAGCGGTCGGAAGCGCCAAGGACAGCCTGGCCGATGGGGCCGAGAGCCTGCGTCAGCAGGCCAAGAAAGCGATGAGCGGCGCCGACGATTATGTGCGCGAGAGTCCGTGGGCCGCGGTTGGCCTCGCCGCCTTGGTGGGCGCGGTGGTCGGCATCCTGGTGACGCGCCGCTCTTAGGCGAGCCGTGCGCGTGCTCTGGTCATTGCCGAAGGCGGCGCCCGCCCTGCTGCGTCACGTGGCTGCCTACGTCGAGCTCGCGGCTTGGGATCTTGCGCAGACGCAACGTCAGGTCGCCGCCAGCGTCGTCGCGTTCGTCGTGGTGGCGATCTGCATCTTCTTTGCGGTGCTCATGGGCTGCATCGCGATTCTGGCCGCCACCTGGGACGGACCGCACCGGCTCACCGCGATTGCCTGGATGGGGGGCGGTTTCATCGTCATCGCCTTCGTCGCGATCCTCTATCGCTCGAGTCTGATGCGCGCCGCACCGCCGTTTTTGGCGTCGGTGCGCCAGGAGTGGCGTCAGGATTCGGTGATTCTCGAGAAGATCGTGGCTGACGAGGAGAGTGGATGAGCTCGCACGATGAGGCCGCTCGCGACGCCCTGATTGCGCGCCTGGCGCAATCGCGCGCCGAGATCGTCGCGCTGCTGACTCCCCCGCCGGACGAGGAGACGAGCCGCGACACCTTCGTGCCGCCGGGTCAGTTTCCCCGCAGCCGTACGATGCGTGTGCTGATGAGCGGACGTGGCCTCGGCACGGTCGGTGCGCTCGCCGGAGGGTTGCTGGTCTCCCGACCCGGCCTCATCTGGGGCCTGGTGCGCTCACTTCCCACGCGGGCGATCGCGCGCATGCTCGTGGCGCGCGCGATCGGCGCGCTGCGCGAGCGCAAAGCGGGTCCGCGGCCTTCCTGAGGGCCCCCGGCCTGTTAACAGGCCCTTAGCCGAGCGTGACCCGCACGAAGTGATAGGACCCGTCGTCTTTGAGCTCGATGTCGCACGGTGCGACTGCGATCTCGCGCTCATCGAGCGTCGCGCGCGCGATGCCGCGATTCACGCGGCTCGGGTTCTCGACGGCGATGTGATAGCGCGAGGCGCCGTGCTTGTAGGTCACCTCGAAGCCCGACCATGCCCGCGGAATGCAGGGCTCGATGCGCAGCACCGCGCCGCGCCGGTGCACCCCCAAAATGCCCTCGAGTCCCACCCGGTACATCCAGCCGGCGGAGCCCGTGTACCACGTCCAGCCGCCACGACCGACGTGCGCAGGGGCTGAGTACAGATCGGCGCACACCACATACGGCTCGACCTTGTAGCGGTGGATCGCCGCGCGCGTGCTCGAGTGATTGATGGGATTCAGCAGCGAGAACAGCTCGTGCGCCCGATCGCCGTCGCCGAGCCGCGCAAAGGCGAGCGTCGTCCAGAGCGCGGCATGGGTGTACTGGCCGCCGTTCTCACGCAAGCCCGGCGGATAGGCCTTGATGTAGCCCGGATCGCGACGGGTGCGATCGAAGGGCGGCGTGAACAAGTACACCATTCCCTCGCTGCGGCTGACGAGCTGCGCGTTGACTGCGGCCATCGCGCGCTGCGCCCGATCGGGCTCCGCGGCGCCCGAAATGACACCCCAGGACTGGGCGATCGAGTCGATGCGGCACTCCTCGCTCGATACCGAGCCCAGCGGGGCGCCGTCATCGTAGTAGCCTCGCCGATACCAGTCGCCGTCCCACGCCTCGCGCTCGATGGCCTGCTTGAGGGAGAAGGCATGCTTGCGCCACAAGGCCGCGCGAGCAGCATCGGCGCGCCCCTCGGCAACCTTCGCGAATTCGAGCAGCGTCAGGTGCAGAAACCAACCCATCCAGACGCTCTCGCCGCGCCCGCCCGCACCAACGCGGTTCATGCCGTCGTTCCAGTCGCCGGTGCCGAACAGCGGCAGGCCATGCGAGCCGATGGCAAGACTCGAGTCGAGCGCTCGCACGCAATGCTCGTAGATCGATCCCGCCTGGGCGGCGAGGGTTGGTACGTAGAAGGCGTCGATCTGGCCCGACGCAAGGGCCGGCCCCTCGAGGAAGGGCACGGGCTCCTCGAGGAGCGAGGAATCGCCGGTGGTCTCGAGATAGTGCGCAACGACGAACGGCAGCCAGATCTTGTCGTCGGCCACGCGGGTGCGTACGCCCGCTCCCGAGCCGGGCAGCCACCAGTGCTGCACATCGCCCTCGGGGAACTGCCGGCCGGCGGCGCGCAGGATGTGCTCCCGGGCGATCGCGGGCTGCGCCGCGCACACGGCCATCGAATCCTGCAGCTGATCGCGATATCCCCAGGCGCCGCTCGTCTGGTAGAAGCCGGTGCGCCCCCACAGCCGGCTCGACAGGGTCTGATAGAGCAGCCAGCCGTTGAGCAACACATCCATCGACCGGTCGGGCGTTTTCACCTGTACGCCGCCGAGCGTCGTCTCCCAGAACTCGGTGACGCGCCTCAAGGCCGCATCGAGATCCGCGTTACGCCAGCGCTCGACGAGCTCGAGCGCGGCACCGCGTGAAGCCTCTTGCCCGAGCAGCAGTCGTATCTCGACTTGCTCCCCGGGCGCAAGCTCGCACCCGCCTTGCAGGGCGCCGCACGGATCGAGCCCGGCCCCGACCCGCATCGAGAGCGGGGTGCCGGTGACGAGCGCGGCCGGCTCGGCGAGTGAGCCATGGCGGCCGACGAACTCGCACCGATCGCCGCTCACGTGAAGCGCGCCGAGGGCGGGCCCCGAGAGATCCATGAACGCAACGCGCGACTCGAATCCCATGCTCCAGGCGTTGCGCGCGAGCAGGGCGCCGGTACGCCCATCGAGCTCGGTGACGATGAAGGGCGCGGTGCGACTGCGCTGGGAGCCGAGCACCCACTCGAGATAGTGCGTCACCGAGAGCCGCCGCGTCTCCTCGGTGCGGTTGACGAGCCGCAAGCGTCCGATCTTGACCGGATCCTCGAGGGGCACGAACTCGAGAAGCTCGATGCCGATGCCGTGCGAGTCGTGCTCGAAGCGCGTGTAGCCAAAGCCATGTCGCACCACGTAGGAGGCGTTCGCGTCGCGGACCGGGAGCGGAGTCGGGGTCCACACCTCGCCGCTCGCCTCATCCTTGAGGTAGACGACCTCGGAGGGGGCATTGGAGACCGGATCATTGCCCCAGGCCGTGAGCTGATTCTCGCGCGCGTTGATCGACCACGTGCTGCCGAGCGCGTCCGAGCTCACCAGGGCGCCGAACTGCGGGTTGGCGAGGACGTTGATCCAGGGCGCCGGCGTGCGCTGCCCGGCGTCGAGCACGATGAGGTACTCGCGACCCGCCGCGGCGAAGCCCCCGAGGCCGTTGAAGAATTCGAGCGCCGGCAGGCTGCGGGGCGGGTCGGTGCGCATCGCCGCGCCGGCGGGCGGGAACACCGGACGCGCAGCTCCGCTCGGGTGAGTCCCCGGCTCCCGCGCGCGCGCCTCGAGATCCTCGGGCCGGCGCAAGGTCACTCGCGCGCCACCCGCGAGCATTGAGCGGCTCTCGCTCGAGAGCATCGCGGCGCGCAGTACGTGCACCCCCTCGATCGAGGCCGGGAGTGAGGAGGACGATTGCGCGACCGGCCCGCTGTGCAGTCCGAGCGCGCGCGTGAGCGCTTCTTCCAGCTCCGCAGGCGCCGGCCCCTCGATCAGCAGCACGAGGTCGATCGCGCATCCGAGGCTGCGCCAGTAGGGCGCCGCGCAGCGCGCGAGCTGTGTGGCGGTGTCGAGCATCTCGACGCCCGCGAGGCGCACGAGCACGATCGGCCGATCCCCGGAGACCGAGGATGCCCAGAGCGCCGGCGGGCCGCCGCGCGGCTCCTCATCCCAAGCGCCGCCGGCTGCGGCCGCTGCGGCCGCGGGCGTACCGTAGAGCGCCTCCCCCGCCAGTCGTTGATAGCACTGCGCCTGCGCGACCTCGATCCCGAGGCGTGCGCGCGATGCACGCGCGCCCGCCGTGGCGAGCGAGCGTGTGCGCTCGATGACGCGCATGTCCGAGTAGGTGCTCGCGATGTCAAGGAGCGCCTCCCGCTCGCTCGCGGCGGCCGTCCAGAACAGGACCCGGGCCGTGGCCCCGGGTTGAATGCGGATGCGCCGGCGCAGCGCGAGCACGGGATCGAGCACCGTGCCCGAGGAGTTCGACAGCGTGCGGGGGTCGATGATCGCGAGGGCCTCGCGCAGCTCGTGGCCGCGGCCGAGGAACTTGGCGCGATCCGTCTCGAACTGCAGCGCGCCGCTTGCCTCGCCCTCGAGCGCCGAGCCGTGTGCGGCGAAAGCCGCGTGATCGCTCGCCTCGCGCGGCCGGCGCCGTGCGATGAGGAGCCCGCGCTCGGCGACCCATTCGGTCTGCACGAACATCTTCGAAAATGCAGGATGACCGGCATCCGCCCCGGGGGTCGTGAGCACGACCTCGGCATAGGAGGTGAGCTCGAGCTCGTGCACCCAGCTGTCGCGGTTGAGGAGCGAGACGATGCGCAATTCCACGTCATCCTCGCTCGCCACCAAGAACTCGGTCGTGGTCTCGATGAGGCCATCGCGACGGCCGATCTCGGCGCGCCCTTCCTCGAAGAGCACCCGGTACTCGTCCGGCTCGACGCCGACGGGCTGATAGCCCGCCGACCAGACGCGGCCCTTCGACACGTCACGCACGAACACGTAGGAGCCGTACGCATCGAGAGTCGCGTCCGCCACCCAGCGCGTGACGGCCAGCTCCCCCCAGCGGCTGTATCCCGAGCCCGCGGCGGTCAGCAGGACGCTGTAGCGACCGTTCGACAGCAGGTGCGTGACCGGCTGCGCCGCATGCGGCGAGCTCAGGCGCCGCGGCCGGAGCGGCTCGGCGTGCGGGTCCGCGGCGATGTGCGGTTCAGGGCTCGAGCCGCTCGAGGTCCGGCCAGGGGTGTTCTCCTGCAACAGCGGCTCCATGGATGCAATTCACGAAGGATAGCGCACGGCCAGCGGCGGGCGGCAGCTTGCAAAATTTACCGTGAGCCGCTCCAAGCTCCCGGCTACGGGTTCCGGGGGCGCTCGATCTGCCAGCGCGACAAGCGGTACCAGAAGAAAAGGACCACCGCACCGGCCATCTGCGCCCAGCCAATCCAGCGCCAGCGCGGCATGAAGGATACCCAAATGAGCCCTGAGAGCCAGAGGAAGCCGGCGCACAAGGCGATGTCGCGCCGGTAGCCCGAATGCACGATTTCACGCCGCAGCTCCAGGATCTCGGGGTACTCGACGCGCATTCGCAAACGCCCCTCGGCCGCCTCGCGCACCGCGATCTGGAAGAGCTGCGGCAGCTGCTTCACCGCCTCGATGGTGTCGGGGAGCTGCGCGCGCACGCGCTTCAGCACCGCGCGCGGGCTCATGCGCTCGCGCATCCACTGCTTGAGGATCGGCTGCGCGGTCTTCCACAAATCGAGGTCCGGATAAAGCTCGCGGCCGAGCCCCTCGATATTGAGGAGCGTCTTCTGCAGCAGGATCAGCTGCGGTTGCACGCGCATGTCGAAGCGGCGCGCCGTCTCGAACAGCCGCAGCAGCACCTGCGCGAAGGAGATCTCCTTCAGGGGCTTGTTGAAGATGGGCTCGCACACCGTGCGCACCGCGGACTCGAGCTCATCGACCCGGGTGCCCTTTGGCACCCACCCCGATTCGACGTGCAGCTGCGCGACGCGCGCGTAATCTCGCTCGAAGAAGGCGAGAAAGTTCTCGGCGAGGTAGTGTTGATCGCGCGGTTGCAGCGTGCCGACGATGCCGAAATCGACGGCCGCATAGCGCGGGTTCTGCGGATCATCGACCTGCACGAAGATGTTGCCCGGGTGCATGTCCGCATGGAAGAAGTTGTGGCGGAACACCTGGGTGAAGAAGATCTCCACGCCGTTCTCGGCGAGCTTCGCGATGTCGGTGCCGCGCGCCTTGAGCTCATCGACCCGGCTGACGATGATGCCGTGAATGCGCTCCATGACCATGACATTCGTGCGGCAGTAGTCCCAGTACACGATCGGCACGTACAGGAGGGGCGAGCCGAAGAAGTTGCGCCGCAGCTGAGCGGCATTACCGGCCTCGCGCATCAGATCGAGCTCATCGATGATGGTCTTGCGGTACTCCTGTACGACCTCCCTCGGACGCAGCCGTCGCGCATCGTCCCAGTACTCATCCGCGAGTCGTGCCAGGGTCTCGAGCACCTCGAGATCGCGCTCGATCATCTCGCGCATCCCGGGCCGCAGGATCTTGACGACCACTTCCTCGCCGCCCTTGAGGCGCGCGACGTGCACCTGCGCGATCGAGGCGGCCGCGAGCGGCTGCTCCTCGAAGCTCGAGAAGACCTCGGCGAGCGGCCGGCCATAGGCGAGCTCGAGCGACTCGATCGCCACCTCGCTCGGGAAGGGCGGCACGCGGTCCTGGAGCTTCGCAAGCTCATCGGCGAGGTCCACGGGCAACAGGTCGCGCCGCGTCGAGAGCGCCTGCCCGAACTTCACGAACACCGGGCCGAGCTCCTCGAGTGCGAGCCGCAGCCGCTCGCCGCGCGTCACGCCGGTGGAGCGCTGAAACCAGGTCCAGGGTGAGAGGTAGAAGAGAAACCGAAACGGCCGATACAGGTGCGTGGCGCGCACCAGATCGTCGAGGCCGTGACGCACCAGGGCGCGCTGGATCTGCAGCAGCCGCTGGGCGACGCGCCAGCGGATCATCGCGCGCCCGCCTTTGCCCCAAGCTCGAGCCGCGCGAGCCGTGCCTCGATGCGATCGGACCGCTCGCGCACGCGGTCGACCTCGAGGAAGAACTCCTCGAGCTCACCGCGACCGACGAGCGTGCGGCTCTCCTCCGTCAGATATTCCGCAACGTCCTGCCGCGCCGCGCGACGCGTGCGCCGCACGAAGTCCCCGGCGGCACGCACCGCCCGCGCGATGCCGCGCGCCGGCAGATCGCCGAGCTGGCGTGCCAGCTCCTCCTCGAGCTCCGGCCGCGCGCTCGAGAGCAGATCGCGATAGCGCGCCGCCACCTCCGCATCCCCCTCGATGCGCACCCGCTCGGGCGCATCGCGCTCCGTATCCCGCGGCCGCGCGGCACCGCCGTGCATCGGGCCGAGCAGACCGGCGAAGCGCAGGCCGAAGGCGAGCAGCGCGCCCGGGGTGCCGCAGAGGCGCACGTCAGCCGGCGCTTCCTGCGGCGGTCCGATGAGCAGCCGGCCGGCGCGCACCGCGAGGCGCACGGACCCTACGCCCTCGACGTCGAGACCAAGCGAGGTGCCCTCGAGGCGCCGCGCAGCCTCCTGCGCGCGCGCAACGTCCGCGATACGGCGATTGATGAGGGCCTCGAGCGAGGCGAGCCAGGCGGACGTGGCGGGCATCAGACCTTGTAGCCGCGATGCACGGCGACGATGCCGCCGGAGAGATTGTGGTAGCGCGCCTCGCCGAACCCGACCTCCCGCATCATCGCGAGCAGCGTCTCTTGATCGGGATGGCGGCGGATCGACTCGGCGAGGTAGCGATAGCTTGCGGCATCACGCGCTACCAGCCGTCCAAGGAGCGGCAGCATGCCGAAGGAGTAAGCGTCGTACAGCGGCTTCAGACCGGGCGCCACCGGATGCGAGAACTCGAGCACGAGCAGCTGACCGCCGGGCTTCAGGACGCGGTGCATCGAGGCGAGCGCGGCGCTCGGATGCGTCACGTTGCGCAGGCCGAAGCCGATGGTGATGCAGTCGAAGGAATGATCGGCGAAGGGGAGCCGCTCCGCATCGGCGAGCACGCAGCCAACCTCCGCGCTCAGGCCCGCATCGATCAACCGATCGCGGCCCCGCGCCAGCATCTCGGCGTTGATGTCGGCGAGGGTCACGCGGCCGTTCTTGCCGACCTGGCGCGCGAGTCCGAGCGCCAGATCGCCGGTGCCCCCCGCCACATCGAGCGCACGCTGTCCCGCCCTGAGGCCCGTAAGCGCCAGGGTGAAGCGCTTCCACAGGCGATGCGCCCCGAGCGACATCAGGTCGTTCATCAGGTCGTACCGGCTCGCGACCGAGTTGAATACCTCGCGAACCCGCGCGGATTTCTCCGACTCGCTGACCTTTTCGTAGCCGAAATCGACGGTGCGCTGTTCGCTCATGACGGTCTCGATTCGAGGGCGTCCATTGTACCGTCCCCGATCAGGCGCCGGGCGCCGGGCGCCGGAGGAGCTACTGCGCAGGAGGAGCGCTAGGGCCGGCAGGTGGCACGGCCGCCCGAGCGCAGCGCTCGAGATAGCGAGCCCAGTTGACCGCGTGCCGGGAGCCGAGCTCGTGCAGCACCGCCCAGGAGTACAGGCCGGTGTTGTGCCCGTCATCGAAGTGCAGCCGCAGGGCATAGTTGCCGACGGGCTCGATACGGGTCACCGTCACGGACTGCTTGCCCGTCACGAGCACGCCCTCGGAAGGTCCGTGGCCCTGCACTTCCGCCGAGGGGGAGAACACGCGCAGGTACTCGAAGGGCAGGTCGAACTCGGCGCCGTCCTCGAAGCGCACATGCAAGATGCGCGAGCGCGTGCGCAGCGTGACCTCGGTCGGTCGATGCATCAGAGAATGTAGCGCGAGAGATCCTGATCTCGCACCAGCTCGCCCAAGTTTCCCTCGACGTAGGCGCGATCGACGAGCACCCGCGTGCCGCTGCGGTCGGCCGCCTCGAACGAGACGGTCTCGAGGAGGCGCTCCATTACCGTGTGCAGCCGTCGCGCACCGATGTTCTCAGTGCGCTCGTTCACCTCGAAAGCGACCTCCGCGAGGCGTCGCACGCCGGACTCGGCAAACTCGAGCGTGACGCCCTCGGTCTGCATCAGTGCGGCGTACTGGCGGCACAGCGAGGCATCGGGCTCGGTCAGGATGCGCACGAAGTCATCGACGCCGAGCGGCTCGAGCTCGACCCGGATCGGCAGGCGTCCCTGCAGCTCCGGGATCAAGTCCGAGGGCTTGGACATATGGAAGGCGCCCGAGGCGATGAACAGCACATGATCGGTCTTCACGGTGCCGTACTTGGTGTTGACGGTGCACCCCTCGACGAGCGGCAGGAGGTCGCGCTGCACGCCCTCGCGCGAGACGTCCGCCCCCAGAGTCTCCTGGCGGCGCGCAATCTTGTCGATCTCGTCGATGAAGACGATGCCGTTCTGCTCGGCATTCTCGACGGCGCGCACCTTGAGCTCCTCCTCGTTGATCATCTTCGCGGCTTCCTCGTCGGTCAGCAGCTTGAGCGCCTCGCGAATCTTCAGCTTGCGCGTGCGGGTGCGGCCGCCGCCGAGCGAGGCGAACATGCCCTGCAGTTGCTGCGTCATCTCCTCCATGCCGGGCGGCGCCATGATCTCGACCCCGACCGGCATCGCGCGCACCTCGATCTCGACCTCGCGCTCATCGAGATCATGCTCGCGCAGCATCTTGCGAAAGCGCTGGCGGGTATCGGAGTCGCGCCCGGTACCGGCACTCAGGCTGCCCGAGACGAGGGCGTTTTCGGCCGCCAGGCTGCCGGCGCGCGGCAGCAGCACATCGAGAATGCGTTCCTCGGCGGCATCCGCGGCGCGAGGGCGGACCTTCGCCATGGCCTCCTCGCGCGTCATCTTGACCGCGATCTCGACCAGGTCGCGCACGATGGAGTCGACCTCGCGACCGACGTAGCCGACCTCGGTGAACTTGGTCGCTTCGACCTTGAGGAAGGGGGCGCGCGCGAGTCGCGCGAGGCGGCGCGCGATCTCCGTCTTGCCGACGCCGGTCGGCCCGATCATGAGAATGTTCTTCGGCGTGATCTCCGGGCGCAGCGCCTCGGCGACCTGCTGGCGCCGCCAGCGATTGCGCAGCGCAATCGCCACGGCACGCTTCGCATCGCGCTGTCCGACGATGTGCTTGTCGAGCTCCTCGACGATCTCGCGAGGGGTCATCTGGGACACTACGGGAGCTCCTCGATCGTGAGGTTGCGATTGGTGTAGATGCAGAGGTCGGCGGCGATGTTCAGGGCGCGCTCGACGATCTCGCGGGCGGAAAGCTCGGTCGATTGCATGAGCGCAAGCGCCCCGGCTTGTGCAAAGCCACCCCCCGAGCCGATGCCGATGAGGTCGTGCTCGGGCTCGATCACGTCACCCGTGCCGGACACGACATAGGTGCTGCTCGCATCGGCGATGACCAGCAGCGCCTCCAGGCGCCGCAGGCTGCGATCGCTGCGCCAGTCCTTGGCGAGCTCGATGGCCGCGCGGGTGAGGTTGCCGAATTTCTCGAGCTTGCCCTCGAAGCGCTCGAACAGGGTGAAGGCATCCGCGGTGCCCCCGGCGAACCCCGCGACCACCTTGCCGCCGTACAGCTTGCGCACCTTCTTGGCGTTGCCCTTCATCACGCTCTGGCCGAGCGTCACCTGCCCATCGCCGCCCACCGCGACGTGACCGCCGCGCCGGACTGCAAGGATGGTGGTGCCGTAGATGCGGGCCGGATCATGCTGCATGCGAGTCGCCTACCTTGAGGTCGCAGGGTGCGATTTCAAGGATCGGGCTTGGATTCACTTCTCGAGCGGCGCCGGCGCGCCCGCGGGTGAGCGCTGTCGTAGACCCGGGCAAGATGCTGAAAGTCGAGGTGAGTGTAGATCTGCGTGGTTCCGATGTCGGCATGACCGAGGAGCTCCTGCACGCCGCGCAGATCCGCACTCGACTCGAGGAGGTGCGTGGCGAAGGAATGCCGGAACATATGCGGATGCACATGCTGCGGCAGCCCCTGGCGAAGCGCCCAGAGTGCCACGCGCCGCTGCACTGCGCGTACGCCCAGGCGACGGCCCGATCGCCCGAGGAAAACCGCGCCTTGGAGCGCCTCGCCGCCCGCTGGGGCGCCGCCCTCGGCGCTCAGCGGGTCGCTCACCTTGCCGCTCGCCCGGCCGCGCCTCTCGCCGCTCAAGGGGCCGCGCCTCTCGCCGCTCACGGGGCCGCTCCCCTCGCCGCGCCGGGCGTCGCGGCGCCGGGCGCGGGGCGCTCGTCCCCGATCCACGGGGCATGTCTGTGTGAGGGCGCGTCGCTCGATCAGCCAGGCCTTGAGGGCTGCGCAGGCTCGCCGGCCGACCGGCAGCACGCGCATCTTGGCGCCCTTGCCGGTCACACGCACGGTGCGGTCCTTGAGATCGAGATCCTGAAGATCGAGCCCGACCAGCTCACCGAGCCGCAAGCCGGACGAGTAGAACAGCTCCATCATCGCGCGGTCGCGGATCGTGAGCCGCGATTCATCGGGAAGATCGAGGAGCCGTGCCATCGCATCGGGATCGAGGGTGTGCGGGAGGCGCTTTGCGGCTTTCGGTGCCCGCACGTCCTGGGCGGGATTGGAGCTGCTCAACGTCTCACGTGCGAGATAGCGATAGAAGGCGCGCAGCGCGGAGAGGCGCCGCTGGATGCTGCGGGCATCCGCGCCCGCGGCATGCTCATGAGCGGCGAATGCGCGGATGTCGGCCTGCTTGAGAGCGCTGAAGGGGCCGAGCCGACGAGCACGGCAGAAGGCCGACAGCCGCTCGAGATCGCGACGGTAGGCATCGAGCGTGTGCGCGCTCAGGCGCCGCTCGAGCTTGAGGTGCGCGAGGAAGCGCTCGGGCCACCCCTGCTCGGGCTCGCGCTTGGCCGCATCGGGACCCATGCCGTCCAGCTTTGCCCGCGGGAGCGCGCGGCCTCTCACCGCCTGAGTGCGTAGGTCACGAGCTCGCCGATGCGCGTGAGGAACTCGGTGCTCATGGCCGGGTGGAAACGCTCGGCATCGCTGGCGCCGATCGCCAGGATCCCGACCTCGCCCTTGGGGCCGAGCGGGGTCATCGCCACCGAGCCGATCTCCATCGCGTCGGTGCCGAACAGAAAGTCGCGCTGCACATCGCGGATCTGGCCGCAGCGCGGCTTTCCCGATTGCAGCAGTGAATCGAAGGTGCGTAGGGCGGCGTCACTGAGGTCGGCGGCGCGCAGGAAGCGGTCCGACTCGGTGCGCAGCGCGCGCGCTTCCTCGAGAAACAGCACGAGCACGCAGTTTCGCGCGTCGAAATCCTCGCGCAGACTGGCCTCGATCGCGCCCACGGTCTCGATGAGCGTGCGTGCGCCGATCAGCCGCTGGGTGAGGCGATGGATGCGCTCCGCCAGTGCATCGTTCGAGCGCGCCACGTCCATCAGCTCCTTCAAGCGCCGTTCGAGCGACTGGTTGCGCTCGCGCAGCATCTCCACCTGCCGCTCGACCAGGCTCACGGTCGAGCCCGCATCGCGCATGTGCGGGAGCCGCAGCTTCGTGAGCACGGCGCTGTTGCGCTCGAAGAAATCGGGGTAGGTGAGCAGGTACTCGGCGACCGAGGTGTCGTTCAAGGTGAGCGGCTTGATGCCGCGAGCCGGACTGCTGGTCATGGTTCGCTCCAGGATGATGAGCCCTTATACATCAATGGCGCCGTCGAATACGCGCATCGCCGGTCCCGTGAGCCAGATGGGCCCCTGCTCGCGCCAGGTAACCTGCACCGCGCCGCCCGGCAGATCGACGCGCACTTCCTCATCGAGCAACCCGCGCCGCCGGCCGATGGCCGCCGCCGCGCAGGCGCCGGTGCCGCATGCGCGGGTCTCTCCCACGCCCCGCTCGAACACGCGCAACAGGATATGCCGGCGATCGACGATCTGCATGAAGCCGACGTTCGTGCGCTTCGGAAAGCGCGGATGGCGCTCGATGCGCGGACCGAGCTCGGCAACGCGCGCCGTCTCGACATGCGGCACGGTGAGGACGACGTGCGGGTTGCCGATCGAGACGGCTGCCACCTCGACCATCTCTCCGCCGGCATCGAGGCGATACACCTCGGCTGCGCCGCAGGCCTCCATCGGCAGCGAGCGCGGATCGAAGTCGGGCACGCCCATCTCGAGGGCGACCAGGCCGTCCTCGAGCACCCGTGCATGAACCCGGCCACCGGGACACTCGAGCTCGAGCTCGCGGCCGAGATCCGGACGGCGCTCGTGCAACAGCGCCGCCAGGCAGCGCGCGCCGTTGCCGCATTGCTCGACCTCGCTGCCGTCGGCGTTGAAGATGCGATAGAAGGCGCGGGCCCCGGGGCTGTGCGGCGCTTCGAGCATCAAGGCCTGATCGAAACCGACGCCGCGATGACGGTCGGCCAGCGTGCGCCAGCCGATGGGCGATTGGCTGAGGGCGTGGAGGTCGGAAGGGGCATCGAAGACGAAGAAATCGTTACCGAGCGCTTGCATCTTCACGAACTCGATGCGCATGGAGCGCAGCATAGCCGATGCCTGCGCGCGCGGCGAGCCGCGCCCCGCTCGCGCTGCGGGTCTGGGTTGCGCTAGTCTTGCCCGCCGGTGTCGCGGGCTCGATAACAAGAAAGGGGATGCATGCGTCATATCATGGTTCTGAATGCGAAGGGCGGCTGCGGCAAGAGCACGCTCGCCACCAACGCCGCGGTGCTGCTCGCACACGAGGGACATAACGTCTGCCTCGCGGACTACGATCCACAGCGCTCGAGCCTCGACTGGCTCGCCCAGCGCCCCGCCGATCTGCCGAGCATCACCGGCGTCGCCGCCTACGAGGAGGGGCTTCGGAGGGTGCCGCGCGCGACCGACATTCTCGTCATCGATGCGCCCGCGCGGGTGCATGGCACGGAGCTCAACGAGCTCGTGCGCCGCGCCGAGACCATCCTCGTGCCGGTCCTGCCCTCGGCGATCGACATGAAGGCCTGCAGCCATTTCATGGACGAGCTGCTCGAGCTCGGCAAAGTCTCGCGCAAGCAGGCCCGTCTGGCCGTGGTGGCGAATCGCGTGCGCGAGCACACCCTGGTCTACGAGGAGCTCGATCACTACCTCTCGAAGCTCAAGGTGCCGTATCTCGGAGCGCTGCGCGAGGCGCAGAACTACGTGCGCGCGTACGCCCGCGGCATGGGAGTTCTCGAGCTGCCCGAATATCTCGCCTGGCCCGACTGGCAGCAGTGGAAGCCGATCGGCGAGTGGCTCGCAAGCCGGCGCAGTCAACCCGCGGCTTCGGCGGCCGGCTGATCAGGGAGGCTGCGCGAGGCTCGCGCGAATACCTGCGTCGAGGTCGCCATACGCGAGAGCGACCCCGAGCTCCTTGCGCATGCGCCGGCTGTCGACGCGGCGGGACTCGCACAGAAACGAGTACGCAGAGGCCGAAAGCTGCGCGCGCGCCTCCTCGCGGCTCACGAGCGGCGGCGGCGGCAGACCGGCGAGCCGTGCGACGCGCTCGAGCCATGCGGTCTGACTTTCATCGCTCCCATCGGTCACGTTGAAGATGCGCCGGTCCGCGCGCGTGCTCGAGCCCGCTGCGATGCAGGCGCTCACCAGATCATCGACCTGAATACGATTGCCGGGCAGGGCCTCCGCGTGCTTGAGCGCAGGCACCCCTGCCGCGAGACGCTCGAGCGGCAGCCGTCCGGGACCGTAGATGCCGGGTACCCGCAGCACCGTCCAGGAGACGTTGCGGGCGCTGCTCCAGGCGCGCAGCGTCGCCTCTGCCGCGAGGCGGCGCTGCGCGCGGGGGGAGTCGGGATTCGGTGAGGTGTCCTCATCGACTCGTCCGCCGCCGTGATCGCCATACACTCCCGTGGTGCTCATGTAGACGAGACGGCGGGGTGCGCCTTCGAGCGCACCGAGAAAGCGCTCGAGCCGCGGATCGCTCACACCCTCGGGGGGCGGGGGCACGAGGTAATAGATGAGCTCGTTCTCGACTTCGATCGAGGGCGCCGGCTCGACCCCGATCGAGGGCGAAGGCGTATCGAGCGTGAGGCGCAATGCCGCGATGCCGGCGCTTTCGAGCGCCGCGATGCTCGCGGGTCGAGCGGCCGTTGCGCGCACGGACTTGCCGAGCGCGTGCAATCGCTGCGCGAGCCGCCGACCGGTGTAGCCGCATCCGACGATCAGCACCGACATGCTAAGGTCTCGATCATGAGCGTGCGCGTGAGTCTAGCCGCCCTCGGGCGCGAATTCAGGGCGGGAGCGGACGCGACGCTGCTCGATGCGGCGCTCGATGCGGGCCTGAACCTGCCGCATAGCTGCAAGACGGGCCATTGCCTGGCGTGCCGCGCACGGGTCCTCGAGGGCGAGATCGACTACCCGGACGGCGTGCCGCTCGCCTTGAGCGAGGCGGAGCGCGCCGAAGGCGTGATCCTGCTGTGCGTGGCGCGGGCGCGCACCGATCTCAGTCTCGAGCTCATCGGGGCGAGCGCGGCCGACAGCCAGCGCATCCGCCGTCTACCGTGCCGCATCGAGCGGGCCGAGAGCTGGGGGCACGATGTGCGCGGCCTGTATCTCAAGCTGCCGCCGGCCGCGCCGCTCGAGTTTGCAGCGGGCCAGTACATCGACATCCTGCTGCCGGGCGGGCGGCGGCGCAGCTTCTCGATCGCATCGCCGCCGCACGAGCGCCGCCTGCTCGAAGTGCACGTGCGCCGCGTCCGCGGGGGCGAGCTCACGGAAGGGCTGTTCGAGGCGCAGATCGAGGGGCGGCTGCTCACCATCGAAGGCCCGCTCGGGCATTTCATCTATCGCGAGCGCGGCGTGGAAGTGCCAATGCTGCTCGTGGGCGGCGGCACCGGAGTCGCGCCCTTGAAGAGCATCGTGCGGCACGTGCTCGAGAGCCACCGCGAGCGCCGCATGACGCTCTACTGGGGCGTGCGCAGTGAGCGCGACCTGTACGCGCAGGGTTTCTTCGAAGCGCTGGCCCGTAGCACGCCGGCGCTCGAGTATCGGCCGGTGCTGTCCGAGCCCTCCGCCGCCTGGCGGGGACGGCGTGGTCTCGTGCATGAGGCCGTGCTCGCCGAGCTGCCCGGGCTCAGCGCGTACGAGGTCTATGCCAGCGGACCTCCCGCCATGATCGAGGCGATCCTCAGGGAGTTTCCGGCGCGCGGACTCGATCCGGCGCGGCTTTACTTCGACTCGTTCGATTTTGCGCCGGACTCGCCGGCGCGCCAGCGCTTGAGCGCCGCGACGAGCGCCTGATCCTCGGCGCTCGCCGCGATCAGGAGCGGCGCCTTCACACCGCGCTCGCGCAGCGCCGCGGCTACGCGCTCGCCCGGCACGACCCAGACGATGCGCTCGAGGGCGCCGTGCAGCTCGGGCGTCGCGAGCGCGAGCAGGCCCTCGCCCACCTCCACGCTGGTGACCGTGATCGCCTGCACCGCGTCGGCCTCGAGCTCGGCGGCGAGCGCGGCGAGCTCTTCCTCGCTCGGCTGTGCCCGCACCCGCCGGTAGACATCGACCGCGACCACCTCGCCTCCGCGTCGCTTGAGCTCCTCCTCGAGAAG
>DATGIA010000146.1:0-16783 GCA_035307465.1 Steroidobacteraceae bacterium
CATGGTGTACAACCACACCTACTTCCCCCTGACGTATCTGCGCGCGCCGGCCGAGGAATACCTGGCGCTCACCGAGGCCGTCACGCTCTGGGACGTGGCCTGCGAGCGGCAGACCGAAGTTCGCGGCCCCGATGCGGCCGCGCTCGTCGACTATCTCACGACCCGCAAGGTCGATGACCTGCCGGTGGGCGCGTGCCGCTACACCCTCGTGTGCGATCCGGAAGGACGCATCATGTGCGATCCGGTGCTGTTGCATCCCTGGCCTGATGTCTACTGGCTCTCCCATGGCGATGTCGATCTCACGCTCTGGGCGCGAGGTCTGGCGCTGGGGCGCCGCTTGGAGGTCGTGGTGAGCGAGCCCGACGTGGCGCCGCTTCAGGTGCAGGGGCCCAAAGCGCTCGAGGTGTTGCGGGGCCTCACCGAGATGCCGCTCGAGGAGCTGGGTCGTTACAAATGCCAGGCAACGCGGGTGGCCGGCGTCCCGGCGGTGGTGTCGCGCACCGGATGGAGCGGGGGACCGGGCTACGAGGTATTTCCCTTGAGCAGTGAGCGCGCGCTTCATCTGTGGCAAGCGCTCCTCGAGGCCGGTCGCCCGCACGGACTCCGGGTCACGGGCCCCAATATCAACCGCGCGGTCGAGAAAGGCGTCACCGACACGAGCTATTACAGCAACTCGGACCTGAACCCGTTCGAAGCCGGCCATGAGCGGCTCGTCGATCTCGAGAAAGGCGAGTTCGTCGGACGTGCGGCTCTCGAGGGCATTGCGCGTGCGGGCGCCGCGCGCAAGACCGTTGGACTGCGCGCTTCCGAGCCACTGCCCTTGCTCGAGTGGTACTGGCCCGTCGAATCTGCGGGACGGAGGGTCGGTGAGGTGCGCTGGGCGTGCCACTCCTTTGCGCTCGGCGCGCCCGTGGCGATCGCCGTGGTCGAGCGGGCGCTCGAGCGCGATGCAGCGCTGACGATCGTGCACGGGGGCGGGCGAACCCCCGCGCGGATCGTCGATTTCCCCTTCCTGTGAGCCCGGCCGTCACGCTCGAGCGACGCCTGGGCTTGTTCGGCGCCTCGCTGTTCGGGCTGTCCTATATATGCCCCACCGTCGTCATCAGCACCTTCGGTCTCATCGCCCACGACAGTGCGGGCGCGGCCGCCTCGGCCTACCTGGTCGCCACCTTCGCCATGTTGCTCACGGCCCTGAGCTACGGGCGCATGGCCGCGCGCTACCCGCAAGCGGGCTCCGCCTATGCGTATCTGTCGCAGTCCGCCGGCTCGGGATGGGGCTTTCTCACGGGTTGGGTGCTGATACTCGACTACTTCTTCGTTCCCATGGTCATCTGTCTGTTCACGGCCAAGGGCCTGGAGCTTTTGGTGCCGGCCGTGAGCTTCCGCTGGTGGATTGCGGCCATCGCAACGACGACGACTCTGATCAACCTGCGCGGCATCGCGCTGACTCACCGCGTCAATGTGACGATCATGCTCGCCCAGCTTGCGGTCATCGCCCTCCTGATTGCCGGAAGCGCGCTGCGGGCCGGCGCATCGCTCCGGACCGCGCCACTGGCTCCGTTCCTGAGCGAGCATACCCGCTGGCCCCTCGTGCTTTCCGGTGCGAGCATCGCGGCCTATTCGTTTCTCGGCTTCGATGCGGTCACGACACTGGCCGAGGAGACCGTGGAGCCGACGCGCAACATCCCGCGAGCGACCGTCAATGCGGCCGCGATCTGCGGTCTCATTTACGTGATGAGCGCTTACGTCATGAGTCTTGCGCATCCCGCAGTCCGCTTCGCGGACCTCGACAACGGCGGCTATGAGGTCATGCGCGAGGGGGTGGGACCGCTGTTCACGACACTGCTCACCGTGGTGATGATCGCCTATGCGGCCTCGGTCATGTGTGCGCAGGCGGCCTCGGCACGGCTCCTCTATGCCCTGGGGCGCGATGGTTGGCTGCCCGGCCGGCTGGGCTTTCATGCTCTGCATCCGCGCTGGCGCACTCCGTTCTACAACGTGGTCCTCGTCGGAGCGGTGATGCTGATCGGAGAGGGCGTTGAGTTATCCACGGCCGCCCAGTGCGTCAACTTCGGTGCGTTCTGCGCATTCCTCGCCGTGAATCTCGCCGTGCTTGCGCTGGCATGGCGCGCCCGGGGCGGCGGCCGGCTGCGCTGGCTTTCGCTGCTGCAGCCCGTCCTCGGCGCGCTTGCGACGCTCTGGCTGCTCGCGAGCCTGCACCTGCAGGCCCTCATCGTGGGCACCGCGTGGTCCGCAATCGGTCTTCTCTACGGGTCGCTGCGTGCACGCCGCGCGCACTCCGCGACCCGCGTTTCTGGAGTCTCACAATGAACACCTCGAGCCGCCCAACGCCGCCACCGCCCCCCGAGCCGGGCCCCTCCCTGCGCAAGTGCCGCTACGCATTCCTGACGCTGCCGAACTACTCCCTGATCGCGGTGGCGAATGCCTTGGAGCCCTTGCGCATGGCGAACCGCCTCGTCGGCAAGGACGTTTATGAGTGGTCGGTGGTGAGCCTGGAGGGCCGGCCCATCGAGGCCAGCAGCGGGCTCACGCTCGCGCCCACCCTCGCGCTCGAGAAGGTCGGTGCCGTCGACATCCTGTTCGTCTGCGGAGGCATCAACATTCGAGAGGCGGTTTCACCGGCGCTGCTCACGGCCTTGCGGCGCCTCGCCGATCGCGGTGTCCCCCTGGGGGCGCTGTGCACCGGCGGCTACGCGCTTGCGAGGGCGGGATTGCTCGATCAGTTTCGCGCAACGATCCATTGGGAGAATCTCTCGGCGCTGCGCGAGGAGTTCCCGCGCGTGCGCATCTCGGACCAGCTCTTCACGATCGATCGCAACCGCTTCACCTGCTCCGGCGGCACGGCACCGCTCGATCTCATGCTGAATCTCATCGAGGGACGGCTCGGAGCCCGCATCTCGCAACGCGTCAGCGAGCAGTTCATCCTCGAGCGCGTGCGCAAGGACCATGATCGGCAGTACGTGCCGCTGCGCGCACGAGTGGGCGTATCGCATCGGGGAATCCTGCGCGTCGCGCAGCTCATGGAGGCGAACATCGAGAAGCCTCTGTCGCTCGAGCAGATTGCCAAGTCGACCGGCCTGTCGCGCCGGCAGATCGAGCGTCTGTTCAAGCGCGACCTCAACTGCGTGCCGAAGCGTTACTATCTCGAGATGCGCCTGGGTCGTGCGCGCGAGCTGCTGCTGCAGACCGCCATGCCGATCATGGACATCACCGCGGCCTGCGGCTTCCAATCGCCGCCCCATTTTTCCAAGTGCTATCGCGCGGTCTACGGCTACCCGCCGAGTGCCGAGCGCAAGATCGGTGAATCCCGCGTCTGATGACGCTCACTCCTCGAAACCTCACGGCGCGACGGTGTCGGCCCTCAACGGCACGCCATCGAGTCTGCCCCGAAGCAGGGCCCGGGGGGCCGCGCTCGCCTCCGACCAGGTTACCTCGAGCGTTCCGCTCGACGGAGCGATGCCCCCGTTGGAAACGCCCTGCAGGTGCAGCCGCGCATGGACTTCGGGTGCATGTGCGCCGCGCACTTCGAGCCAGCCCGATACTTCGAGATCCTCGGTCAAGCGAACGGCGCGCAAGCGGATGTCGAGCCCGCGCGCCCGGCGAATGATCTCGAACCGGCCCCCGCGCAAGCCCGGCCCCTGATCGCTCGAGTTGCTGCGAGCGCGGGCGAGCACATCCCCCAAGCCGAGTACGGCGCTCGCGGCGGAACTGAGCGCCGCGGCGTCCGCGCGGTTTCCCGGCAAGGCGCGTGCGGGCTCGACCTCGTCAACACGGCGTGGGAAGCCGGCGAGAAGGCGCACCGGCGGCACCGCGCCCGCGCACGCCGCATCGCCGACCGCGCCGCTCGCGAGGAAACGCTGCGCCAGCACCGCCCCGCAGTCGCTGCGGGCGCGCGGCAGCGCATTCACGTGAAAGCTGTTCGCAATCACGATCTGACGGCCGCGCGCAAAGGCGCGGGCCACGAAGGCACCATCCGCCGGCGTCGTGATGTCATCGAGCTCCCCCGAGATCACGAGCGCGGGCACGTCGGGGTAGCGCGTTCCGGGCACGACCACCTGCCCGGCCGGATGAGCGGGCGATGATACGGGCCAGTCGATGCACAGATCGAGGAAGCTGTAATCGAGAGGCATGTGGCGGTACTCCTCGATCGTGAAGGGCGCATAGGCATCCGGGTCGGTGCGCTCGCGTGCGGCGATCGCTTGATCGCGGGCGCGGGCGCGCTCGGCGGGCGCAAGGCGCATGTCGTAGATCTGCGGGGGATCCTGACACATCACCGCGACCTCGAGCGCCGCACTCCAGCGGGCGGGATTCGCGCTCGGGTCGCGCGAATCGACGCCGCTCACCGTCTCCGCCATGAGCCGCTCGAGCGGGCGGCGGTCGCCCGAAAGGAAGGCTCGTCCCGCCGCATCGAGCTCTCGAACGCTCGCATAGGCCGGCGAGCCCGCGAACATCACCGTGGCGAGCTGCGCGGCATCCGCGGTGAACTCGCGCTCGTGCCCATCACTGTCGAGCGCGCGCGCCGGATAGGGGGTGCTGCGCAGCGTCTCGAGGAGCGGCACAAGGTGCTCGAGGCCCGTGCCGCCCCGTGCCGCGCAGGCACGCGAGCGCGCGCAGGCGAGGTTGAACTTGTCGCGCATCGCCGGCGCATAGCTCGGGTACCACGCGTAGTCGGGGCCCTCGAGCGGATAGGCGCCGTCGAGCACCAGCGAGTGCAGGAGCGCTGGGTGACGCAGCGCAAAGACCTGCTCGAAGTAAGTGCCATAGGAATCGCCATACAGATCGATCGATGTCCGCCCGAGCGCCTCCAGCACCGCGGCCAGATCGTCGGCGGCATAGGCGGTGCTGTAGAGCGGCGCTCGCGTCCCGAGCAGCGCCCCGCAGGCGCCGACCTCCTCGACGCTCCAGCGCGAGGAGCTCTGCAAGGCGGGGCAGTCGAGCGCGCCCGATCGACCGGTGCCGCGATTGTCCATGATGAGCACATCGCGGTGCGCTCGCAGCGGCGCAAAGAGCGCAAGGTAGTCCGCTCGCGATTCGGTCGCCGGATAACCGGGACCGCCCTCGGTCGCGACGAGCGTGCCGCGAGTGGCACCGGGCGCGGTATGCGGATAGAGCTCGAAATGGATGCCGATCCGATCCGGCAGTGCGCCCGTCGGATCGAGCGCGCGCTCGAGCCGGCCGCAATAGGTGAGCGGTCGCGCCCGACAGCGCTCCAGATGCAGCGATCCCACCTCGAGCATCGGCGCTGCACCGAGCGCGGGAGCCAGGCCGATGAAGAAAAGCGCGAGAAGCATCGGCGCGCGGAGTGAAGAGCGAGCGAGCATCGCGCGCAGTGTAGCGTGCCTGCGCGCGTGCAGAGGGGCGCGCGACGCTCGGGGAAAAGGTCTCCTTCAGGGTGGCGAGCGAGTGCTCGGGGTGTTCGCACCGGGCAGCCACGCGAGCGCGATCACGGACACGCCCGCCGCGAGCGCCACGTACCAGGCGGGCGCAAGCCAGGAGCCGCCCGCGGGGCGCGTGAGCCAGGTGAGCACGGTCGGCGCGAAGCCGCCGAACACCGTGAAAGCGCCGTTGTACACGATCGAGATGCCGGTCGCGCGCACCGCCGTCGGGAAGATCTCCGAGAGCGCCGCCGGCGCGACACCATTGAAGCTCGACACGAGCACGCAGATGAGCGCCTGCACCACGAGGAGCGTCGCAAAGGTTGGACGGGCCTTGAGCCAGAGGAAGAGCGGCAGCACCAGGACCATGAGCGCGAGCGAGGCGAGGGCGAGACTGCGGCGGCGGCCAATACGATCCGAGAGCGCGCCAAAGAGCACGCAGCCGGTCACGAACAGGACGTTGCCGATGAGAGCAGAGGCGAAGGCCTGCTGTGCGCTGAAGCCGAAGGTGTGCTGGACGTAGGTGGGAAAATAGATCATGAGGGAATAGACGGCGACCGACCACAGCACCGCGACGCCGAGCCCCGAGAGGAGCGGGCGATGCTGCGTGCGGGCGATCTCCAGAAGCGGCGCGCGGCGGGCTCGTCCCGCGCGGCGCTGATCGGCCGCCAGGCTTTCGAAGGCGCCCGTCTCCTCGAGTGAGCGTCGCAGGTACAAGCCGACCGGCACGATCGAGAGCCCGAGGAGAAACGGCACTCGCCAGCCCCAGGCCTGCACCTCGGCGGGCGTGAGCCAGCCGGTGACCGCATAGGCCACCAGAAATCCGAGGATGTTGGACATTCCCATGCTCGCTTGCACCCAGGCCGCGATGCGCCCGCGCTGCTCCGCGCGCGCGCTCTCGAGCAAGAACGCGATGGCGCCGCCGATCTCGCCGCCCGCGGAGAATCCCTGCAGAAGGCGACCGAGCAACAACAGCAACGCCGCGCCGGGACCGAGGCTCGCATAGGTCGGGGCGCAGGCAATCACCGCGGTGCCCGTCGCCATCAAGAGGATGGTGAGCGTGAGGGCTGCCTTTCGCCCGGCGCGGTCGGCGTATCCCCCGAGCACCACCGCGCCCAAGGGGCGCACGATGAAACCCAGACCGAACACGAGGAAGGTGTTGATGAGCTGCACCGTGGGGTCATGCTCTGCAAAGAAATTGCGCGCGATGAAGGGCGCAAAGAACGCATAGACGGTGAAGTCGTACCACTCGAGCATGTTGCCGATCGAGGTGGCGAGAACCGTGCGCGCCAGTCCGTGTGTGCGCCCGCGTGGCGCCCCGCTGAATCGCATCGCGTGGGGGCCCGGTATCAGGAGCGGGTCGGAGGCCGAGGAACGGAGCGCGGAAGGACCGGGCGGAACACCGGGACCCATAGGAAGCGGCGCACGAGCTCCGCGTAGCCGCGGTAGAGGAAATGTCCGTTGGTTGACAGCAATTCGTCGCGATGCTGGCGGTAAAACCGTGGGATCTCGTACCAGGGGAGGGTCGGGTTTAAATGATGTACCACATGAATATTATTATATAAATACATAATTCCAAATATAAAATTCGTTTCCACCGATGCGGTTCTTTGAGCGGAGTCGGTGGCGGCGCGATGCTCGGTGAAGGCGCGCAGCAGCCCGAGGCTGAAGCCCGGATAAGCCACCAGCAAGACGTATTGCCACACCGGGAAGTGGCACACCCCCGAAATGAAGCCGAACAGCACGCCGAGCGCGAGCGCGTGCATGCACCAATGCCGTAAGTGGGAGCGATCGCCGCGGCGTATGCGATCGCCCTCGCGCAGGATCAGCGTCCAGAGCCGCAGCAGCGGCCCGATGCTCAGGCGGCCGAGCAAGGTCTGATTGAAGGTGAGGAGCGCTCGGCGCCAGCGGCTCATGCGCTCCCAGTCCGCCTCGTAGACGTAATAGGACTCCGGATCGAGGCCGGGGATGGTGAGGTGAGCGTCGCGATGATGGGTGCTGTGGCTTTTCTCATAGAGTGGAAATGGAAACCACAGCCCGAGCGGCGGATAGACCACCGCGACCCGCAGCCAGCGGGGCACTCCGCGAAAGGCGTGAATGGCCTCGTGCTGGAGCGAAAAGTGCCAGGCGACCAGATAGGCCCCCGCCGGCAGTACGATCCACCCGGGAAGACGGACCGCGTGCACCATCAGCGCGACCCAGGCCCCATAGAGAACGAGCGCCACCAGCCAGGTGGGCCCATCGATTCGCCGAAACAACTGGCCGAGCGCGCGCATGCAGAAATGTAAGTGTAGCGCGATCACGCAGCCCCGCCACGCGGGCGGCGCCTGCGGCTCCCGACCCGCATCAGACGGCTACGAGATCCTTGAAGTGCGGATCGATGGACGCCGCCAGGCGATGGTGTCGCCAGTGAGCCAGGGTGCGCTCCGCATTGCGCTGCAATGAGGTGTAATCGGACGCGGTGACCTCGGCGAAGCGCCCGAGGCTCAATGCCTCGAGCGCGGGCTTGAGGGGGGCGAAGGTGTGGGCCGTCCGGAAGGCTTCACGCAGGGATTGTAGGTGCCGCACCGCTATCGAGGGCGATGCCACGAGGGCGGGAATGGGCGTGGGGAGCGTGCGATCGATGATGCGCACTTCGCGCGTAAGCTGCGGGCGAAAGCGCTCGAGCAAGGCCCAGGCGTAGGCATCGATCGCCGCGACGTCGGCGCGACCCTGCGCCACGGCCTCGAGCGACCCGAGCGGCGTTTGCGTGGGTCCGATCAGCTCACGATACAAGGGCGTGGGCGCCTCGAAGCTCATCAGGTGCGCGAGCGCAGCGATGCAGCCGGATTGCGAATGCGCGACGGTGAGGGCGAGGCGTCCGCCCCAGGTGTCGGAAAGAATGCGCGCGGGACTTGACGTGCGCACGATCCACTCGCTCCAGTAGCGCGGCGCGTGCGAAAACGCGACGGGGGAGGGCACGGGTGCCGCGATGAGGTGCGGAGGCGGCTGCGCGCGCGCGTACGGCAAGCCGCACATGAAGACGGCCCCAAGATCTTCCCGTCCCCAGAGTGCCTCGATCGAGGCGGGCGGCTCGTGCTCGATCACCGCGACCGGAACCTGGGCGCGCTCGATCAGCGTCTCGAGGAGCGTGCGCCAGATCGCGGCGGCCTCGGGGCTCACCGCATACATGCGCGCATTGGCGATCATCGGCCCGGCGGGCCGCGCGCGGTCGACTCCGGGTCTGCCCGCGTGTCGTGATGAAAGCTCTCGGCCGGATGCTCGCGAATGAAGCTCGCGGCGAGCTCGTGAATGGGGACCGTGGGCTGCGCGGAATGCGCATCGAGCGGCAGCACCTGCCGAAATTGTGCGAGCACGGCGTCGGCTGCCGGACCGAAGCGGCGTTGCGGGTTCTGGGTCTTGCGCAGGTCGAGCCAGTACGTGCCCGTCAGCAGATCCTCGGCGAGCAGATCGATCGTATCGCTCACGATCTCGCGCGCGCGCACCACCTTGAGCCGTGTCTGAGTCTGCAGATCCTCGACCGTCTTGATGATCGCGTTGCCCTCGGGGGGTACCGGATTGATGAGTCCCTGGACCTCTTGCATGAGCGCCGCTGCGTGATAGTCGCGGCCTTGCACGAGGGCGAATCCGCCCGGCTCGACGGGAGGCGATATCACGGTGAAGAACGAATTGCTGAAGCGGACCTGGCGTTGCGTGATGACGACGTCGAGATTCGCGAGCGCAATGGAAAAGGCTTCGATCTCGTTCGCCATGGGGTAGGGATCCCAGTTGGCGTTGGAGACGATGAAGCCGTGCTGCCCATGACTGCGCGGTCCTCCCTTGACGAAGAACTGCGAGAGCTGCGGCGTGGCGAGCTCCCAGGCGTCGGAGGGTGAGAGGCCCACGCGCACCGCCGGGTTGTGGTCGGAGGAATTGAGCTGCAGCAACACATCGGCGCGCAGTTGCGCCCACGACTGCCAGGCCGCGCCCTGGCGAATCGAGGAGGCACGCAGGCTCTCCGGATCCTGGATGATTCGGGCCTCGTCGCGCTCGAACAGGTAGCTGCCCCTCAGCATGTCGAGGACTCGAGCGGCGTCCCAGTTGAGCCATGGGATGGGCCGGTTGGCCTGCACCGGCAGCGAGAGCGGCGAGATGCTGCTGTTCATGCCGTTGAGATCGATCACGTAGGTGAGATCGGCCCACAGCAGCGCCTGGCGGGCGTCGTGCACCATGAGCGCCGCCTGACCCGTCGCATACGCGTTGCTGCTCTCGAGCGCGCTGTCGTCCGCCCCGAAAGGCTTGAGCGGCACGAGGCCCGCGCGCCGCAGCGCTTCGGCCGCCGGCATGCGCTCGCCGCGGTAATAGGCATCACCCGCGCCCACCATGGTGGCGGCAATGTTCATGAAGAGCCCAAGGTCGCTCTCGCCGAGCGTGCCGCGCGCTCGCACGACGGGCGTGATGCGGTGATTGAGCAGGTCGAGGAGCATCTGGGTCAGCGCAGGGCTTGCCGCGTCGTAGCTCATCGTGTTGGCGCGCACCACCATCATGGCGCGCACGATCTCCTCCTCGCCCACTTCGGGACCCAGGCCCTCCCGCGCGCCGCTCTCGAAGTTCGCAAGCTGCCGCGCCTCGAGGAGCTTCTTGTTCTCGGGGCTGAGGGGATCGCCCTTGAAGATGAAGTGCTCGCGTCCGGAGCCTGCGCCGCGATTGAACCAGTACACCGAGACGCCTTCGGCTGCGGCCTCGAGGAGCAGTCCGTACGCGTCGGCCGAGCGCTGCCGCGCCTCGGGGCTCAAATCCACCGGGGCGCCCTGGCGGGCGACCTTGACGACCTCATCGATGCTGAGATCTCGGCCGTTGAGTACGACCGTCTCGCTCGCGAGCGTGGGGGTGATTGGCTGATAGGCGCTCGCCGCAGGCGCCGTCCCCGCAAGCGCGAGGAGGAGCACTGCCGGGGCGAGGGGTGCGCGGAGGTTCATGAGGTCAGTCCCCTCCGGCGAGCGTACCGAGCGCCTCTTTGAGCGGCTGCAGCCACGGCGCGTAATGACGCCACTGATCGAGTCCCTCGCGATTGATGGGCCGGCGCACTTGCTCGGAGCTTGCCGTGTGCACCGTGCGCTCGGTGCGATGAAACTCGACGCACGCGGGCTCGAACTCGAGCCCGCAGAACGCGAGGATCCGTCGCACGCTGCCCTCGAGGTCATCCACCACCTGCTCGTGCTGCACACGCAGGATGCGCCCGGGCAGCGCCTCATCCCAGTGGGCCATCAGGTCAACATACATGCGGTAATAACGTGCCAGGTCCTCGAAGCTGTAGGTGAACTGCTGACCGGACGCGAACAGTTGCTTGTAGTTGCTGAAGCAGCAGGCGAGCGCCTCGCGCCGGGCGTCGATGATCTTCGCGTTCGGCAGCATCAGATGGATCAGTCCCAGGTGGCGGAAATTATTGGGCATCTTGTCGATGAAGTAGGGCTTGCCCTGGCGGTACACCCGCGTGTCGGCCAGATAGCGCTCCCCCAGTGATTGAAAGTCGCGTGCGCTCATCTGCGCGAGAACGCCCGGGTAGCGGGGTGCCTCATCGATGCGATCACGTCCCTGCAGCTCCTGCACCAGCCGCGGGATGTCGGCGAGCTCCATCGTGCCCTCGACCTTGGAGTGCGAGGCGAGAATCTGCTCGATGAGCGTCGAGCCCGAACGGGGCAGGCCGACGATGAAAATGGGCGCAGGATCGGGACAGCCCATACCGGCCCGGGCCTCGAAGAACGACCGGGTGCACAGCGATGACTGCAGCCGCGCGTTACGTTCCAGGGGCTCCGGGCGATAGCGACACTCGGACTTCTTGAGCGCGTTGCCCCGCTGATAGTAGGCGAAAGACTCCTCATACTCGGCCCGATCCTCGAGTGCCTTGCCGAGCGCGAAACAGAGATGGTATCGGTCGACTGGAGCGATCTGCGCGCTCGCCTCGTCCGCCCGCATGCGAGCGAGCTCCTCTTCGGTGAACCGGTAGGTCTTGAGATTGGCGAGGCTCCAGTACGCCTCTCCGTAGGCCGGCCGGGCCGTGGCGGCGGCACGGTAGGAGTCAATCGCCGAGCCCGTATCGCCGAGCGTCTTCAGCGCGTGTGCGATCGAGAGGTGCAGCTCAGGCTCGTTGGGTCTTTCGGCGAGAATTTGCCGATACAAAGGCAGCGCCGTCGCATAATCACCGAATCCCGTTCGAATCGTCGCGTACGTGGTGCGATACATCCAATTTTGAGGGTCGAGGGCGAGCAGCTTCTCGAGCTCTTGGGCCGCCTGGGCGTGCTTGTGGCGCTTGAGAAGCACGAGCGCGTATTCATAGCGCGCCACGCGGTGCTGGGGAGCAAGGGTTACGGCATGCTCAAGCAGCCGCTCGGCGTCGTCCGTGACGTCCAACTCCATGCCGATCTGGGCCAGCAGGCGCATGCCCTCGACGTGATCGCCGTGAGTGATGAGGTACTGGCGCACCACCCCCTCGGCGGACAGCACGTCGCCGTCGGAATACAGTGCAAAGGCGGTCAGGATCTCGGGCGGCATTGCGCCGAGTTGTGACGCCTGCGAGGCGGCCTGCTCGGCCTCTTCGGTGCGCCCAAGCATCCGCAGCAGCGCGGCCAGCGTGCTCCAGCTGGCGCGCAGCGAGGGATTAAGCGTGACCGCACGCGAGAACGCAGTGGCGGCTTCCGGGGCATTGCGGAGCGTCACATGGCAGTGCCCGCGCTCCTGGTAGAGCCTGCCGAAGCGTGGATGCAGCCTTTCAAGATCCTCGAGCGTCGCCAGCGCCTCGGGGATCCTGCCGAGCAGGCGCAGCGCCACGGCGCTCATGTAAAGCAGGTCTCGATTGCCGGGTGCCTGGGTGCGCAGCGCCTGCAGCGCGCCGAGCGCATCGGCCGCCTTCTGGCTCTCGAGCAACGCCTGAATCCGCGGGATTTCGGATTCGAGGGCAGGGGGGGAAGTTGCGGACATCACAGCCGCCATGGTGATGCGGCTACCCCGCCACGGCAACAGCGGCTGCGGCGGACGGATATCCGCCGCAGCCGGGAAGAGTCTGGCAATTCACCCCGACGGCAAACTACCGGCTGTTGCTGTTCTCGATGTGCAGAACCACGCGACGATTGGCGAGACGGCCCGCCTTCGTCTTGTTGTCGGCAATCGGATCCGCTTTGCCGTACCCGTGAGCCGTCATCGGGTTGCTGACGCCATGCTCCTTGAGATAGCTCATCACGGATTCCGCACGACGCTGTGAGAGCTTGAGGTTGTATTCCGCAGAGCCCGTGCTGTCCGTGTAGCCCCGAACGTCGATGGGCAGATCGGGCCGCTGCTTGAGCTGCCGCGCGGCATCGTCGAGCACGGCGTCGGACTCGGGGGTGAGCTGCGCCGAATTGGTGGCGAAATCGACGCCCTCGAGACGAATCTCGGCCGGCAGCGGCGGTGGGGGCGGGGGCGCCGGAGGTGGCGGAGGCGGAGGTGGAGGCGGCGGAGGCGGCGCGGCCACGGGGGCCGGGGCCGGCGGTGCCGCCTTCTCGGCAGGAGCGCCGAAGTGATAGCTGAACTTGACACCCGCGATCCGCGGCCGCAGTACGGTCTCGGTCTTGATGAACTGGAAGCTGTTGGTGAACGTGCTCGCGTTGACGTTGGTCAGGTTCTGACCGAAGAACTCGAGATGCCAGTCGTCCTTGGCGAAGCCGAAGGAAGCATCGTAGGTCGTGTAGCCCGGTTGATCGTAGTTGTCGACCGTACCCACGGCGCTGTGCGAATCGCCGATGTGCTGTGCACCGACCTGCCAGAACGACTTGTAGTCCCCGAGGCTGAAGTCGTAGCGCAGACGCGCGTTTGCCTGAACCTCCGGAGCGCTGGCGAGCGGCGAGCCGGTCGGGTTGAACACGTTCTGGATCGGCTGCAGCGTCTTCGGGCTGAGGATCGGCTTGCCGAAGTTCGGGCTCGCCGGGTTGTTGTCGAGCAGCGCCGGGGAGTTGGTCTCGACCCCGTCGTTGTTCGAGGCCCCGAAGAAGAAGGTCAGACCCTCCGTGATGCGCGCGGTCAACTGCAGCTCGACGCCTCGGACCCGGTAGTTCGGGCCATTCGTCACGAACGTCAAGTTGCCGAAGCCGCCCTGCGGGTCGAAGAACTCCACGATCGCGTTCTTCCAGTCCTCCTGATAGAGCGCACCGTTGACCTCGAGCCGGCGGCCGAACCATTCGGTCTTGAAGCCGAGCTCGTTGTTGGTGAGCGTATCCGGCGCATAGCTCTCGGGCACCAGGTACTGCGCGATCTTCGTCCCCGTGGCGGGGTCGAACAGTTTCTGTTGCTGCGAGGTGCCGCGATTGAACCCGCCCGGGCGAAACCCTTGCGACCAGGTGTAGTACAGGAGCGTGTCAGGGGTTATATGCCAGCTCAGGTTGGCGCGGCTGCGAAATCCGTGATACTCGGAGCTGTTCTGCTGCTGCTTGCCGACGTCATTGCCATAGGGCGTCAGGCACTGCCCGAAGTACGCCGTCGGGGCGAACTGTTTGCAATAGAAGCTGCCGAAGTCGCCGCCGACCTCGTCCTCGTTGAACCGGTAGTAGCGGGTACCGGCGGTGAGGGTGAGCACCTTCGGGATCAGATCGACGTCCCACGAGGTGAAGGCCGCCTTCTGGAAGATGTTGCGCTTCGCATCATCGACGAAGCCGACGCTCGAGTTGCGTGTGGCGTAGTTGTTCGCCCACTCGCCGGGGCGAGGCCCGGTGGGCAGGAAGCAATTGACGTTGTCGGTGGGCGAGCAGTCCGGCACCGACTTGTAGGTCCACTCCGTGTCGTCCTTGATCTGGAACTCTTCCCAGTACAGGCCCAAGGTGCCGCGCACGCGCCAGTCATCCGGTGAGCTGAAACGCAGCTCATGGCTCTGGTGGGTGTTCTGCTCGGTTTCCTGCCACTGGGCGGCGGGCGTATTGCAGAAGCCGGTCGCGGGATTGTGCGAATAGCCGGCGCACTGGTAGTAGTAGCCGAACACGCCGCGCGAATAGTTCGTGTAGTCCTGGTGTTGCTCGACATTGCGCACGAGATAGGCGCCCGTGTACACCATCTTGACGGTGTCGGCGAGCTTGCCCTCGATTGTGAGCGAGGTGTTCTCGTACTTGTCCTTGTCGTAGGACGGCGTGAACAGCGCGACTGACAAGGGCGGAAGCGCCCGGCCGCCGATCGGCTCACCCAGGGCGTCGTAGTGAGTTCCTTCCGGACCGTTCGGCATCTGATAGAACACGCCCTGCGCGTTCATGTTCTGGTAGTTCTGCGAGAGCAGCGCGTTCCAGTCGTCGTTGATCTTCCAGAGGGCCTGGGCGCGGATGCCCGAGTAGCTCACCGGATTGATCGCATTGCCGGTGAGATTGTAGTTGTTGATCGCGATGCTGTTGGTCGGCACCACGCCGCCGTTGTATCGGGTGAAACCCTCATCGGTGCCGGCGCGCTGAAACACCGCCGGTACGTTGTTGATGTACCCGCCCCGATTGTCGTCGAAGACCACCGCACGAATGGCGAACGTCCCGGGGATGAGCGGCAGGTTGAGCATCGCATCGGCATTCGAGTTGGGATCGCCGTGCGCGGTGTAGCTGTAGCCCGCATTGACGTTGGCCTCGGTCTCATCGAGCTTCGGCTTGTTGGTGATGTAGCGCAACACGCCCGCCTGCGCACCCGAGCCGAAGAGGGTGCCCTGCGGACCCTCGAGGACCTCGATGCGCTCCAGGTCAACCGCATAGACATCGAGGTTGCGGCCGGGAAGTGCCGCGGATTGCTCATCGATATACACCGCGACGTTCGGAATCGGGCCCGTCGTGCCGGTACCCTGCTCGCCGGTGATGCCGGCGCTCACACCGCGCATGAAGATCGAGCTCTGGCCGGGGCCCGCGGAGGCCTGGGTCACGTTCGGCAGATACTTGACGAAGTCGTCGAAGGTCGTGACGTTGAGCTGTTGCAGCGTCTCGCCGGTGAGCGCCTGCACGGTGATCGGCACGTTCTGCAGACTTTCCGTGCGGCGCTGCGCCGTGACGACGATCTCCTGGATCGCCTCGGAATTCGTATCGGCGGTATCCGTGGCCGGCGCCCCGTAGCTCGCCCCCGCACCGGAGCTGCCCAAGATGGCCGCGATCGCATACGACAGCTTCGAATTCGAATTCATGCGTTGCATCCCTCGTAATGAAGCGGTGTTCTCGGCCGCAGCTGCTCCCGCGGACGATCGCCGTTTGGTTTAGTGGCTAGAGAATAGCATCGCCGCCGCAGAACGGAAGCGATATTTTGTTGCGAGCAAGCATCCCGAGCATGCCGAATTTAGATTTCCGCATGCGAAAACTCGATGCTGGGTCGGCTCTGTGAGCGCCTCAGGCATGCTCCGGGCCGAGGCGCGCCGGAAATCCCGGTGCCCGCAACGGCGTGTGCACCGCGTCCTCGAGCAGCTTCACGATCATCGATGACCATGCGCTGCCGCCATAGCGCGCCCGCCCCTCAACGAAGATCTGCTCCATCACCGAGGCGAGGCGCAACGGCACCCCGAAGCGGCGCCCGAACTCCAGCGCGAAACCCGCATCTTTGCAGGCCAAATCCATCGTGAAACCAATGTCGTAGCTGCCATTGAGGATCACCTGACTCTCGGTCTCGTGGACGAAGCTGTTGCCCGAGCTCGCGGCGATGGCCTGAAAAGCCTTGCCGAGATCGACGCCGCCCTTCGCGCACAGCATGAGCGCCTCGCCCGCGGCTATCAGGTGGATGAAGGCCAGCATGTTAGTCACGACCTTGGTGACTGCGGCCTGCTCGATGCCGCCGAGATGGATGACCCGTCCCCCCATCGCCTCGAGCGCCTCACGATGCGCCTCGAACACCTGTTGCGCGCCACCAACGAGTACCGTGATATCGCCCGCGGCGGCCCGATGGACACCGCCGGTCACCGGACAGGCGAGGGTGTCGATGCCGTGACCCTCGGCGCGCGCCGCCCAGTACTCGATCTCGGCGAAGTCATTGGTGCTCATCTCGATCCAGGTCGTGGCCGGCGCGAGCGCGGGCAGCGCCTCGCCGAGCACCGCGGCGCTCGCCGCCGGGGAGGGCAGGCACGTGATCAGCGCCTGGGAGCGTCGGGCGAGCGCCTCGACCGACTCGTTCCACTCGGCCCCCTCGGCCAGCACCTCCTCGGCGTTCGCGCGATCGAGATCGTAGACGCCCACCTCGAAGCCCCCGCGCTTCAGGTTCAGGGCGAGGTGACGTCCCAGGTTTCCAAGGCCCACGAATCCATAGCGCATCGACTTTCCTTGACCGCGATATCAACCGAGGGGCCGCTGGATCATCTCGAGATGCAGCGGGTCGGCGGCGTTGTGCGGATGAGCGAGGGCGACGGCCTCGTCGAGCTCGACCCCGAGGCCTGGCGTGGTCGG
>DATGIA010000147.1:0-2662 GCA_035307465.1 Steroidobacteraceae bacterium
CACTTTGCCATTCCGCGGCGAAAGGCTTGAGTCCGAGACGCTCGAATTGAGCGAGCCCCAGCAGGCACTCACTGATGAGCCCTGCGGCGATCTCGTTGCGCGATGGTCCCTCGAGTCCCGCGCTCGCGAGATCGGTCGCCGGGGTCCCCGTCTGCGCGATCTTCCCGAGGAGCTGCTCCCCGAGCGCCACGTTGAGACCGATCCCGATCACCACGTGGGCCGGGCCCGCGCCTTCGGCGCGCAGATCGATGAGTATGCCTGCGAGCTTGCGCCCGCCGACCAGCAGGTCGTTCGGCCACTTGAGCGCAGCGCTTGCCATCCCGTGGGTCCGGAGCACCCGCAGGACGCATACCCCGATGACGAGCCCGAGCGCGCCCAGGTCCGGTGGCACTTCGCGGAACGTCCAGCTGAGGGACAGGCAGACGGCTCCGCCGGGGGGAGCGAGCCACGCTCGCCCGCGCCGCCCGCGGCCGGCACTCTGGTATTCGGCGAGCAGCACCTCGCTGCGGCCGCCTCCAGGCCGAGGTCGTGCGAGCAGCGCGCTGTTGGTCGAGCCGATCGACCACACGGTCTCCAACCTGCCGACCTGCCTGCGCAGCTCACGCGGCAGATGCGCTCTGATGGTCGCCGCATCGAGCGGCATCACCGGACGCTCGAGGCTGTAGCCGCGATTGCGCACCGCCTGAAGCGACAGACCGAGGGTGCGCAGCGACCTTGCCGCTTTCCAGACCGCGCTTCGGCTTACCTCGAGGCGTTGGGCGAGCTCCTCGCCGGAGTGAAAGCGGCCATCGGCGAGCAGCGCGAACACGCGGGCCGCGAGCGGGCCATCGGGCGCGGGCATCTATCCGTGTCTCCGGCGCGCGCCGAGCAGCCACAGCCGCATGGCGCGCGATTCGTTGCCGGCGAGCATGCGGGCGATGTTGGTGCGATGGGTGAACACGATGAGGACGGCAGCCACGAGCCCGAAAGTGAGGAGCGGCACACGCGGCGCGGGGCTCGTGGCCGCGATCGCCACCGCCACCGCTGCTGCGGATACCATCGATGCGAGCCCCACATAGCCGGACAGGATGACGGCGATGAGCCACCCGACCAGCATCACCAGCACGAGCAGGGGACTCAGGCCGAGAACGACACCCACGAAGGTCGCGAAGCCCTTGCCTCCCCTGAACCCATAACAGACCGGATAGACGTGCCCGACGATGACCGCGAGACCGCATACCGTCGCCGCCCATGCGTGCAGAGCGCCGGTCTCCGGCACGATCTGAGCCGGAAAGGTGAGCGGCGCGAGCAGGCCGGTCGCGATCCAGCCCTTGCCCAGATCAATGACGAAGACCGCGAGCGCCGCCGCCTTGCCCTGGGTGCGCAGCATATTGGTCGTGCCCGCATTACCACTTCCCATGGTGCGGATGTCGATGCCGCGAAATTGTCCGATGAGGAGACTCCCTACGATCGACCCGAGGAGGTAGCTCAGGGAGCCCTTGACGATGAGCTCAATCAAGCGCGAAACACCTCCGCGAGCATGCAGCGCACGCTCCCTCCCCCGAGACGCTCGATGGTGGGAACCGGCACCGCGAGCACCGCGTCCGTGCACCCCGAGAGTCGCGCGAAGACCTCTGGCTCGAGCGCGCGCCGCGCCGCCTCGGACATGACGAGCACGCGCGAATCTCCCAGTGCTTCGTCCCAGGTGCCGAGCTCGAGCAGGTTGCCGGCGAACTGCGCAATTTCCCCGTGACCAATCTCGAGTACTTCGCGGCCGCTCGCGCGCAGCCGCTCGAGCACCCGCGGCCGGTCCGCCGCAGCGATCGCCTCGCTCCCGACGACCGCAGCCCGCGCGCCGATGAACAGCAGTACGTTGGTGTGATAAAGCGGCACGCCGTCGGGATTGGCCGCGCTGAAGACCACCGGCTCGTAGTGCAGCTCGCTCGCCCACTCGGCCACCAGCGCCGGGTGCGTACGCGCTGAGGCGCAGGCATAGGCCACGCGCTGCGCGTGATCGAGCACCAGGCTCCCGGTGCCTTCGAGGAACATCCCTTGCCCCTCGTAGTGCGTGAGATCGAGCAGATGTGTCACCTTGAAGCCGAGCCGCCCGCTGACCTGCTCGATCACTTCCTGGCGACGCTCGCAGCGGCGGCTGGCGCTCTCCATCGGATAAAGAACCACCGTGCCGTCCTCGTGAAAGGACACCCAGTTGTTGGGGAACACCGCGTCGGGCTTGCTGGGATCGGGCGTGTCATCGACGCTGATGACGTTCACGCCTTCGCTCAGGAGAGCCTGCGCCAGCCGCTCGAACTCGGCGCGGGCCTGTTGCGCGACCTTGCCCGGGTCTGCGGCGCGCGCCTCCAGCGGCTGCTGGAAAGTGTTGGTTCGGGCCGTGTCCGGGTTATAGCCGAAGGCCGCCGGGCGGATCATGAGCACCGCGTCGGCGCATTGCTGGCGGGGGGCGCTGGGCTCCATGGCCCATTCTCGCACGTCCGACGCGAGGGCTGACGCCTCAGCTCTACTTGACGACGCGCAGCGCTCGCGCGTCCTGGGTACCCGTGGCTTCCAGTATCTCGAGCACCGGCAGGCGCTGGGTGAGATCGAGCGGCGCGCCGGTCAGGAAGCGCCGGCAGTCCTCGGCCGTGACCGGACGGGCGAAGAGATACCCCTGGGCGTAGGAGCA
>DATGIA010000148.1:0-4359 GCA_035307465.1 Steroidobacteraceae bacterium
CAGCGTGGGGATCAACAGCACGCTCGTGAGATAGGTCTGCGCCTCGCGGTAGCTGCGCGTGAAGGAGGCGACCAGCGTCATCAGCGCCGCGCCCAGGGGCACGAAAGGCAGGCAGATCGCAAAAAACTCGAGTGCCGTGCGCGGCCCGAGGTTCGCGCTCATGCCGAACTGCTCGAGAGGAACGAAGCGGAACACGACGACGAAGGCCGCGAGGTTGATCGCGAGCGAGAGCGCCATGTAGGCGCAGGTTGCGAGAATCTTCCCCCCGACCAGCGCTCCACGCGCCACCGGCAGGCTGAGCAGCGCCTCGAGCGAGCCGCGCTCGCGCTCACCCGCCGTCGCATCGATCGCCAGATACAGCCCGCCCATCAGCATCGCGAACAGGATGAAGTAGGTCATGAAGCCGAGGACCACGATCGCCCGACCCGTGGGAGTCGTCACGTCGATCTCGTTCACGGCGACCGGAACGGCGAGAAGCGGTGAGAGACCGCGCGCCTGGATGCGCAGCTGCGCGATGCCGCTGCCGTAGGCCGAGAGCAGCAGGCGCACACGCTCGGCACTGCGCCGCGTCTGCGAATCCGAGCTGTCCGCAACCAGCAGGAGCGGCGCCGGCTCGCCGGCGCGAAAGCGCGCCGCATACTCCTCGGGCACGATGAGCACCAGGGCGCTGGCGCCGCGTCGCACCTCCGCGCGCGCCGCCGCCTCCGAAAGGGGCGCGAGCTTGAGCCTCAGGCCCTGCGACTCGAGATAGTGCGCGAGATTCGGCGCCTGCTCCGCCCCCGAGAGCGTGATCTCGAGCACCTCGTCCGTCTCCGCGGCGCTCTGATGCAGCATGCGCGAGACCATCGCGCCAAAGAGCAGCGGCCCGAACAGCGGGCCGAACAGCAACGCCGAGAGAAGGGTGCGTCGATCGCGCAGGTTCTCGATGAACTCCTTGGCGAACACGATGCCGAGCTTGCCGATCACTCGAGTCCTCCCTCGGGCTCGAGCGCTCTGAGGAACGCCTCCTCGAGCGAGCTCGCGCCGCTGCGCTCGCGGATCGACTCCACCGACCCTTCGGCGAGAACGCGGCCATGACCGATGATCACCACGCGATCGCAGAGCGCGGCCACCTCGCCCATGACGTGCGAGGAGAACAGGATGCAGTGCCCTTGCGCCCTCAGCCGCCGCAGCAGCTCGCGCAGGCTGCGGATCGCCATCACGTCGAGACCGTTGGTCGGCTCATCGAGCACGAGATTGGGCGGCGAGTGCACGAGTGCGCGCGCGAGCGCCACCTTGATGCGCTGGCCCTGTGAGAGTCCCCGGGCGCGCTGATCGAGAAAGCCGTCGAGATCGAGCTCCTGCGCGAGGCTCGCGATGCGTGAGTCGAGCTCGGCGCGCGGCACGCCGAGCAGCGCGCCGAAATACTCGATGTTCTCGCGCGCGCTGAGGTTGCCGTACAGCCCGGTCGAATGCGCGAGCACCCCGAGCCGCGCGCGCGCGGCGGAGGTCTCGCCGCGCACATCGAGGCCATCGATGCTCGCCGTGCCGCCGTCCGGCGTGAGCACCCCGTACAGCATGCGCAGCGTCGTCGATTTGCCGGCCCCATTGGCGCCGAGCAGCCCGGTGATCTCGCCGTCGCGAGCCCGCAGGGACAGCTCGCGTACGGCCTCGAGGTCGCCGAATCGCTTGCTGAGCGCGCGCGCCTCGATCATCGCGCCGCTCCGTGGCCGGCCAGACTCATGGCGCCGGCCCCACCGGGCTCACGAAGAACGGCGGCGGCCGATGCGTATCGAGGCACGAGGCATCGAGCGCGGCAGGGTCCGGATGGTCGAGAAAGCGTGCCATCAGGACAGGCACGCAGGCGGTGCCGATCTGGCCATGCCCTTCGCCGCCGAGCACGAGGTGGCGCGAGTGCGCGAGCTCGTGCGCCAGCTGCTCGGCGTCGGCGGGCGGCGTGACCGGGTCGGCCTCGCCCGACAAAAGCAGCGCCGGCGCCTCGCTCCTGAGCGGCGCGTGCAGATCCGCATCGACCGGGCCGCGCGGCCACAGATCACAGATCACTCCGAGCGCATCGATCTGCTCGGTGCCCTGGTAGGTGGCGGCGAGCCGCGCCCGATCGAGCGCGCCGAAGAAGGGCACGTCCTCGCTGCAGATGACGCTGTTCTGCATGCCGACCGCGAGCTGGGCGCGTATCTCGTGCGCCATGAGAAGCGTTTGCGCGGCGAGCGGCGCCAGCCGCCCGGCTGCGGCCTCGTGCACGAGCATCGGCAGGAGCGATGCGCCCGAGGCATTGTACGAGAGGAGGCGAATCGAGGCCGAGAGCAGGCTGTTGCCGAAATCGACCGGGGTCGGTGCCGCGCTCACCGGGTCGGCGATCATGAGCCGCGTGCGCTCGCTGCCATAACGGGCCCGCAGCGCCTCGAGCTCGAGCGCGAGGTGGGGAAAGGCGGCGGCGCAGTCGCTGCTCGCTGCGCAGCGCGCGAGCACCCGCGCGAGCGCGCGCTCGCCATCGAAGGGCGTGTCGGGCCCGATGACCTGCTCGGGGTAGGTGACGCCGTCGAGGATCATGGCGTGGAGCGAGTGCGGGAAGCGGCGCGCGTAGAGCTCGGCCATGCGGGTGCCATAGGAGGAGGCGTACAGATCGATCGCGTCGTACCCGAGCGCGCGACGCACCCGCTCGAGATCCTGCACGGCCACGCTCGAGGTGAAGAAGCGCACGCGCGGCCCGAGCCGCGCGAGACATTCGCGTGTCGCCACCTGGAGCTCGGGCAACAGGGCCTCGCTCTCGAGCCAGTCGTCGGGAAAGGAGCAGTCGAGACGCGCGGAGCCGCCCGTGCCGCGCTGATCGAGCAATACCAGGTCGTGTGTGCGATGGATGCGCGCGAACGCGCCCGCGGTGCTCGCATACAGATCGCTCGCCGCCTGGCCCGGTCCGCCGGCGAGCACGAACAGCGGCGCCTGATGCGCGCGGCGGTCGAGCGCGGGCACGACCGCCACCGCGAGCGAGAGACTCATCCCCGAGGGCGTGCTCGGATCCAGGGGCACCGCCAGCGTGCCGCAGCGCGCTGCGATCGAGGTGAGCTTGAGCGGGTGCTCGATGCGGCACTCGTGCAGGGGCAGCGCCGAGCCGGCGACCGGCGAGGCGGCGAGCGCGGGCGATGCCGGCCACGCAGCCCCCAGCGCGCACGCTGCGAGCAGCGCCTGGCCTCCCGCTCGTGCGAGCGCGCTCGAGCGGTCCCAGAAATATCCGGTCGCAGACACGGCCGCCAGTCTAGCGGTACGCTACGCCCATGCCCGAGCGCCATCGCCGAAAACTGCGGCCCGGTTCTTATTTCTGAGCGACGAGCACCCATGACGATCATTCGCGAAGAAGACCTGATCGCGAGCGTGGCCGACGCGCTCCAGTACATCTCCTATTACCATTCGCCGGACTTCATCCGCGCGATGGGCCGCGCCTATGACCTCGAGGAAAGTCCCGCGGCGCGCGATGCCATCGCGCAGATCCTCACCAATTCGCGGCTCTGCGCGGAGGGCCACCGCCCGATCTGCCAGGACACCGGCATCGTCGTGGTTTTCGTGCGGTTGGGCATGCAGGTACGCTTCGAGGGATCGCGCGATCTCGAGTCGATGGTGAACGAGGGAGTGCGCCGCGCTTATCTCGATCCAGCCAATAAGCTGCGCGCGTCGATCGTGTCCGACCCCGCGTTCAAGCGCACGAACACGCGCGACAACACGCCGGCGGTCGTGCACGTCGAGCTCGTGCCGGGCGCGACGGTGGAGCTCATGCTGGCGGCCAAGGGGGGCGGCTCGGAGAACAAGGCGATGTTCGCGATGCTGAACCCGGCCGACTCGATCGCCGATTGGGTGGTCGAGCAGGTGCCCGAGATGGGCGCGGGCTGGTGCCCGCCCGGCATGCTGGGGGTGGGCATCGGCGGGAGCGCGGAGAAGGCGATGCTGCTCGCGAAGCGCTCGCTGCTGGAGCCGATCGACATCGGCGAGCTGATCGCGCGCGGGCCCAGCAACCCGCTCGAGGAGCTGCGGCTCGAGATCTACCGCCGCGTCAACGACCTCGGCATCGGCGCGCAGGGCCTCGGCGGCCTGACCACGGTGCTCGACGTCAAGGTGCTCGATTACCCCACTCACGCCGCGTCGCTCCCCGTCGCCGTGATTCCGAACTGCGCCGCGACGCGCCACGTGCACATCACGCTCGACGGCACCGGCATCGCGCACCTCGAGCCGCCGGATCTCGCGCAGTGGCCGAAGGTCGAGTGGGTGGCGGATGCGAGCGCGCGCCGCGTTGCGCTCGATGGGCTGACGCGCGAGGAGGTCGCGAGCTGGAAGCCGGGCGAGCGGCTGCTCCTCTCCGGGAAGCTATTG
>DATGIA010000149.1:0-23647 GCA_035307465.1 Steroidobacteraceae bacterium
CTCCGACAAGCTCGGCGGCGGCTCTCTCACCGCGCTGCCCATCATCGAGACCCAGGCTGGCGACGTCACGGCCTTCGTACCGACCAACGTCATCTCGATCACCGACGGCCAGATCTTTCTCGAGACGGACCTGTTCAATGCCGGCATGCGCCCCGCGATGAACGCGGGCATCTCGGTCTCGCGCGTCGGCGGCGCCGCGCAGACCAACATCATCAAGAAGCTCGGCGGCGGCGTGCGTCTCGCCCTCGCGCAGTATCGCGAGCTCGCGGCATTCTCGCAATTTGCCTCCGATCTCGACGAGGTGACGCGCCGGCAGCTCGAGCGCGGCCAGCGCGTCACCGAGCTCATGAAGCAGAAGCAGTACTCGCCGATGTCGGTCGCCGAGATGGCGCTGTCGCTGTACGCGGGCAACAACGGCTACTTCGACAAGGTCGACCGCAAGAAGGTGGTGGAGACCGAGGCGGCGATGCAGCAGTTCGCGCGCTCCACCTACGGCGATCTCTTGAAAGGCATCAACTCCAAGCCCGACCTCACCAAGGAGGTCGAAGCGGGCTTGAAGAAATGTTGCGACGAGTTCTTCGCGTCCCTCTGAGGCGGCACCTATGGCAGGCGCGAAGGAAATCCGCAGCAAGATCTCGAGCATCAAGAACACGCAGAAGATCACCAAGGCGATGGAGATGGTCGCCGCAAGCAAGATGCGCAAGGCGCAGGAGCGCATGCGCGCGGCACGCCCGTACGCCGACAAGATCCGCAAGATCGTCGGCCATCTGCGCCAGGTCAATCTCGACTACAAGCACCCCTTCACCCTCGAGCGTGAGGTGCGGGCGGTGGGGCTGATCGTGATCAGCACCGATCGCGGTCTCGCCGGCGCGCTCAATTTGAACCTGTTCAAGGCCGCGCTCATCGCGATCCGCGAGGCGCAGGGGCGCAATCAGAAGGTGTTCGTGTGCACGATCGGCCTGAAGGCGCTGCAGTTCTTCAAGCGCCTCACCGGCATCGAGGTCGTGGCCTCGGCGACCCATCTGGGCGACCGGCCGCACGTCAATGATCTGCTCGGCCCGACCAAGGTGATGCTCGATCTGTATCGCGAGGAGAAGATCGACCAGCTCATCCTGCTGCACAACGTGTTCGTCAACACGATGAGCCAGAAACCGGCTCCCAAGCAGCTGCTGCCCCTCGAGACGCTCGATCAGAAGGACCTTCAGGAGCGCTGGGACTACATCTTCGAGCCCGACGCCGTCGAGATTCTCGATGGCCTCCTGATGCGCTACATCGAGGCGCAGGTGTTCCGCGGCGCCGTCGAGAACGTCGCCTCCGAGATGGCGGCCCGCATGGTCGCCATGAAGAGTGCTTCGGACAACGCCGGCACCCTGATCGAGGAGCTGCAACTCATCTACAACAAGGCCCGCCAGGCCGCGATCACGAAGGAGCTTTCGGAGATCGTCGGCGGTGCGGCTGCAGTCTAAGCGCAAGAGCATTCAGCGAAGAGGATCACCCCAGCATGTCCACCCAAATCTCCGGCGCCGCAAAAGACGGCATCTCGCGCGGCAAGATCGTGCAGATCATCGGCGCCGTCATCGATGTGGAGTTTCCGCACGAGCAGGTTCCGAAGGTCTACGACGCGCTCAAGGTCGATGAGGCGGATCTCACGCTCGAGGTGCAGCAGCAGCTCGGCGATGGCATCGTGCGCACCATCGCGATGGGCTCCTCCGAGGGGCTGCGCCGCGGCCTCGGCGTGACCAGCAGCGGACATGAGATCAGGGTGCCGGTCGGCAATGCGACTTTGGGCCGCATCATGGACGTGCTCGGCCGGCCGCAGGATGAGCGCGGTCCGGTCGAGGCCAAGGAGTATCTGCCGATCCACCGGCCCGCGCCCGCGTACGATGAGCAGGCGGGCGGGCAGGATCTGCTGGTCACCGGCATCAAGGTCATCGACCTGCTCGTGCCGTTCGCGAAAGGCGGCAAGGTCGGCCTGTTCGGCGGCGCCGGCGTCGGCAAGACCGTCAACATGCTCGAGCTGATCAACAACATCGCCAAGCAGTACAGCGGATTGTCCGTGTTCGCGGGCGTCGGCGAGCGCACCCGCGAGGGCAACGACTTCTATCACGAGATGATCGAGTCGGGCGTCATCGACAAGGACCGCCTCGAGAACTCGAAGGTGGCGATGGTGTACGGCCAGATGAACGAGCCGCCGGGCAATCGCCTGCGCGTCGCGCTCACCGGTCTCACCATGGCGGAATATTTCCGCGACGAGAAGCAGGCCTCCGGCAAGGGGCGCGATGTGCTCTTCTTCATCGACAACATCTACCGCTACACGCTCGCAGGGACCGAGGTGTCGGCGCTGCTCGGGCGCATGCCCTCGGCGGTGGGCTATCAGCCGACGCTCGCCGAGGAGATGGGCGTGCTGCAGGAGCGCATCACCTCGACCAAGACCGGCTCGATCACCTCGATCCAGGCGGTGTATGTGCCCGCCGACGATCTGACCGACCCGTCGCCCGCGACCACGTTTGCGCACCTCGACGCGACCGTGGTGCTGTCGCGCCAGATCGCCTCGCTCGGCATCTACCCGGCCGTGGACCCGCTCGACTCGACCAGCCGCCAGCTCGATCCGCTGGTCGTCGGCGAGGAGCACTACGAGACCGCGCGCGGCGTGCAGTCGGTGCTGCAGCGGTACAAGGAGCTGCAGGACATCATCGCCATTCTCGGCATGGACGAGCTCTCCGAGGAGGACAAGCTCATCGTGTATCGTGCACGCAAGATCCAGCGCTTCCTCTCGCAGCCCTTCAACGTGGCCAAGGTGTTCACCGGCCAGGACGGCAAGATCGTGCCGCTGAAGGACACGATCCGCGGCTTCAAGGCCATCATCGCCGGTGAGTACGATCACCTGCCCGAGCAGGCCTTCTACATGATCGGTGGCATCGAAGAGGCCGTCGAGAAAGCGAAGAGCCTCGCCTGAGGCGGACTGTTGAGCACCGGCGGAGCGAGCAATGGCTGAAACCATCCACGTCGACATCGTGAGCGCCGAAGGCGAGATCTTCGCCGGCGAAGCCACCCAGGTGTTCCTGCCCGGCTCGCAGGGCGAGCTCGGCATCTACCCGCGGCACGCCCCCCTCCTGACCACGCTCAAGCCCGGGGTGGTGCGGGTGCACTCCGAGGGGCAGGAAGAGCAGGTGTTCTACGTCGGCGGCGGCGCTCTCGAGGTCCAGCCGCACCTCGTGACGGTGCTCGCCGACACGGCGGCCCGCGCCCGCGATCTCGACGAGTCGGCGGCGCAGGCGGCGAAACAGCAGGCCGAGGATGCGCTGCGCAGCCGAAGCGACAAGATCGATCTCGCCGAGGCGCAGGCGGAGCTTGCCCGCATGGTGGCCCAGCTCAAGGCCATCGAGCGGTTGCGCAAAAAGCACTAGGATAGTTGTACCGGCGATCCACCGGTCGCGTGACGTATCCCCTGCATCGCGCGAAGGAGTGCTCATGCAGCCGCTTTCTGTCGTCATTCTCGCCGCAGGTCAGGGCAAGCGCATGTTCTCCGACCTGCCCAAGGTGTTGCAGCCGCTCGCGGGTCGCCCGCTGCTCGCGCACGTGCTGCGCGCGGCCCGTACCCTCGAGCCGGAGCAGATCTGCGTGGTGTATGGCCACGGCGGCGCCCAGGTCCAGGCCGCATTCCCCGACGAGTCGGTCGACTGGATATTGCAGGCGGAGCAGCTCGGCACCGGGCACGCCGTCATGCAGGCGATGTCGATCATTCCGGACGATCACCTCGTGCTGGTGCTGTACGGCGATGTGCCGTTGATCGGCACCCATTCGCTCGAGCAGCTCGTCTCGGCGGCCGACGCGGGCGCGCTCGCCGTGCTGTCGGTGCGGCTCGACAACCCGGCCGGCTATGGACGCATCCTGCGCGACCCGGACGGCCAGGTGAGCGGCATCGTGGAGGAGCGCGACGCCAGCGCCGATCAGATCGAGATCCGCGAGGTCAATTCGGGCCTGATGGCGGCTCCGGCGGCGCGGCTCCGCGATCTGCTGCTCGGGCTGGGCCGCAACAATACGCAGCGTGAGTATTACCTCACCGACGTGATCGGGGGCGCGGTGCAGGCCGGCGACCCGGTGATCGCCATTCCTGCCGCCAGCGCGACCGAGGTGCTCGGGGTCAACGATCGGTTGCAGCTGGCGGACGTCGAAGCCCGCTATCGGCGGCTGTGCGCCGAGCAGCTGCTGCGCGCCGGGGCGACGCTCGCCGACCCTGCGCGCATCGATGTGCGCGGTGAGGTCGAGATCGAGCGCGACGTGTTCATCGACGTGGGCGTCGTGCTCATCGGCCGCGTCCGGCTCGGCGCGCGGGTGCGCATCGGTCCGTACTGCATCCTGCGCGATGTCACGCTCGGCGCCGACACCGAAGTGCAGCCCCACTGCGTGCTCGAGGAGGCGACGGTCGGGGAGCGCTGCCGCATCGGCCCGTTCGCGCGGCTGCGTCCCGAGACTCTGCTGCGCCAGGAGGTGCACGTCGGCAACTTCGTCGAGGTGAAAAAGAGCGTGATCGGCGCACGCAGCAAGGCGAATCATCTCACCTACGTGGGGGACGCTCACGTCGGCAACGACGTCAACATCGGCGCGGGCACGATCACCTGCAATTACGACGGCGTCAACAAGTGGCCGACCATCATCGAGGACGGCGCCTTCATCGGCTCGGGCTCGATGCTCGTCGCCCCGGTGCGCATCGGCGCGGGCGCGACCATCGGTGCCGGATCGACGATCACCACGAACGCGGCGGACGCCAAGCTCACCCTGACGCGTGCCCCCCAAGTGACCCTCGAGGGCTGGAACCGGCCGCGCAAGCTCGCCGCCGAAGAGCACGCACAGTCTGTCGAGGCGGCGCTCAACAGCCCCCGAAAGAGCCGCAAGAAGACGCCCCCCGCCTGAGCCTTAGAAGATGAGCTCCTGACCCACGCCCGCGGCGGCTGCTTTCGCGAGGAGCGCGGCCCCGAGCGCAATGTCGCTCGTCGCGAGGCCGCGGTGCCAGAACAGGATCGTCTCATCATCGTGCTCGCGCCCGGGCCTCGTGCCCGCGACGATCTGACCGAGCTCGGCGTGCAGCGTGCGCTCGGTGAGCCGGTCCTGATCGACGTGCGCACGCAGCGCTCCGAACTGCAGACCCTTGCGGCACTGCCCCCAGTCGTCGACGACGATCTTGTCCATGAGGTCGGTCAGGGTCAGCTCGACCGCGCTCATCGTCCCGTAGGGAATGACGAGCGCACCGGCGCCGATCCAGGCCGTTTGCAACAGCGGCTCGGGCGCCGGCAGGCGTGAGGCCTCGACCACGATGTCGGCGCCGCGCACGCAAGCTTCCCAGGAGTCGACCGCGCGCACGCGCTTGCCGAGCTCGGTCTCGAGGCGGCGCGCAAAAGCCTCGCGACTCTCCACGCGGCGCGAGTGAACGCGGATCTCCTCGAAGTGAAACAGCGCATCAAGCAGCCGCACGTTCCAGTAGGCAGTACCGCGGGCCCCAATGTGACCCAGGACCCGGCTGCCGCGACGCGCGAGATACTTCGCGCCGATCGCAGTCATCGCACCGGTGCGCATGTCCGTGAGGGCGGTCGCGTTGAGCAGCGCGCGCGGCATCCCGGTCTCGGGGTCGAACAGCGCGAGCAGCCCCATCTCCGAGGGTAGCCCTCGCTGGTAATTGCCGACAAAATCCCCGACCACCTTGACGCCTGCGGTACCGAGGGTGTGCACGACTGCGCGCAGCACGTTAAAGTGGCCCTGCGCGGAATCGCGGGGCACCAGGTGCACGCGAGGCTCGAGCACCACCTGGCCCCGACCCTGCGCCTCGAGCGCATCCTCGACGGCCGCCAGGATCTCGCCGTCGCTGAGCGCAAGGCGCTCGATGTCCGGGCCGCTGAGATATCTCAGTGAGGGTGCCTGCACGAGGCGGAGTGTAGCAGCCGGCTGTTCTGCAGGCGCCGCTCGAGATCGGCGTGGGCGCACCGGCTTTCCCTGATACCTCGCCTCGCGCGGCCCGCGTGAGCGTCCGGGCGTTTACACGGCGTATATGCGGCCGCGGTCTGTTTTATCGACCTTTGAAGCTTCGAAGCGGTGCAATGGCGATCAGGCAGGGGAGTCACGCACATGAACCGATTCGCACCCGCGGCGATGCTCGTCTTCGCGCTCGTTGCATTCTGGGACGCACCTGAGGCGGGTGCGCAGAGCGCGGCCGCGCCGCGCGCGCTGAGCAATCTGGGCACGCTCGTCGGCATCGTGCGCGATGTGGCGCAGCGACCGGTCGCCGGCGCGACGGTGACTGCGCGCCGGCTCGATGGCAGCTCGATCCGCTCGACAATTTCCGGCAGCGACGGCGTCTTCTCATTCGCCGACCTTCCCGCGGGCCGCTGGTCGGTGAGCGTGCAAACGGAAGGCGCACCCGAGACGGCCGCGGTGGCGCTCGATGTCGTCGCAGACCGGGCTACGCGGCACGACATCGCGCTGACCACCGCGGTCGCGGGTCCCGCGCTCCTGGCCGGACCGTCCCCCGCGCCCGGCGCGCCCGGATTACCCTCGACCCGTGCACCCTCGACCGGTGCACCCGCGCCCGCCGCGCCCAAGGTCCCGGTCATCGCCGAGGCGCTCCAGGCCCCCGACGCGCCCCCCGAGCACGATACGGTCACGCCGTTAGCGGATGTGGGCTACATCGGCTGGATGAACGGCACTCCGCGGGAGAGATCGCCCATATTCGACACCAAGTTCTTCACGCCGGAAGTGCGCTTCGATGTGAATTATCTGCAATCACTCAATCATCCGAAGGACCACACGATCGACGGCTCGACCGAGGAGTTCCGCTCCGGTGAGTTCCAGATCGAGCAGGTGAGCTTCGGGGGCGATTTTCACTGGGAGAACGTCAGGGCGCGCTTTCTGTCCATGTTCGGCCTGTTCTCCGTGACCACCCCGCGCAACGATGCGAGCCAGGCCGTCGGCCAGTGGGATCTGCAGGGTGCCTACAAGTACTTCTCGGAGGCCAATGCCGGTTATCACTTCGACGTCGCGCACGGCCTGAACGTCGATGCCGGCATATTCGTCTCCTACGTGGGGTTGTTCAGCTACTACAACTATGACAACTGGACCTACCAGCCCTCGTTCGTGTCCTCCAACACCCCGTGGTTCTTCAATGGACTGCGCGTGCAGTACTGGCCGACCCAGCATCTGAAGATCGAGCCCTGGCTCATCAACGGCTGGCAGTCCTATGCCAAGTACAACAAGCATCCCGGATTCGGCGGACAGATCCTCTGGATCCCGAACGATTCGCTCAAGCTGGTGTTCAATACCTATTCGCTCGGCCAGGACAACATCTCGAACCAGTTCACCAACGGTGTGCCCTTGAATGCGGGGGCGAACGGCAACCAGAGCGTGCAGATCGCGACGGCCAGCCTGCCGGGCTCGCCGTACGTGAACTGGTCGAAGGTGCAGCGCATTCACGAGGACGACAGCGTGCTCGTGAAGTACTACGAGAACGATCACGCCGGCCTCGGCATCTCGCGGATGGCTTTTTCTTTGACGGTGGACATCGGCTGCGAGTACGGCGGCGGCGTCAGCTGCACCGGCGGCCCCAACAAGGAATCCTTTATCGGGGCGATGTTCTATGACCGTACCTGGTGGGGCCATAACAAGTACGCGATCACCTGGGGCGGCGGCGCGTACAGCAATCCCGGGCGCTACCTCGCGCTGGTCCCACCCATCAATGGCGCGACCGCCGCGACCGGGACGGCGTATTTCAGTGAGAACCCGGGACTCAAGCTCTATCAGTGGGACACGCAGCTCAATTTTCAGTACATGCCCAAGGATTGGATCACGTGGTGGACGGAAGCCACCTATCGTCATTCGAGTGTTCCTTACTGGTCGGGACCCGGCGGCATCACGCCGCCGGGCGCGCTGCCGAGCGGCTCGGGCTCCGCGAGCGGCAACGTGAATGGATCTCCGGGAGGCTTCGTGTGCAACAACGGCACCCCGGGCACCAACTGCGGCGCCAACGGCGGCCTGTGGGAGCCGGACCTGCGCCTGCGCGAGACCGTCATCGGCGCGGGTGTCATGGTCAAGTTCTAGGTGAGGGTCGGTCATGAAGCGAATTGCAAGGCGCGCGATGGTGGTCCTCTCGTTCACCGCCCTCATGGGTAACCCGGCCGCCGTTGCCCACAGCAATGCCATGCGCCGCGCCTTGAGCACCTTGGGGACCGTCGCGCGCATCGAGCGTCATGCTTGCGATGAGGAGGAGGGCGGCCCGAATTTCTGAGCCCCGGCGGATCGTGGCACACTAGCGGTCTTTCAAACGCACGCCTTCGGGGGCGATACAGCGCATGTGTGGAATTGTCGGCGTCGTTGCGGAGCGCAACGCGATCCCCATCCTGCTCGAGGGGCTGCGACGTCTCGAGTATCGCGGCTACGATTCCGCGGGTCTCGCCGTGCTCACAGCCGAAGCGCATCTCGAGCGTCGCCGCACCGTCGGCAAGGTGAAGAAGCTGGAGGACCTGCTCGCCGCGGAGCCCGCGGCCGGCCACGTGGGCATCGCCCACACGCGCTGGGCCACGCACGGCGTGCCCACCACGCGCAATGCCCACCCGCACATCTCGCGCGATGGCATCGCGATCGTCCACAACGGCATCATCGAGAATCACGAGGCGCTCAAGGCGGGCCTCATCGATCTCGGCTACAGCTTCAACTCCGAGACCGACACCGAGGTGATCGCGCACCGGATCCACCATCACCGCGCCGCTACGGTCGGCCTGTTCGAGGCGGTGCGCCGCACCGTCGCCGAGCTCGCCGGCGCCTACGCGCTCGCGGTCATCGCCGAGGATGACCCGGAGTGCGTGGTGGTGGCGCGCGTCGGCTGCCCGGTCGTCATCGGGCTCGGCATCGATGAGAACTTCGTCGCCTCGGACGTGGCCGCCCTGCTGCCCGTGACGCGCCGCTTCATGTTCCTGGAGGAAGGGGATGTGGCGGAGGTGCGGCGCACCGCCGTCCGCGTGATCGACGCGTCCGGCGAGACCGTCGAGCGCCCGGCGCGGCAGAGCGATCTCGCGGCCGACGCGGTCGAGCGCGGCCCGTACCGCCATTTCATGCTGAAGGAGATTCACGAGCAGCCGCGCGCCATCGCGCAGACGCTCGAGGAGCGCATCGCGGGCGGCCGCGTGCTCGATGCGGCCTTCGGACCGAAGGCCTCTGCGCTGTTCGCGCGGGTGCGCGCCGTGCAGATCGCGGCCTGTGGCACGAGCTATCACGCCGGACTCGTCGCGAGCCATTTCATCGAGCAGTTGTGCCGCATTCCGGCGCGGGTCGAGATCGCGAGCGAGTATCGCTATCGCGACCCGGTCATCCTGCCCGACACCCTGTTCGTCACCATTTCCCAATCCGGCGAGACCGCGGACACCCTGGCGGCGCTGCGCAACGCGAAGCGCGCGGGCTACCTCGCGACGCTCACGATCTGCAACGTCGCCGAGAGCTCGATGGTGCGCGAGTCCGATCTCGTGCTGCTCACGCGAGCGGGACCCGAGATCGGCGTCGCCTCCACCAAGGCGTTCACCACGCAGCTCACCGCCTTGGGGATGCTGATTGCGGCGCTCGAGCGCCATCGCGGCACGGGCCGCGAGCACGAGCTGGTGGTGGAGCTGCTGCAGCTGCCCGGTCTCGTCGAGAGGACGCTCAAGCTCGATGAGACGATTCGCACGCTCGCAGAGCATTTCGCGGAGCGTCATCACGCCCTGTTCCTGGGACGCGGGCCGCTGCATGCCATCGCGCTCGAAGGGGCGCTCAAGCTCAAGGAGATCTCCTACATCCATGCCGAGGGCTACGCCGCGGCCGAGCTCAAACATGGACCGCTGGCCCTCATCGACGAGGACATGCCGGTGGTTGCGGTGGCGCCGAACAACGAGCTGCTCGAGAAGCTCAAGTCGAACCTGCAGGAGGTGCGCGCGCGCGGTGGACGGCTGTTCGTATTCGCCGACCCCGCGGCGGGTATTCACGAGGAAGACGGGCTCACCTTGATCCGCATGCCGGCGAGCGCGAGCGCGTTGCAGGCGCCGGTCCTGTTCGCGGTGCCCCTGCAGCTGCTCGCGTATCACGTGGCCGTCCTCAAGGGCACGGACGTCGATCAGCCGCGAAATCTTGCCAAGAGCCTGACAGTCGAGTGAGCGGGGCCGCGGCGGCTCGACCCTCACGCGCGCGGCGCCGGGTCGCGGTCGAGACTGCGTTCGGCGCAGACTATGTGCGCCGCTACTACCTCGATCTCCGCACGCGCGTGGTCACCCCCGCGGAGATGCGTGCGCGCGCACTGCTCATCGCGGCGCTGCTCAAGCATGCGGGTATTCCGGTGCGGCGCATTCTCGATGCGGGGTGCGGCATCGGACTGCTGCGTGCGCCGTTTGCCCGGGCGCTGCCCCGGGCGCGCTACACGGGCCTCGAAACGAGCGAGTACCTGTGCCGCACGTACGGCTGGGTACGCGGCTCGGTGGCCGACTATGCGCCGCGCAGCCCGAGCGATCTCGTCATCTGCTACGACGTGCTGCAGTACCTGCCGGACGCCGAGGCGGCCCGGGCGCTTGCCAATCTGGCGCGCCTCACGCGCGCCGCGCTCTACGTCTCGGCGCTCACCACGGCCGACTGGCGCCTGTATTGCGACCGCACGCGCACGGATCGGGCCGTGCACCTGCGCCCGGGCGCCTGGTATCGGCGCCGCCTCGCGCGGCGCTTCCGTTATCTCGGCGTCGGAGTCTGGTTGCGCAAGGACATCCAGCCGACGCTCTGGGAGATGGAGGGACCCGGGAGCCTGCCTTGCTGACGGGGGCTCAACATTGAGAGCGCGCAGACGAACGCTCGAGGGCTCCTGGCGCGCTCGTGATCTCGGGGCCGGACTGTGGCGCTTCGAGGCCGATCCGCCGGGCGATGCGCAGGTCCATCTCATCGGCGTATCGCGCCTGAGGGTGGCCACACCCGCGACCCGCGGCGCGGGGCTCACACTCGAGTGGCAGAGCACGGGTGTTTGCCTCACGCACCACGCGCCTCCCGACGAGCGGACCTTCACGGCGCGGCAGGCGATCGTGCATGAGCCGGTGCCTGCGCTCTACGAGGCGCTGCCCCTCGAGCAACTCGATGCACGCGCGCGGCGCTTCTGGGCGCGCGTGTTCCTGCTGGTGCGTCTGCCGGGCGGGCGTCACTTGCTGAAGCGGCTCGCGCGCCGCGGCCGCTGAAACCCATCGTCCCGCCGCGGAGCCGGCCTCGGGCAGAAAGGTCTCGGGCGGAACTGCGTCACAATCGACCGGAGCTCCCCGGTGGGGGCGCCCGCGTCACGGATGACCGAAACACACGTGCGCACGCCCGTGCGTACCGCACATCGAAGTGCGACGTCGTTCAACGCTCGGGAGGCCTCTTTCGTACAGATTGCGTCAATCCCTTGCGACCGCGGGCGTTCCGAGTGCTGGAAATCAAAGAGACTGCTCGAGTGGCAGAGGCACCGGAGGCCTCATTCGAACCGTATGGGCGGCTTTTCCGTATGCTCATGCCGAGCCTCAAGGGCATCGCCGTGCACGATGGCCACGGCAACCGCATCTGGGCCTGCCCGGATTGGGATCTGGCGGACGATGCGGATCTCGCCCGCGAGGCGATCACGCATGCGCTCGCCGATACCATCGAGTATCCGGGTGTGCAGCGCCTCGACAGCGACCGCGTCGTCTACTCGTTCGTCATCCGCGGCGAGCACATCGAGGTCCTCGGCGTCGTCAGCATGGTGGCGCGCCTTTCGGGCAGCCGCACCGAGGGACGTCCGCTGCAGTATGTGCGCCAGCTCGTCCAGCCCGCGCTCGAATGCCTGCGGCGTGAGCTGACGCTGAGCTCGAGGCTGGGCTCGAGCGAGCGCGATCTCGGTGTGCGCGAGCGCGATCTCTCGCTGATGCTCGAGATGTCCTCGGGCCACAACGGTGCCTGCGAGGGCGATGAGTTCGACCTCATCCTGAAGACCGGGCTCGAGCACCTCGGCTGCGCCCTCGCCGCGCTGTGGGTGCCGGACAAGAGCATCGCGCTGTCGGTCACCCGCAGCGGCAATCCGCTCTCGGCGGGCGCTTTGCAGCGCGCGCAGCAGCACCTCATTGCGTGGATGCAGCTGCAGCAGCGCACCATCGTCGTCAACCACATCTCCAAGGTGGCGAGCGAGGTGGCGGCGCCCTACAAGATCCTCGCCTGTCCCGTGCGACATCCTTCAGGGCGCGTCATGGGCGTGCTCGCGCTGTTCAATCCGCCCAGCGCAGCCGATTTCGATGCGCATCAGACCCGCATCGCCGAGCTGCTCGCCAAGAAAGTCACGGTCATCATCCAGGCGCAGTACGATGCGAGCACCGGGCTGATGACGCGCCAAGCCTTCGAGCGCCAGGCGCTGGGCGCGCTCGCCGCCGCCGCTCCGAGCGCCGTGCACAGCATTCTCTATCTGGACATCGATCGGTTGCACGTCATCAACGAGACCTTCGGCATGCACGTCGGGGACGACGTGATCGCGAGCGTGGCGGAGTGTCTCGGCAGGAGCTTGCCCGCCGAGGCCCTGTCGGCGCGCATCTCGGGTGACCGGCTGGCCGCGCTCGTGCCGAATACCGCGATCGAGCAAGCGGCCGCGATCGCGGAGCAGGTGCGTGCTGCCGCGGCGGCCATCGAGCCGCGCGCCGGGCAAGGCTCCTTCGAGGTGTCCGTGTGCGTGGGCGTGGCGGCCGTGGGTCGCGCCGAGAATGCGCTCGCGCACGCGCTCGCGACCGCCGAGATCGCCTGCAAGGCTGCCAAGGACCGGGGACGCAACCGCGTCGAGGTCTTTCAGGATTCCGATCAGAGCATCATTCGCAGGCACACCGACATACTGGTCATCGGCAAGCTGCGCGATGCGCTCGGCAGCGACAGCTTTCGCCTCGACGCGCAGCCCATCCTGCCCTTGCGGGGCAATTACGGCCGGCCGCGCTTCGAGCTGCTGGTGCGCATGCTCGGCGATCGCGGTGAGATCATCCCGCCGGGCAAGTTCCTCTCCTCCGCGGAGCGTTATCAGCTCATGCCGACGCTGGACCGCTGGGTGGTGAGGCGTGCCTGCGAGCTGCTCGGCGCGCACAGCGCCGCGGTCGGCGAGGACATCGCGCGCTTCGCCATCAACCTGTCGGGCCAGTCGCTGCAGGACGAGACATTCCTCGACTTCGTGATCGAGCAGTTGATGAGCAGCCACCTGCCGGCGAGCTCGCTCTGCTTCGAGCTGACCGAAACCGCGACCATCGGCAATCTCGAGAAGGCTCAGCACTTCCTGCGCTCGCTGCAGGAGCTCGGCTGTCAGTTCGCGCTCGACGACTTCGGCACCGGCGTGAGCTCGCTCGCCTACCTCAAGGACCTTCCGGTCAACTATCTGAAGATCGACGGCACGTTCGTGCGCGACTCGCTCACCAACACGCGCTCCGAATCGATGATCAAGGCGATCGCGCAGCTCGCCAAGGTCATGTGTCTCGAGACCATCGCGGAGTACGTCGAGACCGATGCGCTGCGAGTACGCATGGCCGATCTCGGCGTCGATTACGGTCAGGGCTTCGCCATGGGCAAGGCGCAGCCGCTCGAGGATCTGCTCGAGGAGCTCGCGATCTACGAGGCGACGGTGAACACCTGGAGCAACGGCGCCTCGGCCGGCGAGCAGGTCATCGCCAGCTAGAGGTCATCGCCCGCTGGAGGTCATCGCGAGCTAGCCGTTGCCGAGCGCGCGGCCTCCCTCCGTGACCCGTGTCACGAAACCTGCGGCGTCCTCCTTCGTCCTACGGCCGGTAGGCGGCTTTTGCCTCTGGGTTCACCCGTTTTTTAGTGGCCGAATGCACTCTCCTTCCGCCCGTTATGTTTATGTGAGGCACAGCATGCTGATTCTGACGCGCCGGGCCGGCGAAGCATTGCGGATCGGCGATGACATCGAGGTGACCGTCATGGCGGTGAACGGCTCGCAGGTTCGGATCGGCATCAGCGCTCCCCGGGAGATTGCCGTCGATCGCGAGGAGATCGCCGAGCGCAAGCGGCGGGACCGCGAGAGCGGCACGGTGCGCGCGGCGGGTGATGCGCGCGCCGTCGGCTCCGATGCGGGCCGCACGAAGGTTCGACCCTGAGCAACTGACCCGTCGATCGACTGCGCGTCGCGGTCGGCGGCGCCTTCAGACGGCGCAGCTTCAATGCGTGAGTGAGAAGCGGATGCGCACCCGCGCGCGCTGGCTCACCGCGTGCCCGTCCCGCACCACCGGTCGATAGCGCCACTGCGCCACGGCACTGCGCGCAGCTCCATCGAACACACCGGCCGGTTGCGCCTGCACCACGCGCAGCTCGCGCACCGCCCCCCGCTCATCGACCGTGAACTCGAGGTCCACCCAGCCTTCGGTGGATTGCTCCTCGGCCCGCCGCGGATACACCGGCTGAACCGACTTCATGAGCGTCAACTCGCTCGCCGAGACCACCTGGGGGGCGCTCGAGCCTGCTGCGGCTGCCGAGGGGAGCGATGTCGTCGAGCCGGCTTCCCCGGCCGGCCCGGCGCTCGTGGTCGGCCCGGCACCCGTTGACCCCACGGCCGATGCGCTGTCGAGCTCGCGCAGCACCGTCACCGCGTCGGGCGAGGAGTAACCGTCGGCCGTCGCTTGCGTGATGAGCGTGCGCGCAGCCTCGTACCGCTTCTCGACGAGCTGACCGCGGGCGCGCGTCACCAGTCGCGCATCGAGATCCTGCGTCGCGGCGGCGAGACCGGGGTAGGCCGGGTCGAGCTCGCGCAGCGTCGTCAGATAGAAGCGGGCGCTGTCCTGGGCGGGCTCGAGCAGGTGGTCCTGCTGCAGGCGCTCCTGGGCGAGCACCAGCAGCTGCTGTCCACGATCGCTGTCCTGGGGGCGTTGCGCGCTCGCCAGGAGCGAGCGGAGATTGCCGATGTTCTGCGGAGTCGCGATTCCTTCGGCGGCATCGAGCAGCCCGCGGGCCGCCTCGAAGTCGCGCCGATCGATCGCCGTGCGTACGGCGGCGAGCAGCTTCGAGGCTACGGACTGCTGGGCCTCAAGCGCGGCGGGGTCGCGGGGACCGGCTTTCAGAGCCGCCCGCAGATAGCCTTGCGCACTGTCGCCCGGCGGCTCGACGAAATGGCCCCCGTCGGCGCGCGCCACCGCGAGAGCGGCCAGCTCGGCCGCACGCCGCGGCGCGCTCGCGGGGGCTGCCGGAGCGCTCCCCTCGTGGCCCGCGCTCGTCGAGGAGGACGTCCCGGGGACTGCGCCCGCGGCCTGCGCAGCGCTCGCCGGGCTCGAGGAGCTCGCGGCGGCGCCCGCGGCGGCGGAGGGCCCCGGTGCCTTGTGGGGCTCGAGCGCCCGGGACAGCTGCTGGGCGAGAGCACCTTCGGCCTGTGCCTGCTGAGCGGCGTTGACCGCCGCGCGCTGCGCCTGCGCATCGAGCGGCGGGGCGGCGGGCGGGGTCCCCGTCGAGGTCGCCCGCGCGCGGACGGGCGGTGGCGTTATGTCATGCAGCAGCCGCAGGCTCGCGAGGGCGCCCAGCGCCACGGCCAGGGCGCAGACGCCCAGGAGCAGTAGCCTGCGCGATGAGCGCCCTCCTCCCGGCAGCGCCAGGGCGGCGGCGAGGCCTCCGCTGCTGCGCTGCCGCACCTCATCGAAGCGCTTGACCGCGGCGTCGGCGAACAGCCGTGCGCGGGCGGGCGAGACCGGCTTGTGGATGAAGCGGTAGACGGTACCCGCACTGATCAATTTGGCGAGCGTGCCCTCCGCCTCCCGAGGGCCGGCCACCATGATGACGAGGTCGGGGAACTGCCGCTTGATCTGCCCGACGAACACCCCGGGCGCTTCGAGCAGAGCCTGCACGTCGAGCACCAGGATCCCGACGCTGCCGGCAATCAGGAGGTCACCCACCTTGTCGCCGCTCGGCACGTGCCACAGGCGCCGCGCCGGGCCCACCGCCTCGCGCAGCGTCTTGAGGAACGCCTCATCGCCCGTGAGCACGACCAGCTCGACGATGTCGCTCGCCAGGCTGTAGCGAAGCGACTTCAAGACGCGGGCTTCGTCGTCGGGCGCCAGCAATTTAACCTCGCGGGGTTGGGAGTGAGACCTGGTTCACGAGGCTAGTGTCATTCGGCCGGGGACGCTATACGATACGGCGTCTCGCGCCGCAGACAATCGATGTTGCGCCGCGCAACCAGATTTCTGTGACTCATTCCTCATTCGCGCCGGGTACTGCGGGGCCGGACTTGAGCGAAGCCATCGGGATCACGTGCAAGTTGCCGATCGACCAGCGCGCTGCCCTGGAGCAGCTGCTGTTCTTCAATGGCAATCAGCATCGCGTGCGCTCCGGGATCGAGGCCTCGATCGAGACCTACGGTGTCCCGGAGATCTACGAGTCCGAAGGTCTTCTCAAGATCCGGGTGGGAGACATCGAGGGCGTGCAGACGCTCTTTGCGGTGTGCGAGCGCGGTCGCCCGATCGGCGCGGCGGTGTTCGTGCGCCTCGCCGAGGAGCGCTTCGTGGTGTTGCATCTCGGCGTCGAGCCGCGCTCGAGCGCCTCCCCGGATCGCAACCGGCGCGTGCTCCTGCGGCTCATGCACGAGATCCGCGGTGCCGCACGACGCACCCGCGGCGTCGAGCGCATCGAGCTGGTCTACCGTCGCCGCGCCTGCGGCGCGCGCCTTGAGGGGTGATCGTCCGGCGTCACGAGGACGGACGCCTGCGCTGCGCGTGGTGTAGCGACGATCCGTTGTACGTCGCCTATCACGACCTCGAATGGGGTCGCCCGCTGCACGCGGACCAGGCACTCTTCGAGATGCTCTGTCTCGAAGGCGCTCAGGCCGGCCTTTCCTGGCTCACGATCCTGCGCAAGCGCGACCATTACCGGCGTGCCTTCGACGGCTTCGATCCGCGGCTGATGGCGCGCTACGGCGCCCGGCAGCGCGCGCGACTGCTCGCCGATGCGGGCATCGTGCGCAACCGGCTGAAGATCGATGCCTTCATCGCGAACGCCCGCGCGTACCTCGAGCTCGGCGGTGCGTCGGGGGATTTCGGGCGCTACGTCTGGCAATTCACGAACGGCCGCACCGTGCGCCGCCGCCCGCTCAAGAAGAGCGACATCGCGAGCACCTCGCCGGCGAGCGATGCGATGAGCCGCGATATGAAGAAGCGCGGCTTTCGCTTCGTCGGTACCACCATCTGCTATGCCTTCATGCAGGCGGTGGGCATCGTCGATGAGCATCAACGCAACTGCTGGGTCACGAAGGAACGGACGTGAACATGAAGAAGAACATCGGGGCGGTGAGTGCGGCGTGCGTACTGCTCAGCGCCCACCCCGCGATCGCCGCGCCCGCGATCGCCGCGCCCGCGATCTCGAAGCCGTTCTTCAAGCCGCTCGACGTCTTCGAGCTTTCCTGGGTGGCGGATCCCGAGATCGCTCCCGATGGCCGGCGCATTGCCTTCGTGCGCATGCGCATGGATATCCGCTCCGATCACCCGCGGGGCGCCATCTGGCTCATCGATGCAAACGGCGAGCACGCCGAGCCGCTCTCGAGCGCTTCCGACACGAGCTCACCGCACTGGTCGCCTGACGGCGAGCGGCTCGCCTACGTCGGCCGCGGGGAGGATGATTCGCCGCAGCTGTTCGTCTACTGGACCCGCAGCCATGTCACCAGCGCGATCACGCACCTCACCGATGCGCCGGCGAGTCTCGCCTGGTCGCCGGATGGGCGCTGGATCGCCTTCACCATGCCCGTGCCGATGGAGCGCAAGCCGCTCAAGGTGGAGCTGCCCGAGGCGCCGAAGGAGGCGCACTGGGCGGCGCCGCCCAAGCTCATCGATCGCATGGTGTATCGTGTCGATGGCAAGGGCTATCTGCCGAATGCCTATCGCCAGGTGTTCGTGGTGGCTGCCGACGGCGGCCCCGCGCGCCAGGTGACGCACGGCGACTTCGAGCACGACGACGCGCCGAGCTGGAGTGCCGACTCGCGCAGCCTCATCATCTCCGCCAACCGGCACGAGGATGCGGACTTCCGCCCCCTCGACAGCGAGATCTACCGCGTCGATCTGGCGGACGAGTCGATCCACGCGCTCACCGACCGGCGCGGACCGGATTCCGATCCCGTGGTCTCGCCCGACGGACGGCACATTGCCTACCTCGGGTTCGATGACCAGGTGCAGGGGCACCAGAACGTCGAGCTTTATGTCATGGATGCCGACGGTGGGCACTCGCACTCGCTCACCGCCGCGCTCGATCGTGACGTCGTGCGGGCCCGCTGGCGAGCAGATAACAAGGCGCTGTTCGTCATGTACGAGGATCACGGCGTGCTCAAGCTGGCGAGCATCGATCTGAAGGGCGACGTGCAGCAGGTGCTTGCGAGCGACATCGGCGGCGGCGACGTGACGCGGCCCTACACCGCGGGCTCCTTCTCGGTCGCGAAGGATGGCCGATTTGCCTATATGCAGGGCTCGCCCTATGCGCCGCCGGCACTCGCCACGGGGATTCGTGCGGGCGAAGCGCGCACCATCACGGCCGCGAGCGAGAATCTTCTTGCCGAGCGCACGCTCGGGCACCTCGAGACGATCGACTTCGTGTCCTCCGCGGATCGTTGGAAGGTGCAGGGCTGGATCATCACACCGCCCGGCTTCGATTCAAAGAAGCGCTATCCCCTGGTGCTCGAGATTCATGGCGGACCGTTCGCGAGCTACGGGCCGACATTCGCAGCGGAGCTCGAGCTCTATGCGGCGGCGGGCTATGCGGTGCTGTACGTCAATCCACGCGGCAGCACCGGCTACGGGCAGCGCTTCGCCAACGCGATCCACCATGATTATCCCGGGCATGATTTCGACGACCTCATGTCGGGCGTCGATGCGGTGCTGGCGCGCGGCTATGTCGACCCACAGCGTCTGTTCGTGGCGGGCGGCAGCGGCGGAGGCGTGCTGAGCTCCTGGATCGTCGGCCACACCGACCGCTTCCGCGCCGCCGTGGTGGTCAAGCCCGTGATCAACTGGACGAGCTTCGTGTTGACTGCCGACATCACCAGCTATTTCTACAGATATGGCTTCGCGGCGCTTCCGTGGGACGATCTCGAAGCCTACTGGAAGCACTCGCCGCTTGCTTACGCCGGGCACGTGACGACCCCCACGATGCTGATGACCGGAGAGACCGATTACCGCACGCCCTCGAGCGAGGCCGAGCAGTTCTACGAGGCGCTCAAGCTGCGCAAGGTCGACACCGCGCTCGTGCGCGTGCCGAATGCCTCGCACGACATCTCGGCGCGGCCGAGCCTGCTCATCGCCAAGGTGAGCTACACCCTCGCCTGGTTTGCCGCCCACGACGCGAAGCGCGACACGCCGCCCGCCGAGATCAACACCGCGCGCAGCATGCCGGCGCGATGACTGCCGGGCGCGCGATGCCGGCCGCCGCTCATCAGCGCGGCCTGACGGACTGCGCGGTCTGCCCGAACAGGATCTTGCGCTGCTCATCCGTCATCGTCAGGGGCGGATTCGCATTGAGCTGCGCACCGAGCGCATAGGCGCGCACGGTCGCGGGCCGGCTCCTGATGGCCTCGAACCAGCGCTTGAGGTTCGGGAAGTCCTCGAGGCGCTGGCCTTGCGCCTCGTACGGGACGATCCACGGATACGAGGCCATGTCGGCAATCGAATAGTCGCCGGCGACGAACTCCCGGTCCGCGAGCCGCCGGTCGAGCACGCCGTAGAGACGGTTCGTCTCCTTGACGTAGCGATCGATGGCGTACGGAATCTTCTCGGGCGCATAACGGTTGAAATGATGGTTCTGACCCGCCATCGGACCGAGGCCGCCAACCTGCCAGAAAAGCCACTGCAGCACCTCGGTGGCGCCGCGCACGTGCGCCGGAATGAACTGCTCGGTCTTTTGCGCCAGATACAACAGGATCGCGCCCGACTCGAACACCGAGAGCGGCCCGCCGCCCTCGCTCGGCGCATGATCGACGATCGCGGGCATGCGGTTGTTGGGCGAGATGGCGAGGAACGACGGCTTGAACTGCTCGCCCTGACCGATGTTCACCGGCACGAGACGATAAGGCGTCGCGGTCTCCTCGAGAAACATCGTGATCTTGTGCCCATTGGGCGTGGGCCAGTAGTAGAGCTCGATCATTTGGGTTCCTCCGGCGGCTCGAGCGGCAGGTGATGCTCCCGCAAAATGGCGATGTCGACGTCCTCCTCGCGGGGCAGCGTGCGCATCGCGGCGATGCGGCGCCTTGCATGCGCGCTTTTCAGCCACGGCAACAGCGGCTCGTCGGCGCGGTTTGCGCTCGCGACGCGCCACTCGAGCGCGCGGCGGCGCACGGCCAGAGCGCGAGCCTCCCGACCGTCGGGGGTCAGCCAGTGCTTTTCCATGCTGAAGCCCGCGAGCTGCGCCACGACCGTATCGCTCCTCTGCATGATGCGCGCAAGCTTCAGGCACGCCTCGCGCCGCTCGGAAAGCTGACCCTCGCGACACGCGCCCTGCAGCGCCGTCAGGGGCGCCACGATCTCCGCGGCCGCGACACCCGTCGCCTCATTGTAGCGGGCCAGATCGTTGGGCACGTAGCTCGAGGGCAGGCTCGATCGTACTCGCTTCAGTGCATCAAACAGCAGCACCACGACGCGGTTCCAGTAGAAGTCGAAGCGGCTGGCCTGCGCCATCTCGCCCAGAATGCGGTCGACCTCGACGACGTTCTTCTCGCGCTGTGCGACCCCGAGGGTCGAGAGCCAGGCGGCGCCATTGTCGGCATCGACCCAGCGCATCGTGGTCGCGGGGTCGCGGATGTCGCAGCCCGCCGTCGCCGCGCACAGCTGCAACCGCAGCCAGGCGATCGCGGCGTTCTCCGGGTCCTGATCGCTCGCGCGCGAGGCGAGCTCGACCGCCGCGGCGTGTCCGGGGGAGGGCTCTGCGTGCGACCGTGCGCGCGCCAGGTAGCTGAAAGCGGCTGCGGCGGCCATCGAGTCGGGATCGTTGCGGGCGCCGAGCGCCTGGGCCGCGGCGGCTCGCCAGGCACCGTAGCGCTCGGTCGTCGTCAGGGCGAGCGGATGGTCGGCGGCGCGCGCCACCGCGGCGAGCGCCAGCAGCACTGCGACCCGCGGCCAGGCACGCGTGCTCACTTGCCGCGGGGTGTCGCCGTCAGTCCGGCGGTGATCGCGAGACGCATCGCGTCCTCGACCGAGATGTCGAGGGGGCGCACGCGCGCGCGCGGCAGATAGAGGGTGTAGCCGCCGAACGCGTAGCTCATCGGGAAGTACACCGTGACCCAATCGCTGCCCCCGTGAGGCAGGAGTGCCGCGGGGACGTCCTCGCGGGTGACGAAACCGATCGCGTGCACGTCGGCGAACTGCGCGAGCACCACGCGCTGCAGATCCCGCCTGTCCCCGCTCCCCGAGGGCAGTAGGCTGACGACGTCACGAAAGCCCCCGTAGAGCGTCTTGACGAACGGGATGCGCCCGAGGAGATCGTCCCAGTAGCCGAGCAGGATCTTGCCGAAGTAAGCATTGACGAGACCGCCCACGAGCAGCAGCAGCAAGAATCCAGTGACCAGGCCGAGCCCCGGATAGTAATGCTCGGGGCTGATGATGCGCAGGCCGATGAGCGCATGCCTCAGCCATCCCTCGACATGCGCGACCAGCCACCAGATGACGTACACGGTGAGCGCGAGCGGCAGGATCGTGACGAGACCGCTCATCGTCAGCGTTAGAATTTTTCTCATGCGACTATGATAGCGCGGCGGGCCGGGAGTCCGCCGACCGACGCCGGAGGTCTTCGACCCCGGGTCCTTCTCAGGGACCCCGGTCCCTCTCAGTGCTGGCGTGGCAGCAGGAAGCGCACGCCCTCGTAGGCGAGAACCACACCGTCGCGCCGGATGCGCTCGATCGTCGGACCTTCCTCGAGCGTCTGTCCCTCGCGATACTTGCGATTGTTGATGTAGACGAACCGATCCGCGGGCTGCGTGGCGTAGACATGCACGTCGAGATGCAGCTCCGGCCCCGTCATGCGGATCTCCCCGATCGAGGGCAGGATCTCATCCGGAGGCTCATCCTCGTGCACGAGCGGCTTTGACTCGCGATGATGGGTGATGCGCGGGGCGGGCGGCGCGGGCGCGACGCTCGCTTGTGAGACCGGAATCTCGGGCGCGAACTCGCCGCTGCCTTCCATGGGGCTGAAATTCGAAGCGGGCGCCTCGACGCGATGGGCGGCGGGCTGCGCGCTCGACGCGATGCTCGAGTCGCCGGGCGCCTGCGCGGAGGGCGCACCCGACGCGCCCGACGAGTCCGCGGTCGACGAGTCCGCAGTCGACGAGTCCGCAGTGCCCGAGGATGCCATCCCGCGCCTCGCATCGCCGCTGCGGGCAGGCTCATCGTTGCGCAAGGTCGCGCGCTCCGACCCGCTGCGGCTCCCCGCGGCCGCAACCGGGTGCGGGCCGAACAGCATGCCGCGGCTTGCGAGCGCCGCGAGCACCAGCAGGTTGACGCCGAGCAGCAGCATCAGCGCGATTGCCCAGAGTGGCAAGCGCGCCCGGGGCCGCACGATGCCGGCCTCCACCAGGCCCGGGGTCGACTGACGCTGGCGCTCGAGCTCGGACTTCTTCAAGGCATCGAGAATGAAGGACATGCGGGTTCGGCCTTAGCTGCGCGGCAGACGGATGAGGAGCGGCGAGCCGGGCTCGGCGAGCGCCGTGTCGAGGACCACCTGCGTCTGCACGCCGGCGATACCATCCGCGTTGAGGCGATGCGCACGCTGAAAGTTCTGCACGGCGACCGCGAGATCCTGATCGTACACATCGCCGCTCGCGGGGTCGGCCGCCGTTCCCTTGAGCGCATTGAGGCTGCGGCGCAGCCAGCGCACCTCATCGCCCTGCATCCCCATCGACAGCTCCCGCGTGTGCGTGGTTTTCGGCTTCCACACGACGGTGAACTCGCCGAACCAGTCGGGCGAGAGATCCTCGAGCGGCACGCGCACGTCGTGATCGCCGAGATCGAGCGTCGCGGTGTGCGCATCGAGTCCGGACAGCACCACGCGATGGCGCCGGCCCGAATCATCGATGAGCGTGAGGATTGCGGGGCGGTTGAGCGCGCGCACCTCGGCCCAGGAGCCCCGCTGCTCGAGGCAGGCCAGACCGGCTTTGCTGGCCTGCCCGCAGGGATCGCGATCGGTCGTCAGCGCCGTGCCCCACAGCGAGAGCAGCCGGCGAAATGCCGCGGCCTCGGTGGTGTTCGCCGCATTCGCCTTGAGCAGCTCGTTCAGGGCGACGGGTGAGCTCGCGGCAGCGCCGGCGGGGGGCCGCGCACCAGCAGCGGTCGCGACGGCGGACCCCGGCGCCGGATCCGTCGGCGCGGCACCCATCGAGGCGGGATCTGTCGGCGAGGTATTGGTTGCCGCGGGATCCGCCGGCGAATTCGCGTCCGTGCGCTTCGAGAGGGCGGCCAGGGTCGCACCGAGGCGCTCGGCGCCGCCCGCTGAAGAGGCCCGGCTCGCCCCCGCGGGGCCTGTGATCACCGAACGCGCATTCGCTGCTTGAGCGGTCTGCGCTGCACGCAGCGGGTGGGTGAGCGCGCGCCAGCCGACCCATGCGGTCGCGCTCACCCCGAGGAGCACGATCGCGGTGGCGGCCCAGGCGATCCACGGCGGCGCGAAG